>JAITWR010000067.1 GCA_031285165.1 Novosphingobium sp.
TGATCGGCATCATCTATGAAAGCCGCCCCAACGTGACCGCCGACGCCGCGGCGCTCGGCTTCCGTTCGGGCAATGCCGTGCTGCTGCGCGGCGGCAGCGAGGCGGTGCATTCCAACCGGGCGATCCATGCCGCGCTGGCACAGGGCCTCGCCTCGGCCGGCGCCCCCGCCGATGCGATCCAGCTCGTGCCGGTGCAGGACCGCGCGGCGGTCGGCGCCATGCTGACCGCGGCCGGGCTTATCGACATGATCGTGCCGCGCGGCGGCAAGGGCCTGGTCGCGCGCATTCAGGCCGATGCGCGCGTGCCCGTGCTCGCCCATCTCGACGGCATCTGCCACACCTATATCCACGCCGCGGCCGATCCGGTGATGGCCAGGGCGATCGCGCTCAACGCCAAGCTGCGCCGGACCGGCATCTGCGGCGCGATGGAAACCCTGCTGCTCGATGCCCGCTTCCCGCATTCGGCCGAAATCGTGGCCGCGCTGATCGATGGCGGCTGCGAGCTGCGCGGCGATGCCCGCGCCTGCGCGCTCGATCCGCGCGTGCTGCCGGCCGCCGCCGACGACTGGGACACCGAATATCTCGACGCGATCCTGTCGGTCGCGGTGGTCGACGGGCTCGATGCCGCGCTCGCTCACATCGCCCGCCACAGCTCGCACCACACCGATGCGATCGTCACCGGCGACGCGGCCGCGGCCGAGCGTTTCCTCGCCGAAGTCGACAGCGCCATCGTCATGGTCAACGCCTCCACCCAGTTCGCCGACGGCGGCGAGTTCGGCCTGGGCGCCGAGATCGGCATCGCCACCGGCCGGCTGCACGCGCGCGGGCCGGTGGCGCTGGAAGGGCTGACGACTTACAAATGGGTGGTGCGCGGGTCGGGACAGGTTCGCCCCTGATCCCGTCCCCCGCCTGTTTCGCGCCGGATGGAATCGCGAAAGGATAGCGCCCCCTATGCGCAACGACCGCACCAGCCGCATCGGCCTGCTGGGAGGCAGCTTCAACCCGGCGCACGGCGCGCATCGGCGCATCTCGCTCGCCGCGATCGCGGCGCTGGGGCTCGACGAGGTGTGGTGGCTGGTTTCGCCGGGCAATCCGCTGAAGCCGGCGGCAGACATGGCACCGCTGGCGCAGCGCTTTGCCTCGGCCCGGCGCATGGCGCGGCGCGCGCCGATCCGCGCCACCGCGGTCGAGCGCGAGCTGGGCACGCGCTTTACCGTCGACACGCTGAAGCGGCTCCGGCGGCGCTGGCCGAAGCGGCGCTTCGTCTGGCTGATGGGAGCCGACAATCTCGCCCAGTTCGTCCGGTGGAAAGACTGGCGCGGCATCGCGCGGCTCATGCCGATTGCAGTAGTGGCGCGGCCCGGCTATGATGCCATGGCCATCGCGAGCCCCGCGATGGTCTGGCTCAGGCGCTACCGGATGCCTGTCGCTGGTTTTCGCAACCGGACTGGATGGAGCGCTCCGGCGCTGGTGTTATTGCGTTTCGATCCCGATCGGCGTTCGGCCACGGCAATCCGCCAGGCCGATCCGCACTGGGCAAGCAGCCTGAAAACAGGCGGTTTGCGCGATGGGGTGACGCATCGTCCCGTCCCCCCGGATGCGGCATAGCGTGGCCGGCCCGCCGAACGCCTGCCCGGCACTGCGCCATCCGGCGCAACGCGGCAGCACCGATGGCACCGGCATCGATCGCATCGGCCCGCTTCCCGTTTTCGCTTCCGATTCTTCAGAGGAGATTTTTCGAGCTACATGAACCAGGCGCAATCCCAGCCGGCCGCTGCCGGCGCCGCCGCCCCGGCCCCAGCCGCTCCCCCGGCCACGCCCCTCACCGCCGAGAGAGACTCGCTGCACGCGCTGGTGCTGAACTCGCTTGACGACGATCAGGCGCAGGACATCGTTTCCATCCCGCTCGAAGGCAAGACGACGATTGCCGACCACATGGTCATCGCCTCGGGCCGCTCGACCCGCCAGGTGACGGCCATGGCGCAGAAACTCGCCGAGCGCATCAAGCATGGCGGCTTCGGCTCCGCGCGCATCGAGGGCCTGCCCGCCGCGGACTGGGTGCTGGTCGATGCCGGCGATGTCGTCGTGCATCTTTTCCGGCCCGAAGTGCGCAGCTTCTACAATCTCGAACGGATGTGGGCCTTCGGAGACACACCGGCAACCGGAGCGGCGTGACCTGAAGCTCCATATCATTGCCCGCGGCAAGATCGGCCGCTCGCCCGAAGCCGATCTCGTCGACCGCTATGCCCGGCGCGTGGCCTGGCCTTTCAGGCTCAGTGAGCTGCCCGACAGCGGCGGCACGCTTCCCGCTGCGCTCTCCCCCTCGCGCGAGGTGCTGCTCGACGAGCGCGGCCGCCAGCTCTCGTCGGAAGAATTCGCCGCCCTGCTCGGCCGCTGGCGCGACGAGGGCGTGCGCGAGGCGCGCTTCCTGATCGGCGCGGCCGACGGCCACGGCGACACCGCGCGCGGCAAGGCCGACCTGCTGCTCGCCTTCGGGGCGATGACCTGGCCGCATCTGCTGGCCCGCGCCATGCTTGCCGAGCAATTATGGCGCGCGACCAGCATTCTCGCCGGCCATCCCTACCACCGGTCCGGTTAGAGCATCGTGCGCAAAAGCGGGAACCGGTTTTGCGTAAAAAACGATGCGACAACAAAAACCTGGAGCAAGATGCGTGATTCACAAATCACGCATCTTGCTCTAGACTGCGGGCGATGGCGTTCACACTGCGCTCCCTGCCGCGCTTCCTCCTGCCTGCCGCCGCGCTGGCGGCGGTGGCGGCATCGGCGCAGCAGGCGCCCGGCCATGACGATCTGGCCGAAACGCAGCGCGCGCTTGCACAGGCCCGCGCCGAAGGCCGCGCCGCGCGCGGGCGGGCGGAAACGCTGGAAGCCGCCGCGGCGCGCACCGCCGCCGCCGCCGACCGTACCGCACAGGAAGCCGCTGCCATCGCCGCGCGCATCCAGCAGACCGAAGCCGAGATCGCCGGCCGCGAGGCCGAGGCACGGCTGATCGCGCTCGAACAGGCCGCGTTGCGCACGCGTCTCGCCGGGCGGCAGCAGCCGCTGGTGCGGCTCACCGCGGCGCTGCAACGGCTTTCGCGGCGGCCGCCGGTGCTGGCCCTGTTGCGGCCGGGCTCGGTGCGCGATACGATGTACATGCGCGCGCTTTTCGCCACGATGCTGCCCGAAGTGCAGCGCCGGACCGCCGCCCTGCGCGCCGAGATCGCACGCAGCCGCGCGTTGCAGCACCGGGCGGAACTGGCCGCGCGCGGGCTACGCGAAAGCGAGGCCCAACTCACCGCCAGGCGCCGGGCGCTGGCCACGCTCGAAATGCGCCAGCGGCTCGATTCGCGCCAGGTGACCGGCGAGGCCGACCGCGAGGCCGAGCGGGCGCTGGCGCTGGCCGAGCGGGCGCAGGATCTGGATGCGCTCACCGGCGAGCTGCGCCGGGCCGGCGCACTGCGCGAGACACTGGCCCTGCTGCCGGGGCCGGTCATGCGTCCGGCCCGGCCCGAGGATGCCGAGGTCATCCCGATGGAAACACGGCAGCCGGCGCCCGCCGGCCCGGCAAGCTACATGCTGCCCGTCGCCGGCCGGCTGGTCAGCGGCTTCGGCGACAGGCTCACGGCAGGCCCGCGCGTGCGCGGCATCGCCCTGGCAACGCGCCCCGGCGCGCAGATCGTGGCGCCCGCACCGGGGCGCGTCGCTTTCGCCGGCCCCTATCGCGGATACGGCACTATCGTCATCATCGAGCATCCCGGGGGCTGGACCTCGCTGGTGACCGGCCTGGCCCGGCTGGATACCGGCATCGGCGCGCAGCTCGTGACGGGATCGCCGCTCGGTGTCGCCGCCTCGGGGCAGAGCGGGGGGCCGGGGCAGGCGGTGATCACGCTCGAACTGCGACGCGGCGGCGAGCCCGTCGACCCGCTTGCTTTCGTGCGGCCGCAATGACTTCTGCAAAACCGCCATCTGGCATTCATCCGCGGGCCGCGATAGAAGGCCCGTCCCAGTTTGAAAGACGCATCATGCCGACGACCTTTGCCTCCCTGGCCCGTGCCGCCTTGCTGGTCGGCACTGTCGCGCTCCTGCCGGTGACTACCGCCGGGCTCGCCGCGGTCGATAGCCGGTCGGGTCCGCAGTTCCAGAAGCTGTTCGAAATCTACAAGATCGTGAAACAGAACTATGTCGACGATGTCGACGACGACAAGCTGATCAAGGGCGCGATCAACGGCATGCTCGCAAGCCTGGACCCGCACTCCTCCTATCTCGACGGCGCCAGCCTGCAACGGCTCGAGACGATGATCGACGGCAATTATTCGGGCCTCGGCCTGTCGGTGGTGATGGACGACGGAGCGGTGAAAGTCGTCTCGCCCTTCCGCGGCAGCCCCGCCGAAAAGGCGGGCATCAAGGCGGGTGACTATATCACCCACCTTGACGGCAAGCTCTATTACGGCGGCGATCTCGACGAAGCCGTGGCCAGGATGCGCGGCGAGGCGGGCACTGCCATCCGGCTGACGATCTTCCGGCCGGGCCGCGACGATCCGTTTGATGTCACCGTCACCCGCGGCGTGATCCAGCTTGAGCCGGTGACGTACAAGCTCGACGGCACCGTCGGGGTGATCACGGTCAACGAGTTTTCGCACGATGTCGGCAAATACGTCTATGATGCGGTGGCCGACATGAAGCGGCAGACGGACGGCAGGCTTGCCGGCCTGGTGCTCGATCTGCGCTCGAATCCGGGCGGCTCGCTCGACGAGGCGGTCGGCATGTCGGACCTGTTCCTCACTTCGGGCGAGATCGTCTCGCAGCGCGGCCGTGTTGCCGGCGAGAACGAATATTACCGCGCCGAATCCGTGTTCAAGGGCGATGTCGCCAGGGGGATTCCGCTGGTCGTGCTGGTCGATGCCGGCAGCGCCTCGGCCTCGGAAATCGTCGCCGGCGCGTTGCAGGACCAGCACCGCGCGATCATCATGGGCGAGCGCACCTTCGGCAAGGGCAGCGTGCAGTCGATGTTCTCGCTCGACCGCACCAGCGCGATCAAGCTCACCACCGCGCGCTATTTCACGCCCTCGGGCCATTCGGTGCAGGAAGGCGGGATCGAGCCCGACATCCGCGTGCCGCAGCTTACCGACCCCGACGCGGCCGGACGGGCCGGACGGGTATTGCGCGAATCCGACTTGCGCGGCCACCTGATCAACGAGGTCAATCTCGACGACAAGCAACTCGAAACCGACAAGCAGGACGATCCGCGTTTCAAGATGACCGCCGATCAGCTCAAGGCGAAAGGCATCACCGACTTCCAGTTGAGCTATGCCGTCGAGACGCTGCGCCGCACCGGCGCAGGCGCGCAGCTTGTCGCAGGAGCGGGCAGCCGTGGCAAAAAGTAACGGCCTTCGCCCGGCGCGCTGGCTGGCGCTGGCAACACCCCTGGCGCTGCTGGGCGGTGCCTATATCGGGGAATATGCCTTCGGCCTGTTCCCCTGCGAGATGTGCTGGTGGCAGCGTTATGCCCATTTCGCCGCGCTGGCGCCGGCGCTGCTGGCTTTCGCCATGCCGCGCAGCCGCGTGCCCATTGCACTGGCAGCGCTGGCAATCGCCGTTTCGGCCGTGATCGGCGCCTATCATGCCGGGGTCGAATACCAGTGGTGGGAAGGGCTGACCGCCTGCACCAGCACGGTGACGGCCAGCGGCGGCAATCCGCTCGATGCGATCATGAATGCGCCGCTGGTGCGCTGCGACGTGGCGCAATGGACCCTGTTCGGCGTTTCGCTGGCCGGCTGGAATTTCCTGTTCTCGGCGGCCGCGGCGCTGGCGATCGCGCTGCTGCTGCGGCGTGGCGGAAAGGCGGCACGGTGAGCGGGGCGCCGGCCGACAGCGGCACCGACACCGCCGCCATGCTGCGCGTCGACCAGGCGGGCGAATATGGCGCGACGCGGATCTATGCTGGCCAGCTCGCGGTGATGGGCACGCGCGCGCCGCGCTCCGCGGAAATCGCCGCGATGGCCGCGCAGGAAGCGGCGCACCGCGCCCGGTTCGATGCGCTGCTGACCCGGCGCGGCGTGCGACCGACCGCGCTGCAACCGCTGTGGAGCGTCGCCGGCTTCGCTCTGGGCGCGGCCACCGCGCTGGCCGGGCCGGCGACCGCGATGGCCTGCACCGCCGCCATCGAGGAGGAGATCGACCGCCACTATAGCCGCCAGCTTGCGGCGCTGGGCGATACCGACCCCGAGCTTGCGGGGCTTATCGATGAATTCCGCAGCGACGAGCGCGCCCATCGTGAGGCGGCGCTGGCGGCGGGCGCGGAGCAGGCGCCGCTCTATCCGCTGGTCTCGGCCGCGATCCGCCTCGGCTGCCGCATTGCCATCGGCCTGTCCGAACGCATCTGAGCGCCGGCGCGGCCCGCGCGAAAGAACGCATTGCGCAGGCGGCGACAAAAACCCGCACCTTCAGCTATCATTCACCGGCTCGCCGCCCTATATCGCCCCGATACAGCGCAAGGATCGTACCCGTGCCCCGTCCCACTTTCGCCCGACTCGCTCTCGCCGCCTCGGTTCCGGTTTCCGTCCTGGCTCTTTTCGCCCTTCCCCGGCCGGCCATGGCGCAGGACGAGGAAGCCTCCGGCGACAGGGTCAACATGGTCATCGTGTACGGCCGGGACGAATGCCCGCAGCCCAGGGGCGACGAGATCACCGTCTGCGCGCGCAAGGACGAGGGCGAGCGCTATCGCATACCCGAAGAGCTGCGCGGGTCCGCCAGTCCGCAGAACGACGCCTGGAACAACAAGGTGCTGGCCTATGAGATGGTCGGCAGGAGCGGCACCATGAGCTGCACGCCGGCCGGGGCGGGCGGCTTCACCGGCTGTGCCCAGCAGTTCATCAGCAAGTCCTATGCCGAACGGAACCAGGCGCCGGCAATCCGCTTCAGCGAACTGATCGCCGCCGAACGCGCCCGCCGCCTGTCGACGATCGACGCCGAAGCGGCCGCAACCCAGCAACGGGTCGAGCAGGCCGAACGCGAATACGACGCCCGCCGCCAGGCCCAGGAAGAAGCCGCCACCCGGCAAGGCTCCGCTCCGGCACAGGCCCCCGCCGGCCAGTAAGCGCGCGGCGCCGGACTATCCGCATCCCGCTCTAAAGCCCCGCCGCCGCTTCCAGTGCCAGCAGGTAGCTCTTTGCTCCGAACCCGGCGATCGCGCCTTTTGCGGCCATGCCGACATAGCTTTTATGGCGGAATTCCTCGCGCGCATGCGGGTTGGAGATGTGTACCTCGATTACCGGCGTGCTGATCGAGCGGATCGCGTCGTAGAGCGCCAGGCTGGTGTGGGTGAGAGCGCCGGCGTTCAGCAGCACTGCTACCGCACCTTCGGCCTGTGCCTCGTGCAGCCAGTCGATCAGGTGGCCTTCGTGATTCGACTGGCGCATCTCGATGGCGAGATCGAGCTGGCGAGCCCGGTCCTCCAGCATGGCGGCGATGTCGTCGAGCGTATCGCTGCCGTAGATCCCGGGCTCGCGCAGGCCGAGCAGGTTCAGGTTGGGCCCGTTGAGTACGTAGATGAATCTGTCCGCCATGGTCCGGCCCCGAGTGAGAATGGAGGGATCAGGGGCCTGGAGCAGGCTCTCGCGATTCACAAATCACAAGTGCCTGCTCCAGAAATATCCCGCACGATTCTACCCGGCGCGAAGAAGGCTGACAAGCGCTCCCGGCCCTACCATTTGATGCGGGCGCCGATGCGGGTGTGCAGTTCGCGGGAAGCCCAGAGGTTAGCGAGGCTGGTGTCGAAAGTGACCTCGCCATACAGCGCTACCTTCCCGTCGTGCCAACTGCTGATGTGGCCGATGCCGAGTCCGCCCCATAGCCGGTCCTGACGGTTGGCAAACCGGACCGGATTGGCGCCGTCGGCATCGGACACCGTCACTTTCGCTCCGTCGAGGAATTCGTAAGTGAGGCTCGGCACGATGTAGAAGTGCGCGGTGCGGCGCCGGCCTTCGGTATCGGTGCCGCTGCTCTCATGGTCGAGCGCGAGGCCGAGCCGGCCGCGCAGGCTTTCTCCCCTGCCGCCCGAGACACGCGCGCCGAACGCATCGTCGAAAGCGGCGAAAGTGACGCGCGACCAGACCAGTTGCACCTGCGGGGTCAGTTTGAAGCCGTGGCCCATCCCGTTCTGCCACCCGGCCTCGAGCGAAGCGGCAAGCCCGTGGCCCTTGATGTTATCGGCCATGGTCCTGCCCGCAGTATGCGAGACGAGATCGCCCGTGTACCAATCGACGGCAGCTTGCGCATCTGCATAGAAGCCATTGGCGCCATACCAGGTCAGCGTCGCGCCGAGGCCGTAGCCATCAGTGCGGATCCGCCCCGTGCCCTCGGCCGAACCTATGTCCGAGCGGTCGATGGCATAGCGGCCATTGATCCCGCCGACGAGCATCGCGCCGCCGGTGTCGTCGATCAGGCTGAAGTCGGCGCCGAGATTGAACGTATAGCCGTCCCGCTCGCGCGTCGTGCCGGTGGTCGAGCGGTCCGGGCGGAACCGGCCGAAAGCGCCGTCGAAGCGCCCCCATACGCCGCCGGTCCGCGCCGGGCCGGCCGCGCCGTCGGCCCAGGCGCGATAGCCCACCCGCTGACGCAGGGTTGGCAGGCCGTTCATCCCCAGCAGCACCGCCCCATAGCTCTCGTAAAGCGGTGTGCCGGGATTGAACAGCGGTTCCGGCCCTTCCGGCCCTTGCGGTCCTTCCGGTCCTTCCGGTCCTTCCGGGTCGGTCAGTGCGGAGCGCAGATACCAGTCTCCATCCGCGGGATCGGCCTTGCCGCCCTGGTCGAGCGTATAGGCATAGGCGCCGCCGACCACTGCCGGCCGGCCCGTGCTCGTCGTGAAATCGCCGACGAGTACGAACGTGCCGTCCGACGTGCCTGCCACATCGATCACTTTGATGCCGTTATCGGTCTGCGCCCCGAGGCCGCCGGCGTTCACCACTTTCACCAGGCTGGTGCCGGTACTGTTGCCGACGATCCGCAACAGGTCGGTCGCAGAGCCGTCATCCCCCAATCGCGTGTTGAACACGATCGTTCCGCCCAGGCCGACATAGTCGCCCGCGACCGTCAGCACCGTTCCCGGCGCCGTGCCGGCCCCCATCGAGACGAGACCCGCATTGCCGAGGCCCGCGACGGTCTGGCTGAAGCCGTTGAGGTCGAGCGTGCCGGGGCCGGCCACCGTCACTGCCGAGTTCGGGCTGAAAGTGTCGGCAGTGCCCGCTTGCAACATGCCCGCCGAGATCGTCGTGCCGCCTGTGTAGCTGTTATCGCCGACGAATACCGTCGTTCCCGCTTGTACCAGGACATGCCCCGGACCGCTGACGCTTGCGGCAAAAATATAGCCGCCGCTCGCATCCGTATGATTGAAATTGATCCGGCTGTCGGCCCGCATCAGCTCGATGCTGCGCGTCTCGATGAAGCCGGGAGCGACGGCAACCTGCCCGGGCGCCGCGCCGACGTTGATCATGGCCAGCCCGCCATTGCCGGCGCATATGTCGGCAATGCAGGGGGTCAGGCCATTGGGCGCCCCGGCATTGGTCGTCTTCAGAGTGCCGCCATCGGCTACGGTCAGGGTGCCCGAGGCTTCGTTGAACACGGCCATGTCGAGAGTCTGGACTTCCCAGGTCGAATCCCGGCCGGTAATCAGAACCTGGCCGACTGCGGGATCGAGCTTCGCAATCCCGTTCAGGCCGATATAGCTGTCGAACGTGCTGGCGACATGCCCCCCGTTGCGGATGGTCAGCGTGGCGTCGCCGCCATAGCCGACCACCAGCCCCGTGTGATTGACCCAGGACGATGCCGCGCCATCGACCAGAACGATGCCGTTCGCCTTGACATTGGCGGACGGGGAACCATCGAAGCCGAGGTAGTCATAGTCATAGAGGGCCGCGCCCGTTTCGAGCCTGCCGCCGTCGAGAATCTCCAGCGTGCCGGTTCCCTCGATGCCGACCGTGATTCCGGGTGTCGAGATCACCGTCGATCCTGCGCCCGTAACGGTCAGCCTGCCGGTGCCATGGGTTCCGTCGGCCAGCCCGATTCCCTTGTTGGTGTCCGAGTTATGGCCATCCGTCAGATTGAGCTTGCCGCCACCGCTGACGGTCACTTCGGCAAAGCCGCCGGAACCGCTGGCGGGATTGGAAACGGACGTGCCCACGCCGCCGATGATAATCGATCCGAAGGCATTCCACGTCGAGGCATCGCCGTCGATCAGGATGGTGGACGTGCCGACAGGGTGGTATCCGATGATGCTGTCGGTGCCGGTGTTCGTGGTCAGGGTGCCGCCATTGGTGATGGCGACATGGCCGACGCCGCCAAGGCCGGGGCTGGCAACGCCGCTGTTGTTCCCGCCGACGGCAAAGGCGCCATTGAGAGTTACCCTGCCGCCATCGATATTCAGCTTGCCGGTCCCCGCAGTTCCGACTCTCAGATAGCCGGCAAGGGCAAGGGAGGCGCCCGGATCGATCGTCAGGGTGCCGGAAGTTCCGGGCATGACTCCGGTCGTGGCCGCCGTTCCGAGCGCAAGGTTGGCCAGCGAAACGGAACCCGAGCCGATTACCGCGGTGCCTGCGCTCGCCGCGCCGGCCGAGGTGGTGCCGATATTGACAGTGCCGGACACCGGCGGCGCGCTGCCGCCCGGCACCCAGTTTCCGGCTTCGAACCAATCGGTCGATGCCGCGTCGGCAGACCATGCCGCCGTCTGCGCCCGTACCGGCGCTGCCACGGGCAGGGCGGCCAGAAAACCGAGCAGGGTCGTCGAACCGAGCAGCGCGCAACGGCGCGCCCGGACGGAACTCGTCAGCTTGAATATCATATACCATGTCCTCGTTCGGACGGGCATCACGGATCATCCGCGAATGAAACCGGAGCTTTCGCCGCAGGGAAGGGGAAGGCGGGCAGACGCTCGCGCCCGCTCTTTCGAGGCCCCTGTAGATTATTATGTACAGAGCGATAATTCCGTGATTTGGAAAATCACTTATAACCAGGAGTGTTAAATATGTCGGACCGGCTGACAGGCATGGAGGTGTTCGCACGGGCCATCCGGCAGGGCGGCCTTTCGGCTGCCGCACGCGAGATGGGCATGTCGCCCACCATGGCCGCGCGTCACCTCAATGCGCTGGAAGCGCGGCTCGGCACGACGCTCGTAAACCGCAGCACACGCCGGCTCGTCCTGACCGATGCCGGTGCCGAATATCTCGACAGGGTCGAATGTATTCTCGACGATATCGCACGGGCCGATGCAGATGCGTCGGCACAGTCGAAGGCGATAGAGGGATTGCTGCGCGTCAGCGTCCCTGCCGATTTCGGCGTCATGTACATCGCCGCGCTGGCCGCCGAATTCCACAGGCTCCACCCCCGCGTCACGATCGAACTGGGGCTCAACAACCGTTATGTCGACCTGCTGGAAGGGCGGTGGGACATGGCGATCCGTATCGGGCATCTAGCCGACAGCAGCCTGCGTGCCCGGCGGCTCGTGTCGGTGCGCAATACGATTTGCGCATCGCCGGATTATCTGGCCGAACGCGGTATTCCGCAAACGGTGAAGGATCTGACGGCCCACAACTGTCTGGGCTACACGCTGGACATGCTCACTGAAACCTCGATATGGGCCTTCGACCGGGATGGCAGCCGGCAGGTTGCGGTGCGTGGAACGCTGCACGCCGACAACGGCGGGGCCCTGGTCCAGGCTGCCATTGCGGGGGAAGGGCTGGTGTACGGGCCGCGCTTCATCGCCGCCCCGGCAATCGCAACGGGCGCACTTGTCGAAGTACGGATCGACGCGGAATATATGGATCTGGGTGCGATCTACGCCGTAACGCACCCGACCCGCCAGCCGGCCGCGAAAACGCGGGCCTGGCTCGACTTTCTCATCGCAGCCGTTCCCCCGCTCGCGGCGGAATGGTGAGACGGACTGCGCCCGGCCGCCCGGGCGCGGGTGAGTCAGCGGCCGTGCTGGCCGCCCGACACCCGCGCTGTCATGCGCCTTTCCCTGTCAGGAGCCTGCCGAGATCGGCTTCCTCGTAGTTTTTCGTATCGTCGAAGCGGAGCGTGCCCCTGATGTGATTGAGGCGCTCCTCGAATTCCGCCACCGCTTCCTCGGGATTGTGATCCAGAATGGCATCGATCAGGCCGCGCTGGAATGCGACATACCAGGGCGGTGGAGGAAACTCACCATAGGCCTTGAGCGACAGCGTTTCGAGAACGACGGTGCGCGAAACCAGATCGGTGAGCAGGGGAGCGTCATAGAGCGCCGCCAGCAGGATGAGGAATTCGACGCCGAGCAGATGGGCGCCGATGCGGTCGTCCGCTTCGTCTGCCGCGGTCTGGGCCGCGAAATGCAGATCGATCGCCTTGTTCTGCGCCGGTGAGAAGGTGTAGGATGGCGCACAAAGCGCGCGAATGATATGGACCATGGTGAGGCCCAGCACTTCGAACGCAATCAGCGCATCCTCGGGTGACGGTTCGAGCACATGCGCCGTCTTGTTGACGGGCGTGGCAATGCAGCCTTCCGTCGCCATGTGTTCGAGGACGCTGCGAACGACCGTGCGGCTGACGCCGAATATCGTCTCAAGCTCGCTTTCGCCGAGTTTGGCGCCGGTCTTCATCCGGCCATCGGCGATCGGCCGCCACAGGCTGTTGTAGATCGACGCCTTGGTTCCCGTCAGCGGTGCGATTTTCAACTTGTCCGCGGGGAATGTACGCAAGGCTGGGGACAGGTGCCGGTCGGCGGCCGATCCTTTCACCTGCCCGGCTGCGGCCTGGCGTTTCCGGCCGGTCCCGGCTTTCCGGCCCTGCCGGCCGCCGCGGGCATTACGCACCGCGTTTTCATCGTTGTCCGGCATTGCTTTACTCCTCTATTCCTCTGGCGTTCGTGGCAACTGCTTCCGGTGGAACGCCACGAATATTCGGTCGGTTCCCGGTCAGGACAGCAGCACGGCATGGTCCGCACCGGGCTGGACGCGATGCACGGTGCTGCCGGGGGCAGCGATTGCCGGCGTTTCGGGCGGCAGATGCAATCGGCAGACGAGCCCTCCGGGCGGCCACTCCAGTTGCGTGCGGCCGCCGGTTCCCGCCAGAACCTGCGCGAGCAGGCGCATGCCGAGCCCCTGGCTGTCGGACTGCACGACGGGAGGCCCGCCATCTTCCTGCCAGAGAATGCTGCGTGCGCCGCTGCCGTCGCGTACCCAGCTTACATCCAGCCGTCCGGTCGGCAGGCTCAGGGCGCCATATTTCGCCGCATTCGTCGCCAGCTCATGAATCGCCATCGCGACCGCCTGGGCTTCGGCCGGATCGAGCGACAGCCTTGGGCCGGACACGCGCACGCGTCCCAGATCCTCAAGCCCATAGGGCCGCAGCTCGTCTTCGATCAATGTCCCCAGGTCCGCTCCCTGCCATCGCGTATTGGCGAGAAGCTTGTGTACGCGCGACAGGGCATGGATGCGTCCGCGCACATCGCGCTGGAACCTGGCAGCCTCGGCGCCATCGGCCCGGGTCAGGCTGACCACGCTTTGCACGACGGCAAGGAGGTTTTTACCGCGGTGATCGACTTCGGACATGAGGAAGCGGAGGTGTTCCTCCGTCTCCTTGCGCTCCTGCGCCCGCGCCAGCACCGCGCTGCGATACCGGGTTGCCAGCAGCAGAACGAGCAGGATGGCGAATGTCGTGATGACAAGGCTTGCAGCGTGAGTCGGATCATGCGGCGCCAGGGTGAAGCGGGGCGGGACGAAAAAATAGTCGGTCGCCAGCATCCCGACGACCAGCGCGACCAGCCCGCCGCGGCCGCCGGCGATCAGGGTCGCCAGCAGGACGGCCGGATATACGAATGGATAGGGCACCATGTCCGGGGCGATAAGATCGAGCAGCCACCGCAGGGCGATTGCCGCGGCAGCGCATGCGAAGCCCACCAGCGTAGCGTGAAGCAGTGTAGAATCCGCTGAATACCGCGTCATGTGCGCGCACTCCGGGTGAGGGCTCCTCCTGGTTGCCGCTGAACCCGCAAAGCCCCCACGCTAATACAGCAAGACCGGCTACCGCCGCATTGATCCGGGTCAATCAGGATATGCAATCACGTATTCCATCCAATGTTATGACCCGTATAATCCGATTCTATTTGTTAGGGAAGTGGGAACGAATGTCCGGTTGATGCGTTTGGCATGGGATCGACGACATCGCGATTGCGCGAAGACAAGAGGCGGCGATGAACCACGAGTTCCGCAATGAAGGCATGGCCCATGCGGCCGGCGGCATGGGCCGGCAAATCGGCCCGGCGCATGGAGCGCCGCAATGACGGCCGCGGCGAGGGCGGAAACAGCGCCGCCGGCCGGAATCAATCGGCACATCGATCGGCACATGGAAGATCGCTTCGGGCTCTCGCGCCTGTGGGGCCTGCTGCGGTTCCGCTGCCTGCCGTTCACGCACCGGTATCGGCCCGTTCGCTGGCAGGAACTGTGCGCGGACGGCGTGATCGGGATGGAAGCCCGGGTCTGCCAGCGCTGCCGCTGCGCGACGAAGGCGAAGAAAATCGTGTGATGACGATACGGACGTAAACTCGAACCGGAAAGTGACAATGGGAATGAAGAAAGCTTCTGCTCTCACCGCAATCCTGATCCTGGCAGCGCCTGTCGTTGCCGAAGCCGGGGCAGCACCACAACCGGGCGCGGCAAACAGTCAGGCCAGTCCCGGCAGGCAGTCCGATCGCCGGCCCGGCACTACGCGGCCGCCGCAGCGCCCGAACGTCCGTCCGCCCCATGGCGGCTCCAACACCCACCGGCCGCCCGTGCGCCCGCCCCATCGCCCCGGTGCCGGCCGGCCGCCCAGCTTTCGCCCGATTCCGGGCGGGCCGTTCCGTTTCCCGCGCGGCTTCTCTTATCGGCGCTGGCACATCGGCCTGTTCCTGCCGAGCCTGTTCCTCTCTCCGAGCCACTTCTACAACCGCTATTTCGACCTCGGCCTCGGCGCGCCGCCGGCGGGATACCGCTGGGTCCGCTATGGCCCCGACCTGCTTCTGGTCCATGTGCGGACGCGGCGGATCGTGGATGTGATCTACGGCGCTTTCTATTGAACACGGGAATGCCGGCACAGCGGCTGTGCCGGCATTTCGACCATCCAGTCCGCAGAAACCCGATTGAAACCGGAGGAGAAAAGCAATGCGTACCCTGATCTGCCTGCTGGCCGCCGGCCTTGCCGCGGTTGCCGTTCCCGCCACCGCGCGACCGGCCCGCTGGACGACGATCGGCTCGACCACGATCCACACGGGCCGGCACAGCAGCACCATCCTTGTCCACAATCCGCGGGCCTTCCGCGAAATCCGCCTGTGTTCGCTGCGCAATTCGGTGAACCTGCACCGTTACACTGTCGAGTTCTCCCGCGGGGCGACACAATCGATCCCGGTACGCGGCCCGATGCGGCCCGATGGCTGCACGGCCAGCAGGGATCTGCACAGCCCCCCGCGCAGCATCAGAAGCGTGACGCTGCATTTCCCGCGGTGGCACCAGCGCATCCTGCCGCACATCCGCGTCGAGGCGCGGTGATCCGGCGAATGGCGGACCGGACGCCTGCGGGCGCCGGAATGCTGCCATGAAACGTCTCGTGACGGGTGCTCCTGCCGATCGGGGGCGCCCGTCATAAAACAGGGGGCTCGCATGTTCTTTTTGCAGGAAGGGTTTTCCTATCGCAATTTCCTGATGGATGCCGTTGCGATATTCTTCTTCGTGATATGGTTCTGGCTGTTCGTCACGATCGCCTCCGATCTGTTCCGGCGCCATGACATCGGCGGCGGGATAAAGGTGATCTGGGTGATATGCCTGATCGCGGTTCCCTATATTGCCGTCCTTGCGTACCTGCTTCTCCAGGGCAGGGGCATGGCAGAGCGCAGTGCGCAACGCTCGCAACACGCATTCGACGATCTCAGACGCACGATCGGGTTCAGTGTTGCGGATGAAATCGAAAAACTGGATCGGTTGAAACGGGCCGGATCCATAGATGACGCCGAATTTTCAAGGCTTCGTTCACGCTTGATCCAATAGAATATAGTACCCGCATACAATATGCCAGGCCACCAGACAGGTTATGTTTCACCATCATTGACCGATTATCGCCGAGTTTCAAGAAACGAGGAGAATCGCAATGTACGAATATGATCTATATTGTGTGGGGCGGGATTGACATCGGCAATCGAACGCCACAAGTGCGCGCCATGCGCAGTGGGGGCACATATCCGGCAAAAGGCTTGACCGCCCGATGGGCAGGGCCATACCCTCGCGCCTCGCTAAAACGAATACTCTCAGGTGCCCGACACTCTCATGCATGCAGAGCGGTAGCCTGCGTGCTTGCGGCATCATGTCAGCGGTTTTCACCGGGACGCGGGTGAACGGGGCCGGATGCGATCCGGGCTCCGGCCTTGTCGTGCTGCGCCCTGCAAGGGCACACGCTTTTCAAACAAAAAACTGAGGTCAGGAAGGACTATACATGGCAAATGGCATCGCAACCCCGCCTGGCGGGGCCTGTCTTCATCGCGGTTCCGGCCGCAACGGCTTCGCGGCCCCTGCCAATCGTCCTCGTGCCGGCGCGTTGTTCCATTCGACGGCGCTGATCGGCCTGCTTGCCGCGCTGCCGCTGGCGGCTCCCGCGCGGGCGCAGACTTACGTGGTGCCCAATGCTACCAACATCAACAACGCCACCACCACGCCCGCCAATAATTCGACGTTCCAGCTCGATGGTAACGCCGGCATCACGGCCCCGGTCATACTCGCTTCCATTGCCAGTGTCGGAAACGGGGGCACCGCGACCATCGACTTCGATGCTGCCAGCGGCAGCAGCACGATAACGGCTTCCCTTGGCGGAAAATTCGTTACGACCGGCACGAACCCCAACCAGACCAGCGCCATCGTGAACCTCAAAGGAGGGGATTTCACCTTCACAGGGGTCGCGACGGGCAATGGCGGCGCCGGCGGCCTTTTCAGCACCGGCCGGAGCCTCGTCATCCACGCGCTCAACGGTTCGCTGACGATCCAGAACAGCAGCGTCACCAATACCGCCGGGGCCACCCAGGGCGGCGCTGTCAGTTCCACCGTACTCTCGATCGACAGTGCCGGCGGCGCCATCACGATCAAGGGCAACAGCGCCAACGGCACCGGCAGTGCAAACAGCTACGGCGGTGCGTTCTATTCAACCAGCAGCGTTACGGTAGGCAGCGCAACCAGCGGCGCGGTTCTCATGGAGGACAATCACGCAGGCACCAACACCTCCGTCACCGGGGAAGCCCAGGGCGGTGTGATCAATGCGCAGGCGAATATCACGGTCGATAGTGCCAGCACGATCACGATCAGGGACAACACCGTCGCGAACGGCGTCACGAACTACGGCTCTGGCGGCGCATTAACCTCTCAGATCGGCAATGTCACGATCGGCAGCGCCACCAGCGGCGCGGTCGATATCGAGAACAACCATGCCTACAGCAGATCACCCGCAGCCGGTGGCGCCGGCGGCGCGATCAAAACCTGGAACAACAACATCGTCGCGACCGCCGGCACCGTCACCGTGGACAGCGCCAGCGGCATCACGATCAAGGGCAATACCGCCAGCAACGCCGGCGGCGCGATTTCCGCGGAGGGCGCCGTCATCATCGGCGCCTCCACCCACGGCGCGATCGCTATCGAGAACAACAGCGTCACAAACGGAGACGGCGGCGCGATCGATGCGAAGCGCAACGTCACCATCGGCAATGCGGCCAGCACACTCACGCTCTCGCACAACATCGCTGGCAGCAACGGCGGTGCCATCTACGCTCACGGTGTTATCACAATCACCGCGGATGCCCTGACGGCGACCGACAATAGCGCCGGCAGTTCTTCGGGCGGCGCCATTGTGTCGGATTCGGCTAATGGCGGCGTGAGCATTACGGCCACCGCGGGTGATATTGTCTTGTCTCGCAACACCGCGGCTGTGAATGGCGGTGCAATCGCGTCGTTTACGGCGGGCGACGTCACCCTTGCCGCGGCCAACGGGCGCGTCGAATTCAGTGACAATACAGGCGACACGGGCGCCGGCGGAGCGATAAACGCCAGCAATGCCGTGATCACCCTGACCGGCAAGGAGGTGGCGCTGACGGGCAATCGGTCAGGGACCAGCGGCGGCGCCATATTTGCATCTGCTTCATCCGGAAATCTGAGCGCGGTGAATATCGGCAATGCCGGCAGCATTGTCACGATCACCGGCAACACCGCAGGCTTGCTATTTTCGGGTGCCTTGGGCGGCGCGATTCTTTCAAGGGGTCCGGTGACTTTGACCGGCAGCACGATCGACGTGTCCGACAATCAGGCCGGCGCCAATGGCAGTGGCGGCGCGATTTATGTGAACGGAGGAAACCTGACGGTCAGCGGCGCCTTGACGGCCAATGCCAACAGGGCCGGCATAGACGGCGGCGCCTTTATCGTCGCCGCCGGTGACTTCCTCCAGGATGGCGGCGATGTTCGCATGGGCGATACGGCCGCCAACAAAGCAAGCAACGGCTCTGGCGGCGCCATCTATGCCGGCAGCGATGTCAGCCTCGCGGCCACCTCGGGCAACGTGACGCTGGCCAACAATATTGCAGGCATTGACGGCGGCGCGATCTATGCAGACGGCGCGGTGAAACTCGGCAATGCGGCCGGCACACTCACGCTTTCCGGCAATACCGCCGCCGGCGGCAACGGCGGCGCCATCTACGCCGGCGCTAACGTGACCCTGTGGGGCACGGACATCAGCAACAACAGCGCAGCCGGCAATGGCGGCGCCATCTACACAGCGGCTGACTTCACGCTCAACGCCACGACGGACGATACGGTCAACACCAACAGCGCCGGGCTTCTTGGCGGCGCGATCTATGCCGGCGGTAATGTCACGCTGAACGCCACGAGCGGCTCCATCAGCTTTTCCGGCAACCGGCAGAACACCGCAACCACGGCGCAGGCCAACGCGATCTGGCTCGACAATACGGCGGCAAGCCCGGCCACGACGCTGACGCTCAATGCCGCCGGGCACGACATCGTCTTCCTCGACCCCGTCCAGAACAATGCCGCGAACGGCCTCGTCACCGTCACCGCCACGGGCGGCGGATCGGTAGGGTTCGACGGCTCCAATCCCGGCTACACGGCCGCCGATCGCTGGTCGCAGGTCTATGGCGACACCACCGTCGGGAACGGCACGACTTTCGCGGTGCGGGGCAACGCCGTCTATGGCGCGCTCGCAGCGGATGTCGAAGGCGCGGCGGGCGGATCGTCCTTCACGGTGAACAGCGGCGCAGTGCTCGCCGGTGGCATCATGGGTGAAGTACGGGCGGATACTTTCGCGCTGAACGGCGCCCTCAACATCGCGGGTGCCGCCGGGCCGGGAAGCTCCGGCGGCGGTTTCAGCACCTTTGCCGTGACCAGCGATGCCGTAAGCTTCGGTGATGGCAGCACCGTGCATTTCAACACCTACCTCAACGACGCCAGCGAACAACTGACCGATCTTCTGGTGTTGAACCTGAACGGCACCGCGACGAGCGGAACGGCGGCCATCACCGTCACCAATGCCGGCGGCGGCGGCGGGCTGACAGAGGGCGACGGCATCAGGCTCGTCGATGTGGTCAATGGCACGTCGGACGGCGCGTTCGTCCTGAACGGCGACTATGTGACGACCACGGGCCAGCAGGCCGTGGTGGCCGGCGCCTATGCCTATGTGCTCTACCACGGCGGCAAGGCCGATCCGGGCGACGGCGACTGGTATCTGCGTTCGGAACTGAAGGACGATAATGGCGGCGGCGGCGAGGTGGTGCCGGCCTACAATCCCGGCACGCCGCTTTATGAAAGCTATGGTTCGGTCCTGCTGGGGATGAACGGCCTGCCGACCCTGCGCCAGCGGGTCGGTATGCGGGTCTGGACCGGGGGTAAGGCGGATACGGCGCGCAGCAGCGGCGTGTGGGGCCGGATCGACGGCAATTTCGGGCACTTCGGCCCCGACCATTCGACCACCGCCACCACGCGCGCGAACAACCGGGCCACGTTCAACCTCGGCGCCGACTTCACCCTGAACGAAGGCGACGATGGCTCGGCGCTGATCGGCGGGATCAACGCCCGCTATGCCATCGACCGCACCGATGTCCGCTCGATCGAGGGCATGGGCCGGATCAAGACCAACGGCTATGGCCTGGGCGCGACGCTGACCTGGTACGACGCCGGTGGCTTCTATGCCGATGCCCAGGCGCATTACGACTGGTATCGGAGCGATCTCGTCTCGCACACGGCGAACACCGTGATGGCCGGCAACAACCATGGCCGCGGCTATGGCGCCTCGCTCGAACTGGGCTGGCAGACCAACCGCGACGGCAGGGTCAGGCTGACTCCGCAAGTGCAACTGACCTGGTCGCACGTGGCTTTCGATGCGTTCGACGACGTGTTCGGCGCGCTCGTCTCGGGCGGCAGGGGCGAAAGCCTGCGCGGCCGGCTCGGCCTCGCGCTCGACCACGAAAGCAGCCGCACCGATGCCAGGGGCCGGCGCCAGGCCACGCACTTCTACATCGTGCCGAACCTTTATTACGAGTTCCTCGACGGCGCCCGGGCCATCGTCTCCGACGCTGACGGTGCCAATCCGGTCCGCTTCGTGAACCGCGAGGACCGGCTGTGGGGTGGTATCGGGATCGGCGGGATCAATAGCTGGAACGACAACCGCATCGCCCTGTTCGGCGAGGTCAACATGGACACCAGCCTCGACCACTTCGGCAAGTCACACAACCTCAACGCCCGCATCGGCGTCAGGATCAACTGGTAAGGCGCAACGGATGACGGCGCGGTTCCCGCTCCACAGAGCGGTATCGCGCCGTCCGCCCTTATCCGGGCACTTTCCCGATCTCAGGTGAAATGCTGGAAGATCCATTCCGCCAGCAGTGCGGGCTTGTCCTCGCCTTCGATCTCGATCGTGGCCTCGACCGTCTGCTGCCACTGGCCGGGGCGCTTCTCGGCCAGTTCGACCAGCCTGAACCGGCCGCGGATGCGTTTGCCCGATTTCACCGGCGCCAGGAAGCGCAGCTTGTTGAAGCCGTAGTTGACGCTCATGGCGACAGCGGGCTTGTCGATCGCGGCTTCCATCATCGCCGCCAGCATCGAGACGGTGAGGAAGCCGTGGGCGATCGTCCCGCCGAACGGAGACGCCTTCGCCGCTTCGGGATCGACGTGGATAAACTGGTGATCCTCGGTCGTGTCCGCGAAACGGTCTATCCGCGCCTGGTCCATGACATACCAGCCGGATGTTCCGATCACTTCGCCCACTTTCGTCTGCAAGTCCTCAAGCTTCATCGTCGCCGCTCCTTCGCACCTTCGCTTTGCCGGTCATGGACCAAGCGCGCGCGCGGTGCAACGCGGGGCCTGTACGGGAAAGGGCGCCTTTCATGCCGCGCCCCCGGAAACCCGGCAAAACCCGCCGTTCGCGCGGGTTCCGGCATGTTGCAGCCGCGAACTTTTGTGTTCGCGGTTGCAAAAACACCCTGCTGTCGTCATGGGCGATTTTCGCGTTCCTGCGCCGCTTTTATACGGCAGGTGAGTCGCGTTCACGGTCCGGCGTTCCGCGGAAAAGAAGGAATCCGGTGAAGACAGGATTGGGTTTATCGATGGGATTTCCTCAGCCCCAGGGGCTCTATGATGCGCGCAATGAACACGATTCCTGCGGTATGGGCTTCGTTGCCCATATCAAAGGCGCCAAAAGCCATGCCATCATTACCCAGGCGCTGGAAATCCTGAAAAACCTGGACCATCGCGGCGCAGTGGGCGCAGACCCGCTGCTGGGCGATGGCGCCGGCATTCTCATCCAGATGCCCGACCTCCTGTTTCGCAACTGGGCGGCAGGCGAAGGGCTGACCCTGCCCGCGCCCGGCGACTATGCGGTCGCCATGTGCTTTCTTCCGCAGGACGAGGCGAGCCGCAATTTCGCCACCGCCCATTTCGAGGAATTCATCGCCAAGGAAGGCCAGCACCTGATCGGCTGGCGCGACGTGCCGACGACGCTCGACGGGCTCGGCAAGGCGGTGATCGCCTCGATGCCGGTGGTGCGCCAGTGCTTCGTCGGCCGCGGCGCGAACATCGCCGACCAGGCCGCTTTCGAACGCAAGATCCTGGCGATCCGCAAGCAGGCGCAGAACCCGCTGGCGGCGCTGGCAGTCAAGCACGGCCTGCCCGGCCTCGCCGAGCTTTACATGCCGAGCTTCTCGACCCGCACGGTGGTTTACAAGGGGCTGCTGCTGGCAACCCAGGTCGGCAGCTTCTATGACGATCTGCGCAATCCCGATTGCGTCAGCGCGCTCGGGCTGGTCCACCAGCGTTTCTCGACCAACACTTTCCCCAGTTGGAAGCTGGCGCACCCGTTCCGCTTTATCGCCCACAACGGCGAGATCAACACGGTGCGCGGCAATGTCAACTGGATGAACGCGCGCCGCCGCACGATGGGATCGGAGCTGCTCGGCCCCGATCTCGACAAGATGTGGCCGCTGATCCCGCACGGCCAGTCGGATACCGCCTGCCTCGACAACGCACTCGAACTGCTGCTCGCGGGCGGCTACAGCCTCGCCCACGCGGTAATGATGCTGATCCCCGAAGCCTGGGCCGGCAATCCGCTGATGGCCCCCGGACGCCGCGCTTTCTACGAATACCACGCCGCGCTGATGGAGCCCTGGGACGGCCCTGCTGCCGTCGCTTTCACCGACGGCCGCCAGATCGGCGCGACGCTGGACCGCAACGGCCTGCGCCCCGCGCGTTTCTGCGTCACCGGCGACGACCTTGTCGTCATGGCGTCGGAATCGGGCGTTCTGCCGATCGGGGAAGACAATATCGTCCGCAAGTGGCGGCTCCAGCCCGGCAAGATGCTGCTGATCGACTTCGCCGAAGGCCGCATCATCGAGGACGAGGAGATCAAGGCCCAGCTCGCCGGTGCCGAGCCCTATGAGGAATGGCTCGAATCGGCGCAATACAACCTCAAGGATCTCGCCGTCGTCGAGCCCGAGCTGGCACAGCTTCCCGTCGAGACGGCCAGCCTGCTCGATCGCCAGCAGGCTTTCGGCTATACCCAGGAGGATCTGGGCAGGTTCCTCGAGCCGATGGCGAGCCTGGCCGACGATCCGATCGGCTCGATGGGCACCGACACGCCGATCGCGGTGCTGTCGAACCGCTCGCGGCTGCTTTACGACTATTTCAAGCAGAACTTCGCACAAGTCACCAACCCGCCGATCGACCCGATCCGCGAGGAACTGGTGATGAGCCTGGTCTCGATGATCGGGCCGCGGCCGAACCTGCTCGGCCACCACGCGGGCAGGCACAAGCGGCTCGAAGTGGATCAGCCGATCCTCACCAACGAGGACATCGCGCGCATCCGCTCGATCGAGGCGGCGCTCGACGGGGCCTTCCGCACCCAGACGATCGACATCACCTGGGACGCCGCCGCCGGCGCGGCGGGGCTCGAAATGGCGATCAGGGAAATGTGCTGGTCGGCGACCGAGGCGGTGCTGGCCGACAAGAACATCCTGATCCTGTCCGACCGCGCCCAGGGGCCGGACCGCATTCCGATGCCGGCGCTGCTGGCGACGGCGGCGGTGCATCACCACCTTGTCCGCCAGGGCCTGCGCATGCAGACCGGCCTGGTCGTCGAGACCGGGGAGGCGCGCGAAGTGCATCACTTCTGCGTGCTGGCGGGCTATGGCGCGGAAGCGATCAACCCCTACGTCGCTTTCGAAACGCTTGAGGACATCCGCCGGCGCAAGCTGCCGCACCTCACCGAAAAGCAAGTCCAGAAGAACTATATCAAGGCGATCGGCAAGGGCGTGCTGAAAGTGATGTCCAAGATGGGCATCTCCACCTACCAGTCCTATTGCGGCGCGCAGATCTTCGACGCGGTGGGCCTGTCGAGCGGGTTCGTCGAACGCTATTTCACCGGCACCGCAACGACGATCGAGGGCGCCGGCCTGCTGCAAGTGGCTGAGGAGGCAGTGCGCCGCCATAGTGCCGCTTACGGCGACAACCCGATCTACCGGGCGATGCTCGATGTCGGCGGCATGTACCAGTTGCGCCTGCGCGGTGAGGAGCACGCCTGGACTTCGGCCAATATCGCCAATCTGCAACACGCGGTACGCGGCAACATCCCGGCCAAATATGCCGAATTCGCACAGTCGATCAACGACCAGTCGACGCGAATGCTGACGATTCGCGGCCTGATGGAGCTGAAGAAGGCAGGCGACGGCGACCTTCGGCCGGTCGCCATCTCCGAAGTCGAGCCGGCGAGCGAGATCGTCAAGCGCTTCGCCACCGGCGCAATGAGCTATGGCTCGATCAGTTGGGAAGCGCACACCACGCTGGCAGTGGCGATGAACCGGATCGGCGGCAAATCGAACACCGGCGAAGGCGGTGAAGACCCGGCGCGGTTCACACCGCTGGCGAACGGCGACACGATGCGCTCGGCGATCAAGCAGGTTGCGAGCGGGCGCTTCGGCGTCACTGCCGAATATCTGGTCAATGCCGACGACATCCAGATCAAGATGGCCCAGGGCGCGAAGCCCGGCGAGGGCGGCCAGTTGCCCGGCCACAAGGTCGACAAGATCATCGGCAAGACCCGCCACTCGACACCGGGCGTCGGCCTGATCAGCCCGCCGCCGCACCATGACATCTATTCGATCGAGGATCTGGCACAACTGATCCACGACCTGAAGAACGTCAACCGGCAGGCGCGCATCTCGGTCAAGCTGGTTTCCGAAGTCGGTGTCGGCACGGTTGCCGCGGGCGTCTCCAAGGCGCGCGCGGACCATGTGACGATTTCGGGCTACGAGGGCGGTACCGGCGCTTCGCCGCTGACCTCGCTGACTCACGCGGGCTCACCCTGGGAAATCGGCCTTGCCGAAACCCAGCAGACATTGCTGCTCAACAACCTGCGCAGCCGCATCGCGGTGCAGGCGGACGGCGGCATCCGCACCGGCCGCGACGTTGCCGTGGCGCTGCTGCTCGGTGCCGACGAGATCGGCTTCGCCACGGCCCCGCTGATCGCGGCGGGCTGCATCATGATGCGCAAGTGCCACCTCAACACCTGCCCGGTCGGCGTCGCAACGCAAGACCCGGTACTGCGCGCGCGCTTCACCGGCGCGCCCGAGCATGTGATCAACTATTTCTTCTTCGTTGCCGAGGAACTGCGGGCGATCATGGCCGAAATGGGCTTTCGCACGGTGGCCGAGATGGTCGGCCGGGTCGACCGGCTCGACACGCGCAAGGCGATCACGCACTGGAAGGCACAGGGCATCGACCTGTCGAAGCTGCTTTACCGGGTGCCGCAGGGCGACAGCCCCTCGCTCAACTGGTCACAGACGCAGAACCACTGGCTCGAGAATGCGCTCGACAACGATCTGATCGCCGCGGCGGCGGCCGCGCTTGACAGGCGCGAGGCGGTGCGGATCGAACGCAGCGTGATCAACGTCAACCGCGCTGTCGGCACGATGCTGTCGGGCGAGGTCGCCCGGCGCTTCGGCCATGCCGGCCTGCCGGACAACACGATCAGCGTGCGGCTGACCGGCGTTGCCGGCCAGAGCTTCGGCGCCTTCCTCGCGCACGGGGTCACGCTCGACCTTACGGGCGACGCCAACGACTACGTCGGCAAGGGCCTGTCGGGCGGCCGCGTGATCGTGCGCCAGCCGGCGCATGTGAGCCGCGAGCCGACCGAGAACATCATCGTCGGCAATACCGTGCTTTACGGCGCGACCGCGGGCGAAGCCTATTTCAACGGCGTTGCCGGCGAGCGCTTCGCGGTGCGCAACTCGGGCGCCATCGCGGTGGTCGAGGGCTGCGGCGATCACGGCTGCGAATACATGACCGGCGGCGTGGTGCTGGTGCTCGGCAGGACCGGGCGCAACTTCGCCGCGGGCATGTCGGGCGGGGTCGCCTATGTCTATGATCCCGACGGCGGATTCAGGGACTTGTGCAACCTGTCGATGGTCGAGGTGCTGCCGGTCCCGCGCGCGCGCGACGAGGGCGCCGATGATCCTTTGGCGGGCGCGGGAAGACCGCAGCAGCGCGCCAACGGTGTCCACGATGCCG
Organism: Novosphingobium sp.; assembly: GCA_031285165.1. Classification (GTDB taxonomy): domain Bacteria; phylum Pseudomonadota; class Alphaproteobacteria; order Sphingomonadales; family Sphingomonadaceae; genus Novosphingobium. The sequence goes on from JAITWR010000067.1 coordinate 26,100, forward strand.
GCATGGGCGACATGCTGCGCCACGATGCCGGGCGCTTGCGCATCCTGCTCGAACGGCACCACCTCCACACCGGCAGCAAGCGCGCCCGCGCGCTGCTCGACGACTGGGACAATGCCGTCGGGCATTTCGTCAAAGTGATGCCGCGCGATTATGCGCACGCGCTGGAGCAGCTCGAAGCCGTCCCGGCGGCGGCGGAATAGTCGATTTGAAAGCCCTTCGCCGTCATGGCGAGCGAACGGGCGGGTTAAGGACGGATTGGAATGGGTAAGGAAACCGGCTTCCTCGAGCTTGACCGCTCGGACCGCAAGTATGGCCCGGTCGCAGAGCGGATCAGGAACTACAAGGAATTCATCGTCCCGCTGCCGGAGAGCGATCTCCGCGCGCAGGCTTCGCGCTGCATGAACTGCGGCATCCCTTACTGCCACAACGGCTGTCCGGTGAACAACATCATTCCGGACTGGAACCACCTGACCTATGAGGGCGACTGGAAGAATGCGCTGGAAGTGCTGCATTCGACCAACAACTTTCCGGAATTTACCGGCCGCGTCTGCCCCGCGCCCTGCGAGGCCGCCTGCACGCTGAATATCCAGGACCAGCCGGTCACGATAAAATCGATCGAATGCGCGATCGTCGACAAAGGCTGGGCCGAAGGCTGGATCAGGCCGCAAGTGCCCGCCAGGCGCACGGGCAAGGCCGTTGCCGTGGTCGGTTCCGGTCCGGCCGGCCTCGCCGCCGCGCAGCAGCTTGCACGCGCGGGCCATTCGGTCACCGTGTTCGAGAAGAACGACCGGGTGGGCGGCCTGCTGCGCTACGGCATTCCCGACTTCAAGATGGAAAAGCACCTGATCAACCGCCGCTGCGTGCAGATGGAAGTCGAAGGCGTCCAATTCCGCACAGGTGTTGAAATCGGCGTAACCGTATCGGTTTCTTCCCTGAAGGAGAACTTCGATGCGATCGTGCTGGCGGGCGGCTCCGAAAATGCGCGCCGGCTCGATATTCCGGGCGCCGAACTGCCCGGCGTGCGGCTGGCGATGGAATTCCTGACCCAGCAGAACAAGCGCAACGCGGGCGACGACGAACTGCGCGCCGCACCGGGCGGCTCGATCACCGCGACGGACAGGAATGTCGTCGTCATCGGCGGCGGCGATACCGGCTCGGACTGTGTCGGCACCGCGATCCGCCAGAACGCCAGAAGCGTCACCCAGATCGAGATCATGCCCCGGCCGCCCGAGAAAGAGGACAAGACGCTGTCCTGGCCGAACTGGCCGCTCAAGCTGCGCACATCGTCGAGTCACGAGGAAGGCGTCAACCGCGACTGGGCGATCCTGACCAGGCGCGTCGTCGGCGGCGGTGAAGGCGATCAGGGGGAAGTCACGGGTCTCGAATGCGTCCGTGTCGAATGGGGCGACGGCAAGATGACCGGGATTCCAGGCAGCGAATTCGTGATCGAGGCCGAACTGATCCTGCTGGCGATGGGCTTCGTCGGCCCGTTCCGGCAGGGCCTGCTCGACCAGGCGGGCGTGGCGCTCGACACCCGCGGCAACGTCGCGGCGGACATGACCGACTATCGCACCAGCGACCCCCGGATCTTCGCCTGCGGCGACATGCGCCGGGGCCAGAGCCTTGTTGTCTGGGCAATCCGCGAAGGCCGCCAGGCCGCGCGGGCAGTGGACGAGGCACTGATGGGCGCGAGCGAACTGCCGCGCTGATCCCCCGGCCGGCCCGGCTCTTTCGTCACAGCCTCTCAGGCCCGTTCGAACACCGGCAGCCTGAATGTCCCGGCCGCATCCCCGGCATCGATGAAGCCGACTTGCACCGGCATGTCGGGAGTGATGTCCTGCCGGCCGAAACCTTGCGGATTGCTGACGAACAGCGGCCCTTCTTCCAGCTCGACCAGGATCGTGTCGTAGGGCAAGGGCATCAGGCCGCGGTAGTAGTCACGCTCGAACGTGGTCCAGCTCACCACCTTGCCACGGCCCGAGACGCGCTCCCAGGTGAACGCACGCGCATCGCAGCATTCGCATTTGCGCACCACCGGCCAGGCGAGATGGCCGCAACCGTCGCAGCGCTGCAAGCGCAGTTCGCCCTTGCCGCACCATTCCCAGAAAGTGTCGTGCGGGGGGCCGAGCGTGCGATCCGGTCTTTTTTCGGCGGGTCTTTTCCCGGTCATGCGCAATCTCCGCGGATATAGACGATGGGGTGGGCCTGGTCGGTCTGGGCGAGCGAGGTCATCGACACCCGGATGCCCGGCACCTGGTATTGCCCGGCCTCGTGGCGCAACTGGCGCACGGCTTCGGCCACCTGGCTCCAGCCCTGCATGTAGGCATGGCTGAGATTGCCGCCGGCGGTATTGGTCGGGATGCGGCCGCCCACGGTCATCTGCCCGTCGCGGCAGAAGGCGAGTCCGGTGCCCGGCGCGGTGAAGCCATAACCCTCGACCTGGTTGACGAGGTGCATGCTCGAAGCGTCGTAGCCCTCGAAATGCCGGATGTCGGCAAGGCTCACGCCCGCCATGGCCAGCGCCTCGCCGCCCGCCTGCTGCAATTGCGGGCGAAGCTGCTCGCGCACCATGGTGTGCAGCTTGTTCCGCCTGATCTTCGCCCAGCTCCAGCCGGCGACATCGACCGGCACATGCCTGAGCCCGCGCGCCATGTCGGCGCGGCGGACGATCAGGCAGACCGCGCCGTCGTTGACGATGCAGATGTCGAACAGGTGCAGCGGCCGGACGATGTAGCGCGAGGCGAGATAGTCATCGAGCGTCAGTTCCCTGGTCATCACCGCACTGGCCTGCGCCCGCGCATGTTCGCGGACCTGACGGGCGACTTCGTACAGATCCTGCTCGCGCGCGCCGTATTTCCACTGGTAGTGGGCGAAAATCATCGCCCAGTGCGCCGCCTGCGAACTCCAGCCCCAGGGGTGGAAATAGTAATAGGATGCCGGCGCGCCGCCTTCGCCGTCGGCATCGCCGCCGCCGCCGGTTTCGTGCGTCATGCCGCCGAACAGCCGTCCGGCGCTGCGCGAGGCGACGGCGAAGACCATGGCGATCGTGTCGGCCTTGCCTGCGGCGATCGCGGCGCAGGCGACGGGCAGCGGACCGGCCATGATATTGCCGTTGGCCAGGCAGAAGCGGGCGTTCACGCCCAGCATTTTCGCCACGTCCCCGGCCGGCGGGCCGCCATAGGTGAACGAAGTCGTCACTCCGTCGATATCCTCGCGGTCGAGGCCGGAATCGGCCAGTGCCCGTTCGAAAGCGGTGGTGAGCAGCTTTTCCTCGGTCGGCGCCTCCCAGCCCTCGGGCCGCTTGCGCTCGGCCTGATAGTCCGCACCGTAGTCGGTTTCGCCGATGCCGACGATCGAGGCCTTGCGGCTGAACGCGCGGTCCGGCGGCGGCATCGTGATGGCGCCATACCCTGCCATGTCGGATGATCCCTTCCTCTTGCAGCGAGGCCGGCCCGGCATCGCTCATGCCCGGCCGCCCGTGGAGCAGAATGTGCCGGATGGCGCATTTCCGCCAGACTTATATCGGGGTGCGCTGCGGAAACGGCCGATCGAATATCGGTCACGCGTGCCCGGTATTTGATCACGGCCGTCGGGCCGCGATCCCCCGGAAGATCGCATTCACCCGGGCAGCCGCACGGGCATCGTGCGATTTGCCACTTTTTATGCCCGCCGAATTTTATAACTTTTTGATATAAAATAATATTTATGATTATATCGGGCCACCCCACGTTTTCGGCAAGATTCTGGCACGAATCTTGCTTTAAGTATATCGACGAGGCATTCGCCGTCCTGGCCGTTCGACGGGCGGCGCCGGCTTTCAATGAGCGAGGGTTCCAGAGCCGTGAAGAAAATCGAAGCGATCATAAAGCCGTTCAAGCTGGACGAGGTGAAGGAGGCCCTTCACGAAGTCGGGGTGTCCGGCATTACGGTCACCGAAGCCAAGGGCTTCGGCCGGCAGAAAGGCCATACCGAGCTTTATCGCGGCGCCGAATATGTCGTCGACTTCCTGCCCAAAGTGAAGCTCGAGATCGTCGTGCCCGACACGCTGGCCGACCGCGTCGTCGAGGCGATCGCTTCGGCCGCGCAGACAGGCCGCATCGGCGACGGCAAGATTTTCGTTATCCCGGTCGAAAGCGCAGTGCGCATCCGCACCGGAGAGCGCGACGAAGACGCCATCTGATCCTCCTGCGGCGGCCCCGCCGGCCCGCCGCGATCCAGGTATCAACCCGGCTGCAACCCGTTCCGGCCGCGTGCCGGGGCACCAGAAAGGCGAAAAATGGCCAAGGCAAGCGATATCATCAAGCAGATCAAGGACCAGGAGATCGAGTGGGTCGACCTGCGCTTCACGGACCCGAAAGGCAAATGGCAGCACCTCACGACGGTCGCTGCGATTCTCGGCGAGGATGAGCTTGAGGATGGCCTGATGTTCGATGGCTCGTCGATCGAGGGCTGGAAGGCGATCAATGAATCGGACATGATCCTCAAGCCCGACCTTGATGCCGTCTATATCGATCCGTTCTCGGCAACGCCGATGATGATCATCGTCTGCGACATCGTCGAACCGTCCTCGGGCGAGCTTTATGCCCGCGACCCGCGTTCGACCGCCAAGCGCGCCGAGGCTTTCGTCAAGTCCTCGGGCGTGGGCGACACGGTTTACGTCGGCCCGGAAGCCGAGTTCTTCCTGTTCGACGACGTGCGCTTTTATGACGGCTACAACGGCAACGGCTTCTCGCTCGACGACATCGAGCTGCCGTGCAATTCGAACCGCGAATACGAAGGCGGCAACCTGGCCCACCGTCCGCGCACCAAGGGCGGCTATTTCCCGGTCGCGCCGGTCGATTCCTGCGTCGATATCCGCGGTGAGATGGTTGCGACCATGATCGAAATGGGCCTGCCCTGCGACAAGCACCACCACGAAAACGCCCCGGCGCAGCACGAGCTGGGCATGACTTTCGGCACGCTGGTCCAGACCGCCGACCGGATGCAGATCTACAAGTACGTCGTGCAGCAGGTTGCGCAGGCCTATGGCAAGACGGCGACTTTCATGCCCAAGCCGATCAAGACGGAAAACGGTTCGGGAATGCACACCCATATGTCGATCTGGAACGGCGGCAAGCCGCTGTTCGCGGGCAACGGCTATGCCGGCCTCAGCGATACCTGCCTTCACTTCATCGGCGGCGTGATCAGGCACGCCAGGGCGCTGAACGCCTTCACCAACCCGACCACCAACAGCTACAAGCGTCTGGTGCCGGGCTATGAGGCGCCGGTGCTGCTGGCCTATTCGGCCCGCAACCGCTCGGCCTCCTGCCGTATTCCCTACGGCTCGGGCGCCAGGGCGAAGCGCGTCGAGTTCCGCTTTCCCGATGCCATGGCCAACCCCTACCTGTGCTATGCGGCGCTGCTCATGGCCGGGCTCGACGGGATCAGGAACAAGCTCCATCCGGGCGAAGCCATGGACAAGAACCTGTACGACCTGCCGCCGGCCGAACTGGCCGAAGTGCCGACCGTCTGCGGTTCGCTGCGCGAGGCGCTGGAAGCGCTGGAAGCGGACCGTGACTTCCTGCTCCAGGGCGGCGTCTTCACCAGGGAACAGATCGACGCCTATATCGAGATCAAGTGGCCGGAAGTGCTGCGCTGGGAAACCACGCCTTCGGCCGTCGAGTTCGATATGTACTACAGCCTTTGATCGGGGCCGGCACTAGAGCAAGATGCGTGATTTGTGAATCACGCATTTTGCTCCAGGTTATTGTTATCGCATTGTTTTGTGCGCAAAACCGGTTCCCGCTTTTGCGCACGATGCCCTATCATGCCAGGGGGCGCCCGGAGCAGTCCGGGCGCCCTTTGGTTTTGATCGGAGCGGAAGGGGAGCGAAAGGGATTCACCTTGAATCCGTCTATCCGTCCCGCCCGCATCAAGCCGGCCGTTGCCGCGCACTGTCCCGCACGATAGGCTCGCGCGAAACGCAAGGGGAGAGCGGCGGATGGATTTCGCAATGCACGCGACCAAGCTGGCGGTTGCCGATGTGGGCGCGGCCGAGCGGTTCTACACGGCGCTGGGCATGAAGGTCGCCGCCCGCAATCTCGGCGGCGAGGCGGAGGTGCGCCAGGAACAGACCTGGCTTTCGGCGACCGGCGACACGGGTTCCCATATCCTCATCCTCAGCCGCTTCCTCGAACTGCCCGCCCCGCCGCGCCCCGCTTATCCCGGCGAGGTCTGGCTCTGCTTCCAGGTGCCCGATGTCGACGCCGCCGTTGCCGCCGCGATGGCGGCAGGCGGGGCACTGCTGCGCGCCGGCGAGGACCGGCCCGAACACGCGGTCCGCGCCGCGGTGATCAGCGACAACGAAGGCCACCACATCGAACTGGTCGGCCCGATGACGGGAAACGCCGCCTGATCACCCGACGCCTCAGACGACCCGGTACTGGCCTTGTCCGCCCGGCACGCCGTCCTTGGCACTGCCCTCGGGCGCGGGAGCGCTTTCGTGGCGGGCACTGGCGGCGCCGGAGATCAGGCGCTTCTGCTCCTCGGGCAAAATGCGCTCCCAGCCGGCGCGGCCGAGGCGCTCCATCGGGCGGTAACGCACCTTGTACTGCATCCGCGCCGCACCCTCGACCCAATAGCCGAGATAGACATAGGGCAGATCCATCGCCGCGGCGCGGCTGATGTGGTCAAGGATGATGTAGTTGCCCAACCCCTCACGCGCCGTGTGTTCGGGATCGTAGAAGCTGTAGATCATCGACAGCCCATCCCCCTGCCGGTCGGTCAGGCAGGCGCCGACCAGGCGGCCCGGAGTCAGGCCGTCGGCCGAAGGTTCGCGGTATTCGACGACATAGCTGGTGACCGGCGTATGTTCGACCATGTCCGCATAGTCGACCTCGTCCATGGTCGCCATGCCGCCGCCGGGATGGCGCGAGCCGAGATAGCGCTGCAACAGTTCGAATTGTTCGGCGGTCGACCAGGGGCGGCACAGCGTCGCGACAAGATCGCCGTTGCGCTTCAGGTTGCGTTTCTGGGTCGAGGATGGGGCGAATTCGCCCGTCACCACGCGCACCGAGACACAGGCCGAGCAATCGAGGCAGGACGGACGATAGGCGACCGTCTGGCTGCGGCGGAAGCCGATCCGGCCCAGCGCATCGTTCAGCGCATCGGCATGCACGCCCTTCAGCTCGGTGAACACCTTGCGTTCGCTGCGCCCCGGAAGATAGGGGCATGGCGCCAGGCTGGTCACGAAGAACCGGGGAAAGCGAACGGGTGCCGTCACGGCGCGAGGAGCCCTCCACACTGAACAATCTGCCTGAACAGAGCGCGTCTGTTCGCGCCTGCCGCATAAACTATGCCTGCGGTATGGCCGAGTTCAAAGCCTTTTAGCGCAGAATACGGAAAAATCCGGGCAATTTCCCGGTCTGAAAGCCAGTGTGGAAATGCGCCGTCCGGCACATTGCGGCACCGCCTGCCTGCCGGCGGGCGTTTCAGCTCAGTTCCATCAGGCTGACTTCGAAGCCCTCGGTCCGCAGCGCCTCGACCAGCGCGTCGAGCTGCTTGCGGTCGCGCGCCTCGCATTCGATCTCGGTGGCGATGCCCTTCGCCGGCAGGTCGGTGAAGATGCGCTGGTGAACGATTTCGATAATGTTGACGTTGTGGCTATAGAACACTTTGGCGACGCGCAGCAGCGAGCCCGGCCGGTCTTGCAGGATCAGCCGCAGCCGCGCCAGCCTGCCGGCGCGAACCAGATCGCGCAGCAGCACATTGGCCAGCAGCCGCGTATCGATATTGCCGCCCGACAGGACCACGCCGACTTTCCTGCCGGCGAAAAGCTGCGGATAGGCCAGCACCGCGGCAAGCCCGGCGGCGCCCGCACCTTCGACCACCGTTTTCTCGATCTGCAACAGCAGCGCCAACGCGCTTTCGATCTGCGCCTCGCTGACCAGCACGAAATCGTCGAGCAGGCCGGCCAGTACCGCCGAGGTGAACTTGCCCGGCTCGAACACCGCGATGCCTTCGGCCAGGGTATCCCCGCCGACCGGGCGGTGTGCGCCTTTCAGCAGGTTGAACATCGAAGGGTAAAGCTCGGCCTCGACACCGATCAGGCGGATGTCCGGCTGCATCGCCCGTGCGATCGTGCCCATGCCCGAAGCAAGGCCGCCGCCGCCGACCGGAATCGCCAGCACGTCGAGATCGGGCACGTCCTCAAGCATTTCCAGCGCCACCGTGCCCTGCCCCGCAGCGACATGCGGATCGTCGAAAGGGTGGACGAAAGTGAGGCCCAGTTCCTGTTCGAGCTTGCGGGCATGGGCGGATGCCTCGTCGAAGCTCTCGCCTTCGAGCACGACGGTGCCGCCGACGCTTTCGGTCTGCATGACTTTCACGACCGGCGTGGTGCGCGGCATGACGATCGTTACGGGCACGCCCAGCCGCGTGCCGTGATAGGACAGGCCCTGCGAATGGTTGCCGGCGGATGCCGCGATTACGCCCTTCGCGCGCTGTTCCCCGGTCAATTGCAGGATGGCGTTCAGCGCGCCGCGTTCCTTGTAGGCCGCGGTGAACTGGTGGTTCTCGAACTTGACGTAGATCTCCGCGCCGGTGATCGCGCTCAGTGTCCGGCTTTTGAGCGTCGGCGTGCGCACCACCGCGCCGGCAATGCGCTCCGCCGCCGCACGGACATCGTCGGCGGTGAGCAGGGGAAAGTCCCCCGGAGCGGGCTTGAAAGCGGCTTCGGTCATCGCGCGCGCCTACCGGAAAGCCGGGGGCTTGTCGATTCGCGCCATCACCGTGCGAGCCGGGATAGGAAATCCCGCAAAAGCCGCTAGACAGTCGCCATGAGCGAGAAACGCCTCACCCACCCATATCGGGTTTCCTTCCTCGGCCTGGGCGTGATGGGCGGGGCGATTGCCCGGCATATCGGCCAGGCCGGTCACGAACTCACGATCTACAACCGCTCGCCCGGCCGGCTGG
>JAITWR010000200.1 GCA_031285165.1 Novosphingobium sp.
CGGAATATTACATCCGCAAGCTGGCGAAGAACGGCGTGAAGTTGGTGAGCATTACGCAAGACGTGGGCGATGACCCGACATCGGTGCTCATCCGCCAGATCATGAGTCTCTTCGACGAATACCAGTCGAAGGAGAACGCCAAGCACGTCATCCGCGCGCTCAAGGAAAACGCCCGGCAAGGCTTCTGGAACGGCTCGCTTCCGCCCATCGGCTATCGTGTCGTTGCGGCCGAGCAGCGCGGCGCGAAGATCAAGAAGAAGCTGGAAATCGACCCGCTGCACGCCGACACGGTGCGGCTGATCTATCGCCTTGCCCTTCGCGGAGAAGGCGATTCCGGCCCGATGGGCGTCAAAGCCATTGTTTCTCACCTCAACCGTAACCGCATCTTCACCCGCGATGGAGGGCGCTGGGGCATCGGCCAGCTTCACCGCATTCTGACCCGACGCACCTATATTGGCGAACATGAGTTCAACAAGCGCACCAAGGCCAAGGAATTGAAGCCGGTCAGCGAGATCGTCACCGTTGCCGTGCCGCCCCTGATCGACCGGGCCTCCGTGCTCGACCGCCGTTCCGAGCGGGCCGAGCGGAGGCGCGACCATCTGCTGACCTGAATCGGCGAGCGGCGGAGACCGATCAACGGCTTAACCGGCTCTATGACGCCATCGAAACCGGCATCACCGAACTCGACGAATCGTTGAAAGAGCGCATCGCGGGCTTGAAGGCCATCCGCGATCAGGCCCGCACCGACGCCGAACGGGCGCAGGCCGCGCTTGCCAGCAGCGGCAGTCAGGCCGTTACCCCGGCCGCCCTTCGTAGTTTCACCGCTTCGGCCCGCAGGCGTCTCAGGGGCAAGGACGGCGGCTATAGGCGCGACCACCTCCGCGCCTTCGCCCAGCGCGTCGAGGTCGGCGAAACCCATATCCGCATCATCGGATCGAAGGGCCGGCTGCTTCGCGTCCTCACCGAGGGCGATAGCGTGAAATCGGCGGCTACCGGCATGCCCACTTTGGGACTGAAGTGGCGGATGGGGTGGGATTCGAACCCACGGTGAGTTGCCCCACGCCGGTTTTCAAGACCGGTGCCTTAAACCGCTCGGCCACCCATCCGCATGGGCCTTGCACAACCGCCGGCCCTGAACCGTCCGGCCGTCTGCCCTTGCCTGTCGGCGCATAGCCGGAATGTCGGGAAGCGCAAGCGGGGGGCTTTTATTGTTCGCCGCCGTGCTGTCCGGTTAGGCTCGCTCGGCAACAGCACGGGGAAAATGCCATGTCGGCCGGAGACATTGCCGAGATCGTCAATCTGATCAATTTCTATGCCGTCGCGGTGGATTCGCAGCAGTGGCATCTGTTCGACCGCATCTTCATCCACGACATCGATGCCGATTTCGGCGGCCAGGCGGCCTGGCGCGGGCTTGAGCCGCTCAAGCTGGCTTTCGCGGCGATCCATGCGCCGTTCGCTTCCACCCAGCATGCGACTCGCGGCCATCACGTTGCCGTGGACGGCGATCGGGCGACCTGCCTGTCCTATGTCCACGGCCGTTTCATCCGCGATATGCCCGAGGGCGGCAATATGTTCGAATCGATCGGCTGGTACGACGATGCGCTGCTGCGCACCCGCAATGGCTGGCGCATCACGCGGCGTTGCTGCCGGACGCAATGGTGGGGCGGCAATCCCGCCGTGTTGGAGACCGCGCCCGGGGTGAAAGTCGAGCATGTGCTGAATTCGCTGCGGGCCGAGGCCCATGCCGGACGAATCGAGCATTTTCGGGCACTGGCGAGCGGCCACGACTGAGCCGGAGCGTCGGCAGACCGTGCAAATCGCGCGCTTTCGACAGGTGCAGGGAACGGCCGGCATTCACAAGTCCCCGGCTCTGTGCAACATTCCATGCCGATGAAGCCTCTCCGTCGTGCCCGCACTTCCGTCATGCTTGCCTTTGCCGCGGGCCTGCTGTCGCCCCTGACGGCAAGCGCGCAGACCGGCGGGGATGCCGGGTTTCCGGCCTATCTCCAGCGCCTTGCCGCCCGCGCCCGTGCCGAAGGCGTCAGCGAGGGGACGATCGCGCGCGTCATGTCCGGGCTCACCCCGAACCCGCGCGTCATCCAGCTCGACCGTGCGCAGCCGGGCGGGCCGCCCAATGCGGCGCCGTCGCCGTTCGAGCCTTACCGGCGCCAGCATGTCGATCCGGGCCGGATTGCCGCCGGCCGCAGCATGCTCGGCCAGGTTGCCGGCCTGCTGCCGCGAATCGAGGCGACTTACGGCGTGCCGGGCAAGATGCTGCTCTCGATCTGGGGGCATGAAACGCATTACGGCAGCTATACCGGCGATTTCGATCTCGCCCGCTCGCTTGCCACGCTGGCTTACGAAGGGCGCCGCCGCGAGCTGTTTGCCAGCGAGTTCATCGCTCTGCTGAAAATGGCCGATCGCGGTGTGCCGCGCGAGCGGCTGAAAGGAAGCTGGGCAGGGGCTTTCGGCAACCCGCAGTTCCTGCCGAGCGTCTATCTCGCCACCGCGGCCGACGGCGACGGCGACGGCGACCGCGACATCTGGCACAGCCGCGCCGACACCCTGGCCTCGATCGCCAACTACTTCCGCCTCGCGGGCTGGCGAACGGGTGAGCCCTGGGGCGTGAGAGCGGGCGTGCCGGCCGGCTTCGACTGGTCGCAGGTGCGCAACCGGCTGGTTTCGCCGACATGCCCCGCGGTCTATGCCCGCCACAGCGCCTGGCAGACCATCGCCGAATGGCGCCGGATGGGGGTCACGCCGCTCGCCGCGATTCGGGACACCACCCAGGCCACGCTGTTCCAGCCCGACGGGCCGGGGACTCCGGCCTATCTGTTGACCGGAAATTACAAGGTTATCCTGCAATACAACTGCTCGAACTACTATGCCTTGTCGGTGGGCCTGCTGGCAGATGAGATCGCCCGCTGACCATGCGGCGCATTTCCCCCGCCGCAAAAGCGCGATTGCCGCGCAAGGCACCGGCAGTCATTCCGGCCCTGGCCCTGGCCCTGGCGCTTGCGGCCGGTCAGGCGGCCGGCAGTCCGCCAGCGCCGCCCGGCGCAGTCACCGGGATTCCGGTCGCCCTGCTGGTCGATTTCAATTCGGGCCGGACGCTTTACGCCCGTGCGCCCGACCGGCGCTTCCCTCCCGCCTCCACGGCCAAGGTGATGACCGCCTATGTCGCTTTCGCGGAAATGGCGCAGGGGCGGCTTTCCCGGCAGCGGCAATTCACCGTGCGGGATGCGACCGCGCGGGCGTGGAACGGACGCGGCGCCGGCCTTTCCCTGAAAGGCGGGACCAGGCTCGATACCGATACGCTGCTTCACGCCATCGCCACCGCTTCGGCCAACGATGCCGCGGTGGTTCTGGCCGAGGGCCATGCCGGCGATGTGGCGCGCTGGTGCAGGCTGATGAACGACCAGGCCCGTCGGCTCGGCATGCACGGCAGTCATTTCGCCTCGCCTAACGGCTGGTTTGACCGGGGCGCGACCTATGTGACCGCACGCGATCTCGTGACTCTGGGTGAAGCGCTGGTTATCCGCTACCCGGCTGAATACAGGCGCTATTTCGGCCAGAGGCAAATGACCTGGAACGGCATCACCCGGCAGAGCCACGATCCCGCGATCGGCGTCGTCGCCGGCGCGGACGGCATCAAGACCGGATACACGGCGGAGGCGGGCTATCACTTTCTCGGCTCGGCCGAACGCGGCGGGCGGCGCCTGATCATGGTGATCGCCGGCGCGGGCAGCGAGGATCAGCGCGCTGCCGCCTCGCGCGCGCTGCTCGCATGGGGGTTTGCCGCGTGGCAGGCGCGGCCGCTTTTCCGCAAGGGCTCCGTGATCGCTGCGGCACGGGTGCAGGGCGGTGACGCGCGCGCGGTGCCGCTCGTTGCCGATCGCGCCGTCGCTGCCGTCATGCCGCAAGGCGCTGCGGGACCGATCGGGCTCAGGGTGATCTATCAAGGCCCGCTGGTCGCGCCGATCACCAGAGGCGCACGGGTCGCCGAACTGGAAATCCGCAGCGGCGAGGGAGGCACGAGCCGCCTGCCGCTTTTCGCTGCAAAATCAGTATCAAAAGCCGGGATATTCGGCTGGATTGCCAACGGCGTCGCGGGGTTTTTCCCGTGAGCCCGGGCAGGTTCATCACGCTCGAAGGCGGGGAAGGGGCGGGCAAGTCGACCCAGGCCCGCCTGCTCGCCGAGGCTTTGCGTGCGCGCGGCATCGATGCTCTCACCACGCGCGAGCCGGGCGGCACAGCGGGCGCCGAAGTGATCCGCGGCCTGCTGCTCGGCCTCGAAGGTGAAGGCTGGAACCCGCGTGCCGAGGCGCTGCTGTTCGCCGCCGCCCGTTCCGACCATGTGGAGCGCCTGATCCGCCCGGCGCTGGCCGCCGGGACATGGGTGATCTGCGATCGGTTTCTCGATTCGAGCCGCGCCTATCAGGGTGACGGCAGCGGCCTGTCGGATGAGGATATCCTCGCGCTCCACCGGATCGGCAGCCGGGGCCTGCTGCCCGACCTGACGCTGCTGCTGGAAGTCCCGCCCGCAATCGCGGCGGAACGGCTTGCTGCGCGCGATCCCGAAGGCGCCGATCGTATCGGCGGGCGCACCGCCGCCTATCACGCCCGGGTCGCCATGGCTTTCGCCCGCTTCGCCGGGGCCGAACCGCAGCGCTTCGCCCGGATCGACGCCGGCGGTGCCTGCGGCAATGTCCATGCGGCGATCATGGCGGCGCTCGCCCCGCTGCTTGGAAGCCCATGACTCTCGCCGGCCATGACGAAGCCTGGCGCGAATGGCGCGCCGCGGCGGCATCCGCGCGGATGCACCACGGCTGGATTCTTGCCGGGCCGAAAGGCGTGGGGAAGGGGGCCTTTGCCCGCGCCGCCGCGCGCGAACTGGTTGCCGAGCCCGGCGTCCGCCAGCCCGAGGGCGCGCATCCCGACATCCTGCTGCTCGATCCGCTGCCGGCGAACGACGATGAGGAGAAGAAGCGCGACGAGGGCAAGCCCTACCAGACCAAACGCAACATCAGCGTCGACCAGATCCGGCGGATGCAGGCGCGGCTGATTACCCGGCCGACGCTCGGCAGCCGCCGCGTGGTCATCATCGACCCGGCCGACGATCTCGAGAAGGGCTCGGTCAACGCGCTGCTGAAAAGCCTGGAGGAGCCACCGGCGGGCACGTTCTTCCTGCTCGTCGCGCATCGCCCCGGCCGGCTGCTGGCAACTGTCCGCTCGCGCTGCCGCGTGCTGCGTTTCGCGCCGCTGGCCGATGCTGCGGTCGATGCGATCCTGCGCGAGCGGGCACCGCAGGCCGATGCCGCCACCCGCGCCGCCGCGGTCGCCGCTGCCGAAGGCTCGCCCGGCGCCGCGCTCGTCTTCGTCGGGCAGGAACTCGCCCCGCTGCACGCGCTGATGCAGCGGATCATGCGCGAGGGCGACGTCGGCTTCGCCCTGCGCGGCGCGCTGGCCGAAGAAGTCGGCGCCCGCCCCGACCGCGAACGGCTGCTCGCCGCGCTCGACCTGGCCCGCGCGACGCTGGCCGGGGATCTGGCCGACGCCCCGCGCGGGCGGCAGCTCGGGCTGATCGAGGCTCACGGCGCGGTCACACGGCTCGCCGCGCAGGCACCGACCTACAATTTCGACGCCGGACTGCTTATCATGGAGATTGGCGGGTTGCTGGCCTCGGCAGCCGTGCCTAGAGAAGCCGCACCCTGAAATTGCGAAAGAATGCGCGCCGCCCATGGCCGAGCCCTATTACCTGACGACCGCCATTTCCTATCCCAACGGCAAGCCGCATATCGGCCATGCCTATGAAGCGGTCGCGGCCGATGTCATGGCGAGGTTCAAGCGATTGCAGGGCCATGACGTGCGCTTTCAGACGGGCACCGACGAGCATGGCCTGAAGATGGCGCAGAAGGCGCGCGAACTGGGCCGGACGCCGGGGCAGTTGAGCGATGAAATGTCTCGCTATTTCATCGATATGTGCGATGTGATGAATGTTTCACACGATGTTTTCCTGCGCACCACCGAGCCGCGGCACCACGCCGCCAGCCAGACGCTGTGGCAGCGCATGGAGGCCAATGGCGACCTCTATCTCTCGCGCTACGAGGGCTGGTACTCGGTTCGTGACGAAGCCTATTACGACGAGAGCGAGCTGACCGAAGGGGAGGGGGGCGACAGGCTCTCGCCGCAAGGCACCCCGGTCGAATGGACCGTCGAGGAAAGCTGGTTCTTCAGGCTCTCGGCCTATCAGGACAGGCTTCTCGCGCTTTACCGCGAACAGCCGGATTTCATCCGTCCCGAAAGCCGCCGCAACGAGGTGATGCGCTTCGTCGAGGGCGGACTGCGCGACCTGTCCGTCTCGCGCACCAGCTTCGACTGGGGCGTGAAAGTGCCGGGCAGCGACAGCCACGTCATGTACGTATGGGTCGATGCGCTGACCAACTACCTGACCGGGCTCGGTTTTCCGGAAAGCACGCCCGAGATGGCGAAATGGTGGCCGGCCGATCTGCACCTGATCGGCAAGGATATCGTCCGCTTCCACGCGGTCTATTGGCCGGCTTTCCTGATGAGCGCCGGCCTGCCGCTGCCGCGCCAGGTGTTCAGCCCCGGCTTCCTGCTCAATCGCGGGCAGAAGGAATCGAAGTCGCTGGGCAATGTAACCGATCCCGTCGAACTCGCCGAACGCTATGGCGTCGATACGCTGCGCTATTTCCTGCTGCGCGAAGTCGTCTTCGGTCAGGATGGCAGCTATTCGCCGGAAGCCATTGTAACACGGGCAAATGCCGAGCTTGCCAACAGCTTCGGCAATCTCGTCCAGCGGGTACTGTCGTTCATCGCCAGGAATTGCGGCGGCGGCTTCACCGCCAGCGTGCCGGTGGCCGAAGCCGACGCCGCCCTGCGCGCCAGAGTCGCCACCGCCTGCCGCGAGGAACTGCCCGCCGCTTTCGATCGGCTGGCTTTCTCGGTGGGGATCGAGGCCTGGATGCAGGCCGTCTTCGCCTGCAACCAGTATATCGACGAGCAGGCGCCCTGGGCGCTGCGCAAGACCGATCCCGCCCGCATGGAGCGCGTTCTGGCAACGCTGTGCGGCTGCATCCGCGATCTGGCGATTGCGATTTCGCCGGTCGTTCCCGCCGCTTCGGCCAGGATGCTCGACGCGCTCTGCATCCCGGCGAACCGGCGCGATCTGGCCGCACTGGCCGGCGAAGACCCGGCGCTCGGCGCGATCCGGGTTGAAAATCCGACGCCGGTTTTCCCGCGGCTCGAAATGCCGGCCGAGGAAGCCCGATGCTGATCGATTCGCACTGCCATCTCGAATACAAGGGCCTGGTCGAAGACCAGGAGGGCGTCATCGCCCGCGCACGCGCGGCGGGGATCTGCGGATTTCTCAACATCTCGACTCGCCGGCGCGAGTGGGAGCAGGTCATCGGCACCGCCGCGCGGCACGACGACATCTGGGCCAGCGTCGGCATCCATCCGCACGAGGCCGATGCCCATGCCGACCTCGGCGCCATGGCGCTGGCCGAGGCGGCAGGGCATCCCAGGGTGATCGGCATCGGCGAGACGGGGCTCGACTATTACTACGACCATTCCGACCGCGCGACGCAGCAGGCGCTGTTCCGCACCCATATCGGCGTTGCCCGCGAGACCGGGCTGCCGCTGATCGTCCACACGCGCGATGCCGAGGACGACACCGCCCGGATCATCGCCGAGGAGATGGAGCAGGGCGCTTTTCCGGCATTGATCCACTGCTTCACGGCCTCGGCCGATTTCGCCCGCAAAATGCTCGATCACGGACTGTCGATCTCGCTTTCGGGCATAGTCACATTCAAGAATGCCAAAGACTTGCAGGCCATTGCCGCGGAACTGCCCGAAGATCGGCTGCTGGTTGAAACCGATGCCCCGTTCCTGGCGCCGGCGCCGCATCGCGGGCAGATCTGCGAACCGGCTTTCACGGCTGACACGGCGCGCTTCATCGCCGCGCTGCGCGGCGTCGATCCCGCAGCGCTGGCAGACAGCACCACGCGCAATTTCTTCGGGCTGTTCACCAGGGCCGCGCGGGGACAGGCTGCGTGAAGCTCATCATGCTCGGCTGCGGAACCTCTACCGGGGTTCCCCGCATAGGCGGGACAGCAGGCGGCGACTGGGGGGAATGCGATCCCGACGAGCCGAGAAACCGGCGCACCCGCGTTTCGATCATCGTCGAAAGCGACGAGGGGCGCCGCCTGCTGGTCGACACGTCGACCGATCTGCGCGCGCAGCTTCTCGCCAATCGCATAGACCGGCTGGACGCGGTGTTCTGGACTCACGATCATGCCGACCATGCCCATGGCATCGACGATCTGCGGCCCATGCGCTATGGCCGCAGCGGCCCCTTGCCGGGCTATGCGGCGGAAGAGACGGTGCGGCGGCTACGCCAGCGCTTCGGCTATGTCTTTGCCGGGCAATACGGTTATCCAACGATTGTCCAGATCGAAAGCCTCGAACGGCTGCGCATGTGCGCGGGCTTCGGCGTCACCACCTGCCAGATGCCGCACGGCCCTGGAGAGACTACCGGATACCGCTTTGAATGTGATGGAAAGTCAATCTGTTACGCAACAGATTTCAGTGATATTACAGCCGACATGGTCGCGCTTTTCAGCGGCTGCGACATCCTGGTGATCGACTGTCTGCGCCGCGAGCCGCATCCGACACATGCGCATCTGGCCATGGCGCTCGAACTGGCCGAAGCAGCGCGGGCGCAGCGGGCCGTGCTGACGCATCTGGACAAGAGCATGGATTATGCAACGCTCGGACGCGAACTGCCGGCCCATGTCGAAGTCGGTTACGACGGGCTGGAACTGACGGCATGAACACCGCGACCATCGTGGCGGTCGTCGGCGTGGCGGCTGCGCTGGTACTCGCCATCCGCGCGGTCCGCGCACACGCCATGAGCTTCGAACGCATGGCGACGATGGCCGTCGTCTGGATCCTGATCATCATGACGCTGGCCTGGATACTGCAACGCTACGCACCATGAACCCCCGGAGCCCCCTCCGGCGAGCGCTTAATTTAACATAATATATAGTGGTTCCTTGGTCTTCACTTAGAAGGTGAAGATCATGTCACAAGTATCTGTAATGCAGTCCGTTCCGAAGACCGAGCGAGTGGGGCGCTACCCCAAGCATACCTTCATTACGCGGGAGTTGCCCTATACGGCGCAACCGTTTCTGCTGGCTCCGGTTCTTCCGGGTGAGACGTTAGAGAACGTCTATTTTGAGGCGCGGGTCGTGTCCGACCCCGTGCTCAATGCGCTGATCGGCTGGAAGAAAGAATACTACTTCTATTATGTCCCGATCACGCTTCTGCTGGTCGATGCTATCCGCGATATGTTCATCGATCCGGCGAACGTCGATATCGCGGCCACCTATGGCGTGGCGGCTTCGCAGGTGCCGTTCTACACGGCCAAGGGCTCGATCGACTACATGAAGCGGGCTCTCTATCGCGCGGTCGAGGATCACTATCGAGACGATGAGGAAACGGCGGCGCAGTATGCGACTGCTGCGGGCATCCCCTTCGTCCAGATACGTGACAGGCTCTGGATGGATAGCCTGACCGATAAGGATCAGGCGGCGTTGACGACTGATCCGG
>JAITWR010000065.1 GCA_031285165.1 Novosphingobium sp.
TGTAGCCCCCTGTCGCGCTTGGGCGTGGCCCCCGCCGCCCCCCCCCGCCCGGGGGCCCCCCCCCCCCCCCCCCCCCCACGAACGGGAATGGGCGCTGCAAAATTAGAGCATCGTGCGCAAAAGTGGGAACCGGTTTTGCGCAAAAAACGATGCGACAACAAAAATCAGGAGCAAGATGCGTAATTCACAAATCACGCATCTTGCTCTAACCGGACAGACTCTATTCCGCCACCTCGCCGATTTCCTCGATCTCGCTGGCCTGCCGGGTCCACATTTCGGCATAGAGCCCGTCGCGCCGCAGCAGTTCGCCGTGCGTGCCCGATTCCGCCAGCCGCCCCTCGTTCAGCACGAAGATCGTGTCCGCATCGGCGATGGTTGACAGGCGGTGTGCGATCGACAGGCTGGTGCGCCCGGTCGCAACCGAACGGAGCGTTGCCAGGATGTCCTGTTCGGTCCGCGTGTCGAGCGCGCTGGTGGCTTCGTCGAGCAGCAGGATCGGCGGGTTTTTCACCAGTGTCCGGGCAATGGCCACGCGCTGCTTCTCGCCGCCCGAGAGCTTGAGGCCGCGCTCGCCCACTTCGGTGTCGAAGCGTTTGGGCAGGCGCTCGATCAGCGGCATCAGCGCCGCGCCCCTGGCGGCCGCCGCGATATCGGCCGGGCTCGTGCCGTCGCGGCCATAGCCGATGTTGTAGCCGATCGTCTCGTTGAACAGCACCGAATCCTGCGGGACGATGCCGATCGCCCGGCGCAGGGATTCCTGCGTTACTTCGCGGATATCCTGCCCGTCTATCAGGATGCGGCCTTCCCAGGGGTCGTAGAAACGGAACAGCAGCCGGGCAATGGTCGACTTGCCCGCGCCCGAAGGGCCGACGATGGCGATGTCGCGGCCGGCCGGCGCGGCGAAGGCAAGGCCGTGAAGGATCGTCCGGTCGGGCTCATAACCGAAAACGACATTGTCGAAAACCACCGTCGGCTGCCTGATCGCCAGTGCCGGCGCGGCGGGCATATCGGCCACTTCGACCGGGGTGTCGATCAGGCGGAACATCTCGGCCATGTCGATCAGGCCCTGGCGGATCGTGCGATAGACCATGCCGAGCATGTCGAGCGGGCGGAAAAGCTGGGTCAGGTAGGTCTGGACGAACACGAGCTGGCCGGCGGAATATTCACCCCGCGACCAGCCCCGGACCGTATAGGCCATGGCGCCGGCCATCAGCAGGTTCACCACCACGGCCTGCGCGATGTTGAGCAGCCCGAGGCTGTTTTCGCTTTTCACCGCCGCATCGGCATAGGCGCGCGTCGCCTGCGCATAGCGCGCTTCCTCGCGCGCTTCGGCCGAGAAGTATTTCACCGTCTCGTAATTGAGCAGGGAATCGACCGCGCGGGCCAGCGCCTGCCCGTCGAGCCGGTTCATCTTCTCGCGCAAATGCGTGCGCCATTCGGTGATGGCGCGCGTCACCCAGATATAGGCGGCGACCGCCAGCGCCGTCGCGCCGACCAGCCCCCAGCCGAAATTCAGCCGGAAGATCACCGCGACGACAAGAAGCTGAAGCACTGTCGGGGCGATGTTGAACAGCATGAAGTAGAGCATCGTGTCGATGCTCTTGGTGCCGCGCTCGATCACCTTGGTCACTTCGCCGGTGCGGCGGGCGAGGTGGAAGCGCAAGCTCAGACGGTGGAGCCGGGCGAACACGTTTTCCGCCAGCGCCCGCGTCGCGTCCTGGCCGACGCGCTCGAACACGATGTTGCGCAAGTTGTCGAAGAATGTGCCCAGGAAACGCCCGGCGGCATAGGCAAGGACATAGAGCATCGCCAGTTGCAGCAGCTTCGGCCCCGCCATCGCCATGGCGTCGACCGCCCATTTGAGCAGGTACGGCAGCGTAAGCTGCGTGGCCGTCGACAGCCCGATCATCACCACCGCGCCGACGATCCGCCAGCGCAACGCCCTGTTGCCGGAAGGCCAGAGATAGGGAAGGAAGCGGCGCAGCGTGTGCCAGCCGTCGTGGCGGGCATCGGGTCGGTTGACGGCATTGTCGGGCGGCATGATTACGTGCTCGGTGCTTCGGGAACGAGGGACGCGCCGCACAATGCACCGGATGGGGCGCGGCGGCACGGATTTTCAGGCCGGCTTCTCTCCGGCAAGCGTGATGCGGCGCATGACGCGGCGGAAGCCATGATAATCGTTGATCGGGTTGTGCTGTGTGGCGCGATTGTCCCAGAACGCCAGCGAGCCGACGCGCCAGTCGAAACGGCAGGTGAACTCCGGCCGCACCTGATGCTCGAAAAGAAAGGCCAGGATCGGCGCGCTTTCGGCCTCGGTCATATCCTTGAAATGGGATGTGTGGGCAACATTGACATAGAGGCTGCGGCGGCCCGTTTCCGGGTGCGTGCGGACAACCGGATGTTCGGACAGGTAATCGCGTGCCGCCACTGCATCGCCGGCATGGCGGATCATGTCCTCGCGGGTTCTCGACACGTCCGCCTTGGCCGAGGAGTTCACGGCCGTCAGCCCGTCGAGGAATGTGCGCAGCGGTTCCGAGAGCGTCTCGTAGGCAAGGTACTGGTTGGCGAACAGCGTATCGCCGCCGTAGGGCGGCACTTCCAGGGCATAGAGCATGGAGCCCATGGGCGGCGCATCAAGGTAGGTCGTGTCCGCATGCCAGACTCCGCCGAAATTGGTCCGCTCGTTCTCCAGCTTCACGATTTCGGTGATGGTGGGATATCCCTCGATACCCCTGATCAGCGGATATTCGACGGGTTCCCCGAAAGCCCGCGCGAAAGCCAGATAGCTGTCCGGCGTCAGCTTCTGATCGCGAAAGAAGATCACCAGATGTTCGAGCAGGGCCTGGCGCAATACTTTCACCGTTTCGCCGGTAAGAGGCTCGCCCAGGTCCACGCCGCCGATTTCGGCACCCAGCGCCCCGGCTATCCGTGTGATTGTGATCCTGTTCATCCCGACTGACCCTGTCCTTGCCGTTCGCGCCGGGCCGCCTGCCCGCGACCTGCGATTCCCTTATCGCCACCCTGCTAGAGCATCGTGCGCAAAAGTGGGAACCGGTTTTGCGCAAAAACGATGCGGCAACAAAAGCCTGGAGCAAGATGCGTGATTCACAAATCACGCATCTTGCCCTGGTGTCATTCCGCTTCAGATTGAACCGGAATGACATTAGGAAATCTTCGTCGGCCGCGATTTTCCGAATCGCCGGATGCTTTCATCCGGCTTGAAATCACTCTGGAGAAGGTATTTCCATGCCTCAGTTCATCGGCCGGCACACGATTTTCCACGGCTTCGGGCGAGGTGAAGGCGAGACGCCGCCGGGTGTCCGGCCTTTCACCTGGTGGGGTTCCGACACATTCCGCCTCCCGGAAGGCACCGTGCAGACCAACGTGCGGCTTCAGGCGGAGGACGGCGCGCATTCGAGCGGCATCCTCTACCGCCGTGGCGGAGAGCGCACGGCGGTCGTCTTCAACCATCCGCGGGCAGACTTTTCGAGCCACTATCTCACGCCGTTTCTGGTGGAGGCGGGCTATGCCGTTTACGGTGGCCAGACCCGCTACCTCGGCAACGATGTCAACTGCGAGCACGAATGCCTCTGCGCCGATCTGGCGGCGCAGATCCGCTATCTGCGCTCGGTCGGCTTCGAGCATGTGGTGTTGTGCGGCAATAGCGGGGGCGGGCCGCTTTCGGCGTTCTACATGGCGCAGGCCAATATGCCGGCGGGGGAGCGGCTGACTCACACCGCGGCGGGCAATGCCTATGATCTCAACGAACTCGACCTGCCGCGGGCGGACGGGCTCATCAACCTGGCCGGCGCACTCAGCGAAGGGGCGCTGGGGCTCGCCAATCTCGACCCTTCGGTGATCGACGAGAACGATCCGCTCTCCTGCGATCCCGAACTCGATATGTTCAATCCGGCCAACGGCTATCGCCAGCCGCCGGAAAGCTCGTGCTATGCGCCCGAATTCCTCGCGCGCTACCGCGCCGCACAAGCCGCGCGCTGCCGGCGCATCGATGCGAAAGCATTTCAGGAGATCGCGCGCAAGCGGCGCTACCGGGCGATGATGGACGAGCCGGGCTTCGCCGCGCTGCCGCTTGCAGAGCGGAACGCGATCACGCGCATGGCCGTGGCCTGCAACACGCTGACGATCTACCGCACCATGGCCGACCCGGCGCTGACCGACCTGTCGATCCATCCCAACAAGCGGGCCATCCTGGGCCTCATGCAGCCCGACCCGCAAGTCGCGAACTGGTCGATACCCGGTTTTGTGCAGATGATGACGGCGGAAGGCTGGCTGTCCACCTGGTCGGGTCTGGCAACCCGGGTCGACATGCACCGCGATGCGCGGAAGATCACCCAGCCGGTGCTCTCGATCACGTTCTCGGCCGATGTCACCATCCTGCCTTTCGTGGGCAAGGGCCTGTTCGACAACGCGGCGAGCGAGGACCGCACCTATATCGAGATCGAAGGCGATCACTTCGGCTTTCGCGAGGAGGGTGAGCGCGAGGGCGGCATCGTCGATGCGGCCGCGGCGGTCGTCGCGTGGCTGAAGCCCAGGTTCACAGCAGCGGAGGTATTACGATGACATTGCAAGGCGCGCGCGTGCTGGTGGTCGGCGGCGGTTCGGGCATCGGCTATGCGGTGGCCGAAGCGGCGCAGGCCGAAGGCGCGGATATCATGATCGCATCGACCGATCCCGTCAGGCTGGCGCAAGCGGCCGAGCGCCTGGGCGGCGCGGCATGGGCCAGGCTCGACCTGACCGACGAGGCGGCGGTCGCCGCCTTCTTCGCAGGCTCGGGAGCGTTCGATCACATCGTCAGCACCGCGGGCGACTGGGGCAAGGCGCGGCGCGGGCCGATCGCGGACATGGACCTCGCAGATGCGCAGGCGCTGTTCGGCGTGCGCTTCTGGGGCGCGGTCAGGCTGGCGAAGCACGGGGCCGCGGCGCTGCCCTCCGGCGGCTCGCTGACCCTGACCAGCGGCATGAGCGCGTTCCGCCCCCAGAAAGGCTCCGTCATGGCCACCGCCATGGCCGGCTCGATCGCCCATCTCGTCTGCGGTCTGGCGGTCGAGCTTGCGCCCGTCCGCGTCAACGGCGTGTTTCCGGGCGGCGTCGCCACCGAGATCTTCCGCAACCTGCCCGCCGAAATGCGTGCCGCCGAGGAAGCACGTTTCCGCAGCCAGGCCGTGCCGCGGATCGCCGAGCCGGCGGAAGTCGCACAGGCCTACCTCTATGCCATGAAATGCACCTACCTCACCGCGCAGGTCTTGCAGGTGGATGGCGGCAGCCTCGTCTCGGGCTGAACGGGGCC
This sequence comes from Novosphingobium sp., assembly GCA_031285165.1. Taxonomy (GTDB): domain Bacteria; phylum Pseudomonadota; class Alphaproteobacteria; order Sphingomonadales; family Sphingomonadaceae; genus Novosphingobium. The sequence continues at coordinate 5,309 of JAITWR010000065.1, forward strand.
GCCTGTCGCGCCCGATGGACTGAAAGTTCACGTATCATTCACGAATTTACGTCATACAATGGCGGGAGATTGTAAATCGAATTTCAGATGAATACGGATATGATATGGGGCGGATTCCAACGAACGAAGGCAGGATGAATCTTCCGGACCGGCCCGGAAAAATCCGGGCAGGCGTGCCGGTGCATGGCCTCACCTGCCTCCTTGCCTTTGCTCTGGCCCTGGCCGTACCCGCTGCAACGGCCGCGCCGGTCCCGGCCCCGCTGCAAGTCTGCAACGTCGATGTCGATGTGAACGATCCCCATCCGGGTGATACCAATGTCCGCGCCGCGCCCGGCGGCAAGGTGATCGCCGCGCTGACAGCGCCCGCCAATGACGACTGGATCGAAGCCCATGTCGTCGGCCAGGCGGGCGACTGGTTCCTGGTGGACCGCGCGTGGCAGGTGCATGTGAGCGGCGAGCCGCGCGAGCGGACAATGCTGTTCCGGGGCCGGGGCTATATGCACAGGTCCGTGCTGGGCGTGAACGGCCTTGCCGGCGGAGCGCAGGTTTATGCCGCCCCCGATGCCGGCGCGCGCCGGCTGCGCGTGCCGCTCGACCATAGCGATTTCGGCGGCGACCTGATCGGCTGCAAGGGTGAATGGCTGCACCTGCGCATTCGGGATTTCACTGGCTGGACGCGCGATGCGTGCCTCAATGGAGTGACGACATGCGCCTGAGCTTTACCGCCCTCGGCCGGGCGTTCGCCTGCGCCGTGCTGACCGCCGCCGCGCCATCGCCCAATCCGCCGGGTAGTTATCAGCTTCATAACATGCTCACACCCAACGAATGCGTTTCCCCTCCCTGCCCGAATTTCCAGGTGAAGGACCGCCGCACCGGCGAGGTGTTCCATGTTGCAAGCGATTTCAGGGCTCCGGGCAAGGCCGGTTCCGACAGAAACGATGTTATCGTGGAAGCTTATCGCATCGTGCACAAGTACCCTGAACCCTACAGCCGGCTGACGAACATACGGATCGTCGGAACCGCCGGAGAGGCGGAGTGGAACGGAGCACCCAAGCCTACCGAGAGGAGATACACATGGCGGCCATGACGGGCGATCCCGAAACCAGGATGCTGGCCGGAACAGGGTGGCCGGGACGCGCAGCCCTCGCTGCGGTGCTGGCCGCGATGCTGGCGGCCCCGATGCTCACCGGCCCGGCAGCGGCCAACGACAGCTCGGCGGAACTGCGCCAGGGCGGGCTGGTGCTGGTGAAGAACCCCGGCGTCGAGATGCGGGCGGAGGATCTTTACATTTCGCCCGGCGCGGTGGTGGTGCGCTACCGCTTCCTCAACACCACCGGGCGCGACCGGAAAGTGCTGGTCGCTTTCCCGATGCCGGACATCGTCATCGGCGGGCCGGACGACATGGTTTCCGTCCCCCGCGACGATCCCCAGAACTTCCTGGGCTTCACCACCCGCGTCGATGGCCAGCCGGTCACGGCGCGGGTCGAGCAGAAAGTGATCGCGCGGGGCGTGGACCGCACGGCCTACCTCAAATCGCTCGGCGTGCCGCTGGCGCCGCAGCTTGCCGCCACGCGGGACGCACTGGACCGCCTGCCCGCTGCAACCCGCGACCGGCTGGTCGCGATGGGCCTTGCCGTCATCGACGAATACAGCCAGGGCCGGGACCAGCCCTGGGAGCGTCACTGGCATCCGTCCTGGACGCTGAAGACGGCCTATTACTGGGAGCAGTTGTTCCCGGCGGGCCGCGAGATCGTCGTCGAACACAGCTATGCGCCGAGCGTCGGCACGACTTCCGGCACGAGTCTCGAAACCGAGGATCTCAGGCAAAGCGATGACGCGCACGCGCAGAAGCGCAAATACTGCATCGACTCGAGCTTCATGGCCGCCGTGGTGAAAGCCAAGCGCGCGGTGGGGCCGATGCACCAGGCGTTCTTCGAGAAGCGCATCGACTATGTGCTGTCCAGCGGTGCCAACTGGCAGAAGCCCATCGGCGAGTTCCACCTGACAGTGGACAAGGGCCGGTCGGACGCGCTGGTCAGCTTCTGCATGGACGGGGTGAAGAAGGTTGCCCAGACCCTGTTCGAAGTGCGCAAGACCAATTTCCGGCCGACGGGCGACCTGTCGATCCTGATTCTCGAACCAGCGCCGGAGGGCTTTTAGAGATGGCACGGCGGCGATGGCTCCCCTGGCCGCGCCGGGAGGGCGCGGGTCCGGGCGGTGCATTGAAATCGGCATCATTCGATGCCATGATGCGTGCCTTCGATCAGGAAGGCAGGTCATGCGAACCACCATCGTTCTGGACGATGAACAGCTTGTCAGAGCGCAGGCGTTCACCGGCATCAGGGAAAAATCCCAACTCGTGCGCGAAGCCTTCAAGGCGCTCATCGAGCGTGAAAGCGCCCGCCGGCTTGCCCTGCTCGGCGGCAGCGAGCCGGATCTGGCGGTCCCCGCCCGCCGGCGCCCAGGGGCGGAATTCGCCGCGGAATGATCCTGGCCGACAGCACGGTCTGGATCGATCATCTGCGCCGTGGCGACCCGCTGCTCGCCCGCCGTCTCGAAGCGGGGCTGGTGCATATCCATCCGTTCATCATCGGCGAGATCGCCCTGGGCAGCCTGCGCCGGCGCGACACGGTGCTGTCGGCGCTGCGCGGCCTGCCGACAGTGGCGCAGGCGACCGACGAGGAAGTGCAGGCGTTCATCGAGCGGCAGCCGCTCTACAGCTTGGGCATCGGCTATATCGACGCGCACCTGCTGGCCGCCACGCGTCTGACGCCCGGCCTGCGCCTGTGGACGCGCGACCGGAGGCTGC
>JAITWR010000069.1 GCA_031285165.1 Novosphingobium sp.
AGCCTCACCCTCTCCTACAACGGCCAGATTGGGGGCGGCGTCAGCGACAACGGCGCGCGGGCGGGCTTCAGGCTGCGCTTCTAGGCCGTTTCCGGCCCGGCAGAGCGCGCGCGGCAGAATCCGCTTTCCTACACAGGCCGAAAGCGCAAAACAGGCAGGGCTCTTTCTCACCGTCTAAGCTGTTGATTATCAGGCATATTTCTGGCCGCAGCAAAAAGTTCGCCGTGGCCGCTATGGGTGAAGTTCGGGAAGTTCCGGCAGCCTCCTTGCCGCAAACGGAACAAGCGGGATCCGGCTGTGAGGTGCTCGGGGCTTGCGGGGATTTATTTCATTTTGCGACTGCGGAAAATCTTGCGTGACGGCGTCCTTTAGCCATTGCCGAGTGGAGGTGGGAATTGCTTGACGCGGGTTCGGGTGACAAACGGGGTGGTCACGCTCCGCCCGGTCGCCTGCTTTTGCTTTCCATCCATGACGTGAGTCCGCGCACGGAAGGTGCCGTGGACCGGTTGCGCGAACGTTTCGCAGCCTGTGTGCCGATGAACCGGATGGCGCTTCTGGTCGTGCCCGACCACTGGGGAGACGCCCCGATCGTGCGCGGCTCACCCTTTGCCAGCCGCCTCCGAAGCTGGGCGGAGGAAGGGGCCGAGATCTTCGTCCATGGCTGGTTTCATCGCGATACCTGCCGGCATCGTACGCTCGTGGCGCATCTGAAAGCGCGGACCATGACCGCGCGCGAAGGCGAATTCCTCGGGCTGGACCGGAACCGGGCGAGCGCCTTGATGCAGGACGGCAAGTGCCTGCTGGAAGACATCATCGGGCAAAGCGTGGCCGGTTTCATCGCTCCGGCCTGGCTTTACGGAGCCGGTGCCCTTTCTGCCCTGGGCGATCGCGGCTTTCAGATTGCCGAGGATCACTGGAAAGTCTGGCAGCCCGGTTCGGGGCGTGTGCTGGCGAAAGGGCCGGTTCTGACCTGGGCGAGCCGCTCTCCGGCCCGGATCGCCTCCTCGCTGCTGGCTGCCCGCGCGCTCGTGCCGCTGCTTGCGCGGATGCGTGTTGCGCGGATCGGCATGCATCCTGCGGATATCCGTGTTCCCGCAATCGTCGCCAGCATCGATCGGGCTGTCGCGCGACTGACGGAAACGCACCGGTCCGGCCGCTATGGCGAACTGGCGATGCAAAGGCATGCCGCGTGACCGCACTGAGCCTCGCCCACGTCGAACGGTTCACCATCGGGCACGCCGCAACCGCGGATCGCGGCAGATCGCACAGGCACCCGCAGGACACGGGCACCTGTGCCGTCGCGGGTGGGGGGAGCCTTCCCGACAAGTTCCTTCCGGAGACATTTTTCATATGAATGCGCGTGCTGTTTTCGACAAGGCCGCCATGTCGCCCGTCATTCCTGCCGCCGCCTCTCCCAACCTGAGCCGGATCATCGATCCGGCGCCGCTCGTTCGGACTGGCCGAAACTGGACAAAATGGCTGGGGCCTCTTGTATCGGTGCTGATTCTGGTTGTCGTGGCCTGGCAACTGCGCCGGATGGATATTCGCGGGATCGCGGCCCTGATGCCGATGAACGGCCTGTTCTGGGCCGCGTTCATCGCTTACTATTTTGCCGGCCCGATATCCGAATGGATCATCTTCCGGCGCCTCTGGTCGCTTCCGGTCGATGGCTTTCCGGCACTCCTGCGCAAGCTCGTCAGCAACGAGATCCTGCTTGGTTATCTGGGCGAGGTGTATTTCTATGCCTGGGCGCGTCGGCACACCGGGATCGTCACTGCGCCGTTCGGCGCCGTGAAGGACGTCGCGGTGCTGAGTGCGCTCATGGGCAACCTGCTGACACTGGTGATGATCGTCATCTCGGTGCCGCTGCTGGGCCTGTTGCACCTGGGTCTGAACAGCTCTGCCGTCATCGCCTCGCTTGCCTTCCTGCTCGCGCTGTCGGCGGCGACGTTCGTGATGCGAAAGCGGCTGTTTACGCTGCCCCTGCGCGATCTGTGGTTTGTGGCGGGGCTTCACACAGGGCGTATCGTGGTGATGATCTTCCTTGCGGCCGTCCTGTGGAATATCCTTCTGCCCGCGGTTGCGGTGACCTGGTGGCTGCTCCTGGCCACGGTGCGCCAGTTGCTCTCGCGTTTGCCCTTCCTGCCCAACAAGGACGTCGCCTTCGCGGGCGTTGCCGCATATCTGGTCGGCCCGAACGCGCCGATCGCCGCTGCGATCACGCTCGTCTCGACCTTGATCGTCGCCGCACATCTCCTCGTGGGCGGGTTTGTCGGGTTGTCCGAACTGATCGGCGAAGATACGCGCAATGATTGACGTTCTCACTCCCCTGATGCTCACCGCTGCGCTGCCGTCCTCCCCCGATCTCGGCAAGGCCGAAGGCCGGTGTCGTCCCGGCGAACCGGGGCCGTCCCTGCTCGTCGAGGTCATTGGCCTGAAGGATCGGGCAGGGCGGTTGAAACTCGAGCTCTATCCAGCCAATGACGCCGACTTTCTCAAAGACGACAATCTCCTGGTCGCCGCAGGAAAGACATTTCGTCGTGTAGAGGTGCCGGTTCCTCCGGCGGGGCCGGTGGCGCTCTGTATCCGTGCGCCGGCGGCGGGAACCTATGCACTCAGCCTGTTGCACGACCGCAATGCCGATCGCAGGTTCCAGCTTTCCGGCGATGGCATCGGTTTTGCCGGAAATCCGAAGCTTGGCTGGTCGAAGCCGCGTGCAAGCGCGGCGAGTGCGCGCGTGGACGAGGGGCCGACCAGAATACGCATCGTCCTGAATTATCGCCGTGGCCTGTCCTTTCGGCCTATTGAGAACTGACTGCGTTGCGTATCGTCGATGTCTGCGCGTTTTACTCCCCGCATGGCGGCGGTGTGAAAACCTATATCGAGCGCAAGCTGGAAGCCGCCCGGATGGGGCCTGACGAGGTGATCGTCGTCGCTCCCGGTCCGCACCAGGCGGAAAGGCTGTATCGCGACGGCGGCCGGATCGTGACGATCCCGGGGCCGCGACTGCCGCTCGATCGCCGCTACTTCTACTTCAACGACGAGATCGCGCTTCATGCACTTCTGGATCGGCTGGATCCCGATGTCGTCGAAGTGTCTTCGCCCTGGGCAAGCCCGGCGATGGTTGGCCGCTGGCGCGGCCGTGCCCTGCGCTCGCTCGTGATGCATGCCGATCCGCTTTCCGCCTATGCCTATCGCTGGTTCGGCGGCATCGCCTCGCGCGATCGTATCGACCGCATGTTCACACCCTATTGGCGCCATCTGCGTCGACTCGACGCACAGTTCGACGTTGTCGTCAGTGCCAGCGCAAGCCTCAGTTCCCGGCTCAAGGCCGGTGGGCTGCGCAAGGTGCAGACGATCCCGATGGGCGTCCTGCCCGGGGCGTTTTCACCAGCCTTGCGCGATGAAGTGCTGCGGGCGCGATTGCTGGCGCGTTGCGGGCTGCCGCCAGAGGCCACGCTGCTTGTCGGGCTTGGCCGTCTGGCGCCGGAAAAGCGCTGGCCGATGGTCATCCAGGCGGTCGCGGCGGCAGGCTACGATCATGCGCTCGGGTTCGTCTTGCTCGGCGACGGCCGCGACCGCGCGCGCGTGCTGCGCGCCGCAGCAAACAACCCGCACGTCCTGCTGGGGGCGCCTGTGACCGACCGGGCCGAGCTTGCGACCATCCTCGCCAGTGCCGACGCTCTCGTCCACGGTTGCGAAGCCGAGACTTTCTGCATGGTCGCGGCGGAGGCGAAGGCCAGTGGCCTGCCGCTGTTGGTGCCGGACGAAGGAGGTGCGAGCGATCAATTCGTCGCCGGGCAGGGCGCGATTTATACGGCCTGTTCCAATGTTGCCCTCGCCGATGCCATCCGTGCTTTCATTGCGGCGGGACCGGCGGCACAACGTCGGCGCGCGACGGCCGGGGCAGGGCAGGTCCAGAGTATGGATGCACACTTTGCAGAGCTTTTCGCAACTTATGCCCGGCGGACGCGAAACCGCGCGAAGGTTGCCTGAACACCCCGCAGCCCCCAACTCCCGCAACACTCGCACTTACGGCCGGGCATCGTCTTTCTCTGCTGCTCCCCCTGTTTCGATGGAACGTGCCGGAATGTGCCCATGGAGAGCGTCGATTTCAGCTTGCCGGCGACGGAGATAGGCATCGCGCAATGCAGCGTAGGGATCGGGCGCTTTTTCCCGAAGTTCGCGAAGTTCGTCATCGATGTTGATGCGATGCTGGAGCGCTCCGATAACGCCCGTTGGAATGGTGTATGTCACCCGGTTGAACGGGCGTCCGATGGCCAGTGGCAGGACGAGGCGGTCGAGGCCCCCGCCGACAAGATCACGCACGGTTGTCGGTCCCACCAGGGGAAGGAAAAGGTAGGCGCCGGGCTTCACGCCGTAATAGCCGAACGTATCGGCAAAACCGTTCGGACGGTAGGGCAGATGGAATGGTTTCCGCCTGGCGACATCGACAAGGCCCGCCACGCCGATCGTCGAATTGATGCCGAGACGAGCCAGGGTTTCGGCCGCCTTGCCCGGCTTGAGCTGAAGCAGGAAATTTATCGCGACGACCGGTTCCCGCAGGTTTCGCAAGGCATTGCGCAGACCGTCACGCGCCGGTTCGGGCACGATGTGCCGGTAGCCCAGCGCAATCGGACCGACTGCGGCTCGATCGACGGCTTGCGTGGCCTCGAATGCCTTGACGTTCACCGCCTCCAACGGATCCCCCGCCACTGCGCGAGGTCTGGCCGTCACCACGATCGCGCCGTTCTCTTCGGGAAGGGGAGGCGCCGTGGTTCCGGCGCTACTTTCCGGGACTTCCGCACGGACGGAAGCGCTATCCGGTACTACGGCACCCGTCGGCGCTTCGCCGATAAACGCCAGCGCAAAAAGCACTATCGAACTCAATGTAAGCCTGCCCTTTGGTGATGCCGTTCGGTTGCGCGATGCAGCCCGCGATTAGACGCCGCGGCTTCGCCGCATCCGCAGTTCGAGAGTTGGGGCGGTATCCCGGCGGCAGCGGAGGATTAAAAAATAAATATTTATATCAATATCCTATGATGACGAGGCGCGTACCCGACTGCTGAAAATCTCCCGCTGCGGCGTCCTGGGCAGCGAAAGCGAGGAAAACCATGCCGCAAGGTGTCGAGCAGTTCTTTCTATGCGAGCGTTACAGTACAGCTTTCGGCGCGGATATTGTCCCGGGCTTCGAGACCTTTCTGAGCAGTCAGGCAGAAAAGCGGCCTGTGGCTGCTCTCGGCTACAGGCGAGCCGGCCCGGTCCCGCTTTTTCTGGAAGCCTATCTGGATGCCCCCGCCGAGCGACTGGCCAGTGCTGCGCTGGGCAGGTCGGTGCTGCGCAGCCAGATAATCGAGATCGGCAATTTCGCCGCCGTCAACGGGCATACGATGATCCGGCTGTGGGGAGCGGCGGCAAACGATCTGGCGGGGGCGGGGGAAGTCGCGATCGCGACATTGACGCGCCCTTTGCGCCATATGTTCGCGCGTATCGGCGTCCCGATTATCGAGCTGGCGCCAGCGCATCGTGAGCGGCTCGGTTCCTCGGCCGGGATATGGGGGTGCTATTACGAGCTTGATCCCTGCGTTTGCGTGGGCATCATCGCGGATGGCCAACGCGCGATCAACGCCTTCCTGACCCGTCGCCATCGCAGCGAGGCCGCCTGACGGATATGATCCTGTTCGATACCATGGCCGCGCACGGCGCGGCTCACCCCGATCGCGTTGCCCTTGATGCGCTCGACGGATTCCCGATTACCTACGGTACACTCGGCGCCAGGGTTGCCGATTGGATAACGAGCCTGTCGAGGGACTGCCCGGCGGCTTGCCCTGTAGTGTTACAGAGAGATCACGGCGTTGAAACCGCGCTGATCGAGCTGGCGCTGTTGCGGGCAGGTATCCCGGTCTTGTCCTTGCCGGCCTTTTTCACGGCCCGGCAGTCGCAACATGCGATTGAACTCTGCGGGGCTGGCGCCCTTCCTTCCGGCAACTCCGGCGGGAAGCCCCGGTCCGCTGAACCGGCACCCACCCCTCTCCCCGTCGGGACGGCCCGGATCACCTTTACATCCGGTTCAACGGACACCCCCAAGGGTATTTGCCTGTCGGCGGAACACATGCTGACTGTCGCCCGGTCGGTCGTCCATGCGGTTGGTGCCGGGCAGGCCGGTCGACATCTGGCATTGCTGCCGCCCGGTATCCTGCTCGAAACGGTCGCGGGCTTCTTTCCCACGCTCCTTGCGGGCGGCACCTATGTGTGCCCGCCACAGGCCGTGATCGGGATGTCCGATCCTTTCCGGCCCGATTTCGCCAGGCTCGTCCATGTCATCGCCGAACAGCGCATCACTTCCCTGATCCTCGTCCCCGAATATCTTGCAGGGATCGTCCGCATGATGGAGGCCACGGGCACACGGCTTCCACTTCTCACCCTGGTTGCGGTCGGCGGTGCGCGCGTGCCGATCGCGTTGATCGCGCGGGCTCGCCTGCTCGGCCTTCCCGTGCGCCAGGGCTATGGTCTGACCGAGTGCGCCTCGGTCGTTTCGTTGCAGGAAGAAGGCGATGACGATGCAAGTTCGGCGGGTAGGTGCCTGCCGCACATGCGCGCGAGCATCGCGACGGATGGCGAGATCGTGCTCGAAGGACAAGGCTGCCTCGGCCCGGTCGGCGGCGAAAGACCTGAAGCGCCTTTCCATACCGGCGACCTGGGCCGGATCGATGACAATGGCCGCCTGCATATCCACGGGCGCAAGTCGAACCTTATCGTCACCAGTTTCGGACGCAACGTCTCGCCGGAATGGGTCGAAGCCTGCCTCGTCGAACAGCCGGACATTTTTCAAGCCCTGGTCTATGGCGACGGACTGCCTGCCCCCGCGGCGTTGATCGTGCCGAGCCATGCCGGGGCAGATATCGAGGCCGCAGTCGCGGCGGCCAACGCAAGGCTGCCAGCCTATGCCCGGATCGGAGAATGGCGCGAGGTCGCGCACTTCACGCCCATGAACGGGCAGCTTACGGGCAATGGCCGCTTGCGCCGTAGCGTGATCGCTGCCGCCTATCTCGACGGGGAGCCCGGCTTTTTCACCGAGCTTGAGGCCCGGACGGTCCGCGAACGCTTGCGCTTCATGTCCACCCCGCAATTGCAGGCAGGCCTGGCCGGGGCAATCACCCGCGATGTCTATCTCGCCTATCTCGCGCAGGCCTGGCACCATGTGCGCCACACCGTACCGCTGATGCGGGCAGCGCGCGCGCAACTCGCCGGGCGGCCCGAGATCGTTGCAGCGCTTGACGATTATATCGCCGAGGAAACGGGGCATGAGGAGTGGATCCTTGCCGATATCGCTGCCGCGGGCGGCGACGCCGAAGCGGTGCGAGCGAGCGAGCCTGCACCGACGACGCTGGCGATGGTCGATCACGCCTATGACCGGATCGTCAACGGCAACGCCATGGCCTTCTTCGGCATGGTCTATGTGCTCGAGAGCACCAGCGTCGCACTCGCAACGCATGGCGCGAGTGCGATAGCGAAGAAGCTGGAACTGCCACCGGAGGCTTTCACCTACCTCAACTCTCACGGCTCACTCGACCGGGATCACATGCGTTTCTTCGCCGACCTGATGAACGGTCTGTCCGACCGTGCCGACCGTGCAGCGATCCTTACCATGGCCAGGGAAATGTTCGGCCTGTTCGGTGGCGTCTTCGCCTCGATCGACCTGGAGCGCGCCCATGTACCGGCTTGAGGGGCAGACCGTCGCGATCACGGGCGCTGCCGGCGGGCTTGGCGCGCCTGTCGCCCGACTGCTTGGCGCGGCAGGCCTGAGAACGATCGGGATCGATCGTGTCGAATGCCCGGCTTGCGACACGAGCATCGTCACCGACCTTGCCGACGATGTCGCGCTCAAGTCGCTGGCCGAACACCTCGCGAATGCCCCTCCCGATATCCTGGTCAATATCGCAGGCGTGATGCGGTTCGGGCTGCACGAAAGCCAACCTATCGAGGCGCTGTCTCTCTGCTACCGGGTCAACCTGCTGGTCCCCGCAGTCCTCGCGCGGGCCGTTGCGGCACCGATGCGCAGACGGGGCCATGGCCAGATCGTCAATATCGGTTCCGTGCTGGGCCTGATCCCTTATCCGTGGTTCGCAGCCTATTCGAGCAGCAAGGCCGGGCTCGCCGCATTGAGCCAGAGCTTGCGTCGTGAACTTGCCGGCACCGGGGTTGCCGTCACTCACATCAACCCGCGCGCGGCGCGCACGGCGTTCAACAATTCCGAGGTCAATCGCTTTCTCGAGATCACCGGAATGAAGGCCGACGCGCCCGAATGGGTGGCGAGGCGGATTGTCGCTGCCATCCTTGCAAGGCGCGCGACGGTGAGCATCGGTGCGATGGAGCGCTTTTACGCCATGCTCAACGCCATCGCGCCCGGTCTGATCGATGCCGGCCTCGCCTCGCAAATCAGGAAAGCGCGGGCAGAATTTCCATGACTATTCATCAAGGAGCAGCAAGCTTGAAACTTCGCATGTTAGCGGCCGTTGCCGCAGTGATGCTCGCGGCAACCCCGGCAGTCGTGCTGGCCGGAGTGGGTGAAGACGTAAAGACCATCAACGATGGTTGGGCTCATATCGTTTATGAGGTTCGCGGGTCGAGCACGCAGACCAGGGCGCTCGACGCGCTTGCAAACCAGGCGGCCCAGATCGTCGCGCGCTACCCCGGAAAGGCCGAGCCCCTGTTGTGGCAAGGGATCGTCACCAGCGAGCAGGCGAACCGCGCGAACTTCTTTCACAAGCTGGGGCTTGCAACGCGTGCCCGCGACATCATCGCCCATGCCTATGCCATCGATCCCCATGCGGCCAGAGGCGGTGCCGCGATGAGTCTGGCCGTCCTTTACTACAAGGTGCCCGGTTCGCCGATCGGCTTCGGCGACAAGGCCAGGGCGCGCAGGCTGCTCAACGAAGCGCTCGTGCAGGATCCGAACGGGCTCGACGCCAATTATTTCTATGGCGATTTCCTGCTCGATCAGGGCGACAAGGCCGGTGCCCGTTCGCACCTGCAAAAGGCCTTGCAGGCGCCGCACGATCCGTTGCGCCCGGTCTGGGACGCGGGGCGCCGGCGCGAGGTGCAGGCACTGCTTGCCAGGACGCGATAGGAAGCTGCGTGACATTTGCGGCAGCCCTTGCCGGGCAGCTTGCCCGTCCGCGCGGTTCGGTCGGTCGCCTGCTCGGACATGCGATGGATTTTGCCAATCGCAAGCCCACGAGGCTCGCGATCGACCTGCTCGCGCCTCGTGCGGGTGAGCGCATACTGGACGCTGGTTGTGGAACCGGTGCAGCCCTTGATGCCATGTTGCGCCGGGGGGCCACAGATGTCATCGGCATCGATCCGTCCGGGGTGATGACGAAAATGGCCGCAGGGCGGCTCAAGGCGCGCGCTGCCGTGCATCGCTCAAGCATCGAGAGCATGTCTTTCGAGCCCGCCTCGTTCGACGGCGCCCTGCTTCTGAACGTCCTCTATTTCTGTGATGCGGACGGGTCGCAATTGGCGTGTGTTCGAGACGTGTTGAAGCCCGGTGGCCGCGCCGTAGCCTATGTCACGCACCGCGACACGATGAGCAATTGGGCCTTCGCACGTGTCGGGCGTCATCGTCTCTACGATGAGGGCGAATTGATGGATATCTTCGTTCGGGCAGGATTTGCACGGGAGACGGTTTCGGTGCAGTCTCACGCCATCACCAATTCGGTCATCGGATTGCTGGCAATTGCGACCCGTTGACCTCGAGCAGATCGGCCGGTTGGGAAGCGTGGCGATGCCCATGAGCGCAGAGGCAGGACTGGTACGGTTGCTGGAGGAATGCCGTCAGGATCTCCAGCGCTTCCTGCGGGCACGTTGCGGCGATGCCGACGAAGCCGAGGACTGTTTGCAGGATCTCTGGCTCAAGGTGGCGAATGGCCATAGCCGGCCGATCGCCAATGGCCGCGCCTATCTCTTTCGCATGGCGAACAACCTCGTATCGGATCGGCGGCGCACCAGGATGCGCGCCATGCAGCGCGATCGCCTTTGGCTGGAAGCGGATGGGGCGACGGGTGCAGTCGAACTGCGCCGCGATCCCTCGCCTGCTGTCGACGAGGAACTGGTGCAGCGTCAGGAGTCCGAACTGCTTGCGCGGTCGATAGCCGCCTTGCCGCCCGGAGCCCGGCGTGCCCTGCAATTGCACCGCTTCGACGGCCATGGCCAGGCAGAAGTGGCGAGGCTCATGGGGATCAGCCGCAGCGGCGTCGAAAAACATCTGGCGCTGGCCATGCGCCACTTGCGTACAGCGCTTGCCGACTGCGGATTCTTCGAGACGGCGGCGTCAGGCAAACAGATACGTTCAGGCGCGGGAAAGCTGCGATTGGATGGAAAGTCATGAACAGGGAATTAGAGCAGATTTCAGCCGAAGCGGCGGCATGGCTGGTTGCAAGCGACAATGACGATATGGACTGGGACGGGCTGACATTATGGCTTGAAGCCGATCCGCGTCACGCCGCTGCGTATGACGAACTGATGCTGACGAGCGAGGTGGTGCGTGCGCACGAACAGGCATTGCAGGCGGCATGTCGCGAGACTGTTCTCGACACGCCGCGCCGGCCCGGGCTTCATGGGATGGCCTGGAAGCGTTGGGCGGGCATGGCGATCGCCGCGTCGTTCGCGCTGGTTTTCGCTGTGCCGCATTTTCTGCCGGCACCTGCGAAGACCTATCGAGCCGAAGCTGGGGCGACACGTGTAGCACTCATCGACGGGTCCACGATCATGCTTGCCCCGCACAGCAGCCTCACAGTCTCGGGCGACAGGCAGGAAAAGATCGCGCTTTCAGGAGGAGCGTGGTTCGACATCCGCCACGATCCGGCACGATCGCTCTCGATCCGGGCCGGAGGCGTCGAAATCAGCGATATAGGCACTCGCTTCGATGTCCAGACGGGAGATCGGCAGGTTCGCGTCGCCGTGGCCGAAGGCGAGGTCAAGGTCTCGGCGGCGGCGCTCGACGTGCCGCTTCGACTCAGCCAGGGCCGCGGTCTTGTCTTTGACGAGCAGGAGAGAACCGCCATCGTACAAGATGTAGCCCGGGAGGCTATCGGGCTTTGGCGAACCGGGCGTCTCAGCTACCGGGACACGCGGTTGTCGCTGGTCGCCGCCGATATCAGTCGCTATGCAGGCGTCCGGGTCGAAGTTGCACCGTCGTTGCGACACCGTGAATTTTCAGGGACTCTTGTCACCGGCAATGGGGAAGTTGCATTGCGTGATCTCTCCCAGCTCATGGGGCTGGAGCTTGCTGGCGGCCGCGGCAGCTATCGCTTGCGCGAATGGCAGCGCGCAGGCTCGTGAGCCGCGGCTGCGCGTAGATTTGTCGGCGACAACCCTGTCGCATGCGCTGGCCGAGTTGTCGCGTGAATCTGCGACATCGATCGGCACCGAGGGGCCATTGCCCGATATTCGCACGCCGGGCGTGCATGGGGAAATGAGCGTGGGCGAGGCCCTCGCACGGCTGCTCGCCCATTCGGACTACACGGCACGACAGGTTGGCCCTACCGCATGGCGCATCGTGCGCAGAACGCCAGCGCCGGGCCTGCTTGAGAAACGCGTGCCTGCCGTCCCGTCGGTTGCCGTGCCGCCGCTGGATGCGATGCCCGCTGAACCCATCATCGTGACCGGAGGCAAGCGTGTGCAATCTCTTGCCGACCTGCCCATGGCCATCTCCGTGGTGCAGCCGGCTCACTATCGCCCCTTCGACCCGGCGGCCGGAACGTCCTGGTTAAGCAGCGAAGTCGAAGGAATGGTGCTGACCAACCTCGGACCCGGGCGCAACAGTATCTTTCTGCGCGGCATCGCCGACAGCCCTTTCAATGGCGATAGCCAATCGACTGTTGCGGTCGTGCTCGACGAGGAGCGGCTGACCTACTCCGCTCCCGACCCCGATATCCGACTGGTCGATGTCGATCGCGTCGAAGTCCTGAAAGGGCCGCAGGGCGCGCTTTACGGGACTGGCGCGCTAGGCGGAGTCTACCACATCGTCAGCAACCGGCCGGATTTCGAGAAAGCCTCCTTGACGGTTTCCACCGGCGGTGAAGTGGTCGCCGCCGGCGGCCTGGGCGCTTCGGGCTCCACGGTCGTCAACCTGCCCTTGCGGCCCGGAAGTTCGGCGCTCCGCCTGGTGGGCTATGCTGCGCATGAGGCGGGTTGGGTCGATACCGGCAGCCGCCGCAATGCGAACGCCAGCAGCGTGGTCGGCATCCGCAGCGGGCTCGGTTTCGATCTTGCCGACGGCTGGCGCCTCGACCTCACGGCTTTCGGCCAGTGGCTGAACTCGGCCGACAGCCAGTATGCCTACCGCCCGGGCGCGCGTACTCGGCCGGCCCAGGGAGCGGAACCGCACGACAACGATCTGCGGCACTTTGCGGGAAGACTGGCGAAGCATGAAGGTTCGCTGGATATCGTCATTTCCAGTGCCCTTACCTGGCACGAGGTGAACGACCGGTTCGACGCAACGGTCGGCGCGGATAGTTTCGGTGTCGCCGATCCGCGCTTTCTGACCGACGTGCGCTCCTATCGCGTGTGGGACACCGAGGCGCGCATCGCGAACAGGATCGGCGCATTCAACTGGCTGATCGGGCTTTCGCATATCACCGCCCGGCAGGGCAGGGACGTGGCCCTGGCATATGGTGCGGCGGACGGCTCGCTGGCGATCGATGCCGAACGGCGGTCGTTCTCGGACACCGCGGTATTCGGCGACCTTACCGCTCCCATCACGAACACACTCAGGTTGAGCCTCGGTGCCAGGGTGTTCCACAGCGTCGTCAGTCAGTCGGGAAGCGTGTTTTCCACGATCACCACGGATGAACGGCGACGCGACGGGATCACTCCCGGCGCATCCCTGATGTGGAACCCGCGAAGGGGACGAACGCTGTTCCTTCGCTATGCTTCGGCTATCCGGCAGGGCGTCATCGGCATCGACGCGGCAGGCTCTACAGCGCCGCTGAAGGACGATGAACTTTCGACCATCGAAGCCGGATGGCGTGAAGATGTACCGGGTGTCGGCCATGTTGAGATCGGGGCCTACTTCACTTTGTGGGAAAACTTGCAGTCCGATATCCTGCTGACAGACGGTCTGATCGGAACCCGGACTGCGGGCAATGCCCGGATCGTCGGGTTGGAGGCGTCCTTCGAGGCGAAGCCCTTGCCGGGCTGGACCCTTCAGGGCGGCATGAGCCTTATCCAGTCGCAACTGGTTACGAACGCGCTGGGATTTGCCGTTGACGATCGGCGGCTGCCCGTCATTCCGGAATACACGCTGCGCGGCGCTGTTGAACACGGGTTCGTGCTGGCGGGCAAGCCTGCGGCCGTCAGGATGCAGCTTCGCTATCTGGGGCCGGCCCGACTCGGCTTCGATCCCGCCCTCGACCGGCCGATGGGGCGCGTTCTCGAAAGCAGCCTGCATGGCAGCGTCGATCTGGGAAGGTTCACGGTCGGCGCGGACATCTCCAATATTTTCGGTGGTTCCGGAAACACGTTTTCACTCGGAAATCCGCTGCGGTTCCCTTTACAGCACCAGTTCACACCGCAAAAACCCACCTCCTTTTCCGTCGGCGTGACCGGACATTTCTGACGACGGCGTCAGGCACCGGCCCGACCGTCTCGTCCGAAACAGATTTGCAAAGAATTCGCCATGCCGACCGATCGCCGCCCGTCGATGAAGATGGCCGGCAGTGGCGGGATGCGGTCAGCGATGCCCGGTCCGGTCAAAAGCTGTCTCCGTTCCGGGGAGGATCGGGTGCTGCGTTCAAAAAATGTTCCGCGTGGAGCATATGCGGACCGGGGGTGTCACCAGTTGAAGCGGAAGGAGGCGCCGTATTCGCGTGGGGGCATGTAGGAAATCTGCGAGAACAGACCGGTGTTCCAGGTCGCGGCTTCGACATAGCGTTTGTCGAGCAGGTTATTCGCCCAGAACTCGATCGACCATTGCTTGCTTTCCGGTTTCCAGCCGATGTTGGCGCGTACCAGATGTGTCGGCTGGATGTGGACGATCGGCGGGTTCAGCAGGTTTTGCAGATATTTGGACGAGGCGTAAGCATAGCTCGCCCCCATGTTCGCGGTGCCGGAGCCGAGGCCGAATTCATAATTGGCGCCCAGGTTGGTCGCCCATTTCGGCGCATTCTGGAGGCGGTAACCTTTGAGGTTTATTTCACTTAGCGTTCCTTCGTTGTAGAGGAACTTGCCATAGGTCGCATCCAGATAGGCGACGGACCCGGTCAGGGTGAGGCCATCGACCGGCAGCGCCGTCACTTCCAGTTCGAAGCCCTTGATGGTGGCTTCGGCCGCGTTGAAAATCGAGGTCAGGATCTTTGCCGGCGTAACGCTGTCGTCGATCTGGTTTTCGGAAACCTGCATGTGGCGATAGTCGGTGTAGAAAAGCGAGAGGTTGGTGCGCAGGCGGCGGTTCAGCCAGTCGGCTTTCAGTCCGATCTCGAAAGTATCGACTGTTTCGGGATTGTAGGGGCCGATCTCCGCAGGTGAAGCGATCCGGCCGACAAAGCCACCCGACTTGAAGCCGCGCGCATAATAGCCGTAGAGCAGGGTATTGTTGCTGGCTTTATAGTCCAGACCGACTTTCCAGCCGAACCTGTTCCATGATTTTTTCCCATTTGCGATGAATCCGTCGCCGAGCGAATTCGCAGACGATTCGAAGAACTGGCCCTTGCCGGCGGGATTGATGAAACTTTCGGTGCCCGCGACCATTTCGGTCTTTTCATGGGTGTAGCGGATGCCGGCCTGAAAGCGCAGTTTGTCGGTAATGTCGATGAAACTCTGGGCGAACAGCGATCCTGACCAGTTATCCTGATCCTGTATATTGTGCTGGCTCAGGCCCGGAGCAAACATATCGAGGATGAGGCGTGCAGAGTGATCGTAGTGGGTTTTCATGTAAAACCCACCGAGGAGCAGGTTCACGGTATCATTGACATCGACCGAGGTTCGCAGCTCCTGGCTGAATTGCCAGCCTTTGGTGACGCGATAGGTGTCGAGCCGGAAGGCGGGATTGGCCGTTGCATCGTTGTCGGTATATTCGGTCAGGCTGAAATGCTTGTAGCCGGTGATGGCGGTGATATCGCCGATACCCGTATTTTTCCAGTCGACCGTCATCGTCGCGCGCCAGGTGTCCATGTTGCTGACGTCGGGAACGGTATCGTTGGCGGAATAATACTTGTCCGGCGCCCGGCAGGACAGGGCGGCCGAGACACACGGGCTCTGGTACATCGGCAGCGCTTCGCTGCCGTAGATCGTTCCGGCCGGCGCATAGGCCAGATCTCCCGGCACGGCGCCGCTGACCACGACGGGTGCGCCGTTGCGGGCACGGCCATATTCGCCCGAAAGCGTGATGGCGAGATCGGCATTGGGGGTATATTTGAGGTAGCTGCGCAGAACCGTCACATTGCGGCTGCCCATATCGGAACCGTCGACGATATTGGTGTAATAGCCATCCCGGCCGGTGTGCATGACGGCCACCTTGCCGGCGAGAATATCCTGGACCAGAGGAATATCGACTGCCGCTTTTATATCGATGCGATTATAATTGCCATAGGTTACTTCGGCTTTACCGCCGAATACGCCAGTGGGCTGGGCTGTCGTGACACTGACGACGCCCCCGGTCGAGTTCGCCCCGAACAGCGTGCCCTGCGGGCCGCGCAGAACCTCGATACGGTCCACGTCGAACAGGTCGAGCAGCGCCCCCATGGAGAAATATTGCGGCACGCCATCCTGCACGATGGATACGGTATTTCCTGCGAATGGGTCGGGTTCGATCACCCCGATCCCGCGAATGGTGAAGACCGCGCTGTTGGGCGTATTGGTGAAATTGTTGATCTGGATATTGGGAACCGCGCCCTGAAGATCCTTGAGGTTGGTGGCATTCATTCTATCCACCATGGAGCCGGACAGCGCCGACACCGAAATCGGCACGCTCTGGATATTTTCCGATCGCTTCTGCGCGGTAACCACGATCTCCTCAATCCCCGTCTCTGCTTCGGGGGCCGTGGCGCCTGCATCCTGCGCACAGGCAGGGGCGGCCATTGCCAGCAAGGCGGGCAGCGAGACACTGCACAGTGCCTGGGTCGGTCCGAGTTTCATATATCTTACTCCCTGTTGCCCCTGACCTGTCATTCCCGGGCAGGCGAGCCCTGAAGCGCTTCCCGGCAAAAGTGGGTTTGCCGGGCGTGGGCCGTTGCGGGTGTTGCATCCGGGTCTTTACTTAAGGCGGTGCCGTGTTCTGCAAACTCGCACTTTCAACAGGTTACAGGAGGGGGGAGGGCGGGTAGTCGGTCTGACAATCACGGATGCGGCCGGTGAAGCCGTATGATCGAGTGCCAAGGAGACGATGTATGAGTGCCCAACCCACGCTGGAGGAGCGTCGCGCGCTGGAAGACGCGCTGCTCGACTATCTGACCGCTGTTGATGCGCTGGACGATCTCGACGGGATGGTGGCCTGCTTCACCGAGGATGCGGTTCTGGACCTGTCCGGTCTGGATCTGGATGTTTTCGAGGGGGCACAGGCCATTCGCGGGTTTTATGAGCAGGTTTTCAAAACCATGTCTCATCACATGCACACCATGACCAATTTCCGGGTGACCGAATATGCTCCCGGTGCAGCGCGTTGTCATGCCTATGTCTGCGGCATGGGGCGTTCGCAGGAGGGCACCGACATCCAGGTCTATGTCTATTACGACCTGCGGATGCGCCGGACGGACCGCGGCTGGAAGATTGCCCATTTCTATGAGGCCCCCAAGCTGCCGATGCCGGATTCGGTGGCGCAGGTTCACAAGAGCAACTGACGGGCATCGGCAAAACAGGAAAGCGACATGGCAGACGCGGCGAAAATACGGACGAACCGGGGTGAGGCGAAGGATTTCGCGACACGGTTCCATCGCGATGGGGTCTTGCTGGTGGAAGGCGCGTTCAGTGATCGGGATATGGAACTGATCGAGGCGGCCTATCAGGGGAATCTTGATAACCCCAGTCCGCTTGCCCAGCATCTCTATGAGGAGACTGGCGGCACATTCATCCAGTCCGTCGAGGATTCGAGCGGGAAGCCCGCATTCCAGGCGGTATTTCGGGAAACGCCGGTCGTGGAGATCGCCAAGAGCGTGTTCGGTTCCGGCGATGTCTGGTATTTTCACGACCAGCTCTTTTTCAAGGATGGCGGTGTCAAGCCGGTACGGCGCACGCCATGGCATCAGGACACGCCTTATCATCCTGTCGATGGCAGCAAATTCGTCGTCTTCTGGATTCCGATGCACGATATTCCTGATGAATCGGCGCTTGAGGTGATTGTCGGGACGCACAACGGCACGCTGTATAATGGCGCCTTCTTCGATCCCGAGGATGATACGCGGCCCGTTTACGACGAAGCGGCCATGCCCCGGCTGCCCGATGTCGAGGCGGATCGCGGGAAGTGGGACATCATGACCTGCGGGATGAAGCGGGGCGACGTGCTGATTTTTCACCCCAGCGCGCTTCACGGCGGCGGTGCCTCGCCGGCGGGCTCGCAAAGGCGCAGCCTGTCGTTGCGGATGGTCGGTGACGATGTGGTGCGTGTGACACGGCCGAAGGTTGCGGCGGACTCTCCGACCGCCAACAATGTGGGCGACGATGAGGAGGAATTGGTGGCGCGCCTCAACAAGCTCCCGCTCGGCGAACCCATCCATACGGGTGGCCTGACCAGGCTGGGTTGATATGACAGGAGCGCCGCCCCCATGCCGGTGCGGCGCCTTTCTGTGCGAAAGCTAATCGAAGCCGATGGATCGCACCGGCTCCACACCGTCAAAATCGATGGCTGCTTGGGCGACGGTTTCGTAAAAGGCCGTTAATTGCTGTGTCGGCGCATAGAGTTCGAGCATGTGGCCGTAAGCCGCAACGGTATCGGCGAAGGCGAAGATGAAGCCATCGTTCATTTCGGCGTAAAGCGCGGTTGCGAAGCCGCTTGCATTCAGGCGGGCCAGTTCCTGCCCGACATCGTCCACGAACAGCGCGACGTGGTGGATGCCGCTCCTGTTGCTGCCTTCGGGATAGACATCGTGGAAAGGCGATGGCCCCGGATTGTTCTGCTGAACGAATTCGATCATGATGTCGCCCCACTGGCCATAGGCCGATGTGTGATCGAGCGGGCGCTGCACGCCGCGATGGAGCGAGCGCCGCAAGGGGATATTGTCGGCGACGAAATAGGGGCCGGAGCCGAACAGCCGGTGATGCTCCAGCGCGGCGGCGCGCGCATCGGGGACGAAATAGGCGACCTGCCGGGGCGGAAGTGAAAGCATCGTGACATTCTCCTGACTGGCTCCGGGGGGCGGGCGGCAGCTTATTCCTGGCAATGTCATCTTGATGACTCGTCAAAACGCTAGGGGAGCCGACCCGGCAATTTATGACAGTCTCTCGTCGCAGGAGACGAATATGACGGAAACATGGGACTATATCGTGGTCGGCGCGGGTTCGGCGGGGTGCGTATTGGCGGAAAGGCTGAGTGCCGACGGCAAATCGCGCGTGCTGGTGCTCGAAGCAGGGGGTGAGAACGACAGCTTCTGGGTGACCTTGCCCAAGGGCGTGGCCAAGCTGGTGACTCGTCCCAAACATATCTGGACTTATCCGGTCAGCCAGCCGCGGGAGCCGGGCGGCCCGGTGAACGAGGTCTGGATTCGCGGGAAGGGGCTGGGCGGTTCCTCCGCGATCAATGGCATGATCTGGAGCCGGGGAGAGCCGGCCGACTACGACGCCTGGGAGGCTGCGGGCGCGACCGGGTGGAATGGCCGGACGATGACCGAGGCCTTTCTGGAACTGGAGGACCACGCTGCCGGTCCCGGCCCCATGCGCGGCGGGGGCGGGCGGGTCCATGTCGATCCTGCGATCTATTCCTACCCGCTGGCCGAGCGGATCATTGAAACGGGCGAGAGCATGGGCCTTGCTCACGTCGACGATCTCAACGGAACAGCCGGCCCGCGCGTCGGGCTTTACAGCCATAATATTCGCAAAGGCCGGCGGGAAAGCTCTGCCCGGACCTATCTTGCGCCAGCACGCAAAAGGCCGAACGTGCGTGTCGTTACCGGCGCACTGGCTGAACGTATTGTGTTCGAGGGCAACCGGGCAGTTGCAGTCGAGGCTTTCGTGAATGGCGAGCTTCAGCGTTTCGATTGCCGGGGAGAGATCGTTGTTTCCGGGGGAGCGATGGAGAGCCCCTTGCTGTTGCAGCGCTCGGGCATCGGCGATGCGGAGCGGCTGCGCGAGGCGGGAATCGCTGTCATTGCCCATTCGCCCGATGTCGGCGAACGCATGATCGAGCACCTTTCCATTGCGATGCCTTTCCGGCTGCTCAAGGGTAAGGGAACCAACCGCAGTTTCTTCGGCCTTGGCCTGCTTGGTGCCATGATGCGCTATTTCGCATTCCACGACGGCGTTATGGCGACCGGACCGTTCGAAGTCGGCGCGTTCTGCAATGTCGCGCATGGCGACGGGCGCGTGGATGCGCAGCTCTATCTCGGCGGCTATACATTCGAGGTGTCGGACGACAACAATCCGGTGCCGCTCGACCGGGTCGACCCGCGCCCCGGCGTTACGATCTATGGCCAGCTTTTGCGTCTTACCAGCGAGGGCTCGCTGCGAATCAAGGGGCCGAGCCAGCGGGATGCGCCGACGATCCTGCCCAACTGGTTGAGTACCGAGCATGACCGGACCTCGGCGGTGAAGCTGATGCGCTACATGCGTGCCTATATGGCTGCGGAGCCGCTGGGCGGGATGCTCGGCGATGAAGTTCTGCCCGGAGCGCAGGTGCAGAGCGACGACGATCTGCTGGCCAGCTTCCGCCGGCTTTCGAGCTGTGGCCTTCATGCGATCCGTAGCTGCCGGATGGGAAGCGATGCCCTGGCGGTCGTGGACCCGCGCCTGCGTGTGAACGGTGTTCAGGGTCTGCGCGTGGCCGATTGCTCGGTCATCCCCGATCATGTTACCGGCAACACCAATGCCCCGGCCATGGCGATCGGCTTGCGGGCGGCGGCGTTGATGCTGGAGGACAGAGGGGGCGGGCGGTAACAATCTGTCTGGAATCGCGCGGATGCGGGCCTTTTCAAACAGGTGCCAGGCAGCGGTCTTGAATAAAGGGAAAGTGCATGTCTCGCGATTATGATGTTGTCATCGTTGGCGGCGGCGGTGCCGGCATGTGTGCGGCGATCGAGGCGCGGCTTGCCGGCGCCCGCGTCATGATCGTGGAAGCAGATACCAAACTGGGCGGTGCGACCGCGCTGTCGGGCGGCGTCTTCTATGCAGCCGGGACCAGCGTGCAGCGCGCCCGCGGTTATGACGACAGCGCCGATGCCATGTTCGCCTATGTCATGACGCTCAACCAGTGGCGGGTGAAGCCGGACATATTCCGCATCATCTGTGACCGGAGCGGACCTTGTCTCGAGTGGCTTATCGAACTCGGCGCGGTCTTTCCTCCGGCACAACTGGTGAAGGGCGGTGTGGAAACGGTTCCGCGTGCCCATCCCAGCGCCGGGGCCGGTTCGGGCATTGCCGACGTGCTGATCAATCGGGTCGGGGCGATGGGTATCGAGACTGCCCTGACAACGCGGGTGGAGCGGCTGTTGATCGAGGACGGCCGGGTGGTCGGCATTCATGCGCTCGGGATCGATCTCAGGGCCGGAGCGGTCGTGCTGACGACAGGAGGGTTCGGCAACTCCCCTGAAATGCGGGCGCGCTTTTTTCCGACGGCTGCCCAGCATGGCGAACGTGTCTGGGCCGTCCATGATCCGGCTCCCTATATCGTCGGCGACGGCATCACTCTGGGGGAGGCTGCCGGTGCTGCGATCGTCGGCCATGATACCGGTTTGCTGCTGCCCAGTTCCGGGCATGGGCGTAATCTTGAACCTTTCATGCCGCCCTGGCTGATGCTGGTGAACCTTGATGCGCAGCGTTTCATGCCTGAAATGGCAAGCTATTCCATCACCGGATATGCGCTTAACGAGCAGCCGGAAGCGCGGGCGTGGGCGATTTTCGATGAAGCAGCGCTGCGGACGGCAAGCCATGACATCCGCTATCTCGATCCTTACGGGGCGGGCATCAACCTGCCGACATGGGAGGAAGATACGATCCGGCGGCGTGTCGCAAAGGGCGAGGTGCTGGTTGCCGATACCCTGGACGAACTGGCCTCGCTATGCGGGCTCGACGCCCGGGCGCTGGCCCATAGCGTCGATCGATATAACGCCGACTGTGATGCGAGAGCGGACAGCCATTTCTTTCAGGAGGAGGAAAAGGCTTTCCCGGTCCGCTCCGGTCCCTTTTATGCCTGTGAGGTCCGCGCTTCGACGATCGGCGTGACAGGGGCTGGTCTTGATATCGATCGTGAATGCCGGGTTCTGGATAGCGCCGGTATTCCTGTTCCCGGTCTTTACGCCGCAGGCGAGGTTCTGGGCGTGCTGATGGGCAAGAGATATGCCGGCGGCGGCATGTCGATCGGCCCCGCCGTGGTGCTGGGGCGCGAGGCGGGCGTGCAGGCGGCGGCATATGCCGGCAGCCGGTCAGCCCGTTTGCCGGAGCAGGGGTGAGAACATGAGGCTTGCGGAAAAGCAGATACTGGTGACTGGCGCTGCTTCGGGGTTGGGGGCGGCGATGGCGCGTCGCTTCGTTGCCGAAGGCGCGGCGGTCGTGATTGCCGATATCGCTGTCGAGGATGGCGAGGCGCTGGCGGCGGAGCTGGGGCCGCGCGCGCGATTTGCCCGCCTCGACGTTACTCGGGAAGCTGGTTGGCAGGAGGTTCTGGCCGGCTGTCAGCGGCTCGATGTGCTGGTCAATAATGCGGGGATTACCACTCTCGGATCGGTCGAGGATATTACGCTCGACCAGTTCCGGCATGAATTCGACGTGGATGTGGTCGGCGTGTTTCTGGGGTGCAAATATGTCATTCCACTCATGAAAGAGCGTGGCGGGTCACTGATCAACATAGCGTCGATGTGCGGCGTTCGGGCACAGCCGGATCTGTTCGCCTATAATGCGGCGAAGGCGGCGGTCATCCATATGACCAGGTCGGTCGCGCTTCATTGCGCCTCCCGGCGCTATGGCATCCGTTGCAATGCGATCCTGCCGGGAATGATCGAGACACCGATTCAGGAAAAGGTGCTGTCGCAGAGCGGAAATCGGGATGCCGTTTATGCGGCATGGGTGGCCGGACACCCCATCGGCCGGCTTGGCAGACCCGAGGAGATCGCGGCGATGGCGGTTTATCTCGCATCCGATGAAGCCGCTTTTACGACCGGCGCGGAATTCCGCGTCGATGGCGGCAGCTCGCTTTGAAAGTGTGACCGGCCCCCGCTGTACAGCGATACCGGGAGCAAGGCAGTTGCCCCCGGCATTCGCCTTCCGGCTGTGCGATCAGCGGCGCCCTTCCAGATAGTCGTTGAGCACCTCGTGAAAACGACGCACGCGGGTTTCCTGGGCGGCAAGATAGGCGTCCTCGAACGCCATTGAATGCAGCCCGCGCTGCTGGGTTTCGGCGAGCGACAGATCCTGCGAGAGAAAATCGCCCTGGGCGATCTCGGTCCTGTAGTTGTCGAACGATCCGGTTTCGTGTCCGGCTTCTTCGTAGGGGCGCATACCGTAAAGCGTTGCAACCTCGCTGGCGCCTTCGATGGGCGGCACCAGATACCAGTAGTCGAATGTCGACCAGTTCGGATCTTCCGCGTCCGGCTCGGTCCTGAAGATGTGGAGCCCTTCCGGGGTGCCCGTCATGGTCAGGTTCGGGAAGCAGGTGTGATGGATCTGGTCGGTCAGCTCGTCGTCCAGCATTTTCTCGAAGTAGTGGAAACCGCGCTTCGGACCAAGCTGGCGGCGTGCCTGTTGCAGCGCCACGCGAGCATCCTGTGCACGGCCTTCGTAGAGTTCCGGGTCGATGTCCCATTCCCTGAGCACTTCGGCCCAGAGCGGTTTGACATTGGCCGCATCGGGCGCCCGGCTGGATGGTTGCAGTTTCTCGATCATGCGATTGTGACCGCTCGGATACATCTCGAACAGGGTATTCGCATAGTGATCGTCGATCATCGGCATGAATTGCGGGTGGACCGCCGGAATGTGGTAGGCTTCGTTGAAATTGTCCGAGGCGAATTTCCAGTTGGTTTTGACGCGAAGCGTGCGCCAGACAACCCGGGTGTGATTGTGAAGATCGCGATTGGCCAGAAGTTCCGGGATCGGCGCGAGATATTCCTGTAGCGGCGGGGCGTCGCGATCGAAGCTCCAGAATATGAAACCGGCCCAGGTTTCGCACCGCAGTTCTTTCAGGCGGAGTTTGCCGCAGGGGGAACCCTGGGGAAAGTCCTCCTCGTCCTGCACCCAGTCGAGCGCACCGTCCATGTTCCATTTCCAGCCGTGATACGGGCAGGTGAAGTGGCTGACGACACCCCCTTCGGGAGCGGTGACGAGCTGGTTGCCACGGTGCAGGCAGACGTTGAAAAAGGCTTTGATCGAGCCGTCCTTCTGGCGGACCATGATGATCGATTCATGTTTGAAGTTATGGACGATGAAATCGCCGGCTTCTTCGATCTGGCTTTCGCGCCCGCCAAGGTGCCAGATGCGCTTCCACATCTTTTCCCATTCACGCTCGGCGAAGTCTTTCGACCAGTAACGATCACCCGTGATCTTGTCGCCGCGCGCGCGCGGGGTTTCCGCGGATGGATGGTCGGGGTAACTTTTCCCCGTCACGGGGCTATCGAAGTCAGCCATCGTTTTTCTCCCTTGGAGCAGAAATCAGCGATCACCGTGGATGTCGGTGAGGGAGCCGGGCATCGGCATGCCCCCGAGGATGAAATACTGTTCGCATTTCCAGCCGTCCTGCTGTTTTACGCAGTCCATGCGGTAACGAACATGGACCAGCACTTCATTGCCATCCTTTGCGCGGCCGAGCCCCTGAACGTAGGCGCGCATGGTCGCCTTGCTGCCGTCATAGCTGTCCAGCCTGAAATTGCTGATGTAATGGGTGTGATGGCTCATATCGGCAAAGACGCTTTCGAAAAACGCCCGGTGTTCGGCGCGGCCCCGCATCAGGGGCAGGCCGATGTCGGAGAAATCGAGCACGGCGTCTTCCGTGAAAAGGGCAAGCAGATCATCCACGTCCGTCAGTTTGTCGACGGCGTAGCAATAGTCGGTCATCAGATCCTGGATGGCTATGCGTTCTTCAAGCGGAATGCGGCTCATCGGACTCTACTCCTATGTGTGTTCAGGGTTTCGGCCATGCCGGCCAATCGCGGGTCTGGCTGAAATCCGCGCCGCGCCGCGCGCCGCGGGGCAGGCCGGGATTGTCGGTAAGAAAGGCGTCGGCAGCCGGGTCGGTGCGCGCCCAGTCGATCAGTTCCCGACGGCGGGAAATGCGCCACTCGCCGCCACGGCAGCTATATTCGTCGATATAGCGGCCTGCGACCGAGAGATCCCTGGGCTCGCCATCCTCCCGGATGCGATGCCACGCATAGAAATAGACCTCGCCCGAAGCGGTGTCCCCGTGCAGGTCGATGGTGACCTGGCCGATGATGTGCTGGCTGCTTTCGAGATCGGCAAGAAAGCCCTGGGCGAAATCGACGAACTCGGCCGCGCTGCCCTGCATCAATCCGCAATCGACGTAAGCATCGGCATGAAAAGCGGACAGATGCAGGTCACGGTCCAGCCGGTCCTGCCCGCGCATGTAGCGGGCAAGCGCCGCTTGAATGTCACGCCGGGCGGCAAGATCCCGGACTTCGGCTTCAAGATCGAATGAAAGGCTCATCCTGGCGCGCTCACTGTGCAAGATATTTGTCGACGGTCATCTGGAAGTGGCGGATGCGCGCTTCCTGATAGTTGCCGAGCACCTCGACGCCCGTTCCACTCGCGCGGACGCCTTGTTGCTGGGCGCGCAGATTGTCCGTGTCCTGATCGTAAACCGCGCCGATGCCGGGATCGATGCCGGGAACGGTCGTATAGCTTTCGTGCTCGCGAACCAGATGGAGTTCGGCCGGTTCCGGCGGCTCGCCCTGCGCGGGATTCGGGCGCATGAACAGAATTTCGAACAGGGTGCGGTTGGGGTCACTGTCGATCGGGCGGAAACGATACACCATGGGGAGCGAAATGCCCGGAAACAGAACCATGTTCGGAAAAACGTGATATTCGATCGTATCGATGATTTCGCTGTCCGACAGTGCGGACAGGTCGACCTTGTATTTCCCGCCCAGCACGTCGCGCAGGAATCGCGCCATCACGGTTCGCGCCGTCTCGCCTTCTTTCACCGCCAGGCTGTCGTCGACCACCGAGCGGTCGCCGACGAGCATGGCATCGACCAGTTCCTGTTCGGACAGGGGCTCGGCCAGATGGGGCGAATTGACGCCGCCCGCCGCATAGAAGCGTGTCACATGGTCGCTGTGGATGTCATACTGGACATTGGCGTCGCCCGTGCCCCTGAGCAGTTGCGGATGGGTTTCCAGCACATGATAGGATTCAAGGAAGGCTTCCTGCGCCATTTTCCAGTTGCAGGGCAGCTCTTTGGCCATGTGCAGTTCGACGAAGCGGTCGGCCATGTCCCACCCGGAAAAATGCTCGGGCAGCGGAGCGAGAAATGTTTCGAGGTCCGGCCCGTCATGCGACGGGTTGATGAAGACGAAGCCGCCCCAGTGGCCGACACGCACTTCGGGCAGGGCGAATTCGCCGGGGGTGACATGGGTGAAATCCCAGGCACAGGGAACGGCTTTCAGCGATCCGTCATTGTCCCATTCCCAGCCGTGATAAGGGCAGCGCAGCGATCGGGAACTGCCGATGCCTTCAGCGCGCTTGAGCTTGGTTGCGCGGTGAAGGCACGAATTGATGAAGCCCTTTACGCTCATGTCCTGCTGACGGACGACGACGTAGGAGAGGTGCGCAACCTCATAGGTATAATAATCGCCCGGCTCGGGAATATGCTCCTCACGGCAGACCCACTGCCAGCAGCGCTTCCAGATGCGTTCGATCTCGCGGTCGAAGATGGACTGGTCATAGTAGCGGTCCAGCGAAACCGGCGCGCTGCCGAGAAAAACCGGCTGTTCCATGCGGAGCACCGGGGGCGGAGGCAGAAGATCGGTTGCCACGATTTCCTGCACCGTTGCGCCGGGGCACCGCGCGGTCGCGGCGTCGACGTTTTCCGGCAGACCATGCGGTCGAACTGCGCTGCGCATTGCTTTGCCTTCCTTGCCTTTTCTCGAATGCCGCCGTTTGTATCCCGAGGCGGGGCGGATAGAACCTGACTTTTGCAATAGGCCGCCCGCCCCCTAGCCAAAATCGCAGTATCGAGTGGCAGGCCCTGCGTGCAGTTGAGATGCTGTGCCACGTCGAGGGAAAGCCGATGGCCAAGGGAGGGTATATGGTCAGTTCACGTATGATATTGAGCGTCGGCATTTCCGTGTTCGCCATGATGGCTTTGCCTGCCTGGGCGCAAGACGGGGCCGCTGCGGCATCTTCTTCGCCGGCGGAGGCCGGCGAAACGGCCGAGTCCGGAGGCATTGCCGAAATCATCGTGACAGCTCAGAAAAGAGCGGAAAATCTCCAGGTCGTGCCCATCTCGATCGCCGCCATCGGGGCGCAGGCCATCGAGGACCAGCACGCGACGACGATTCAGGGGCTGCAAGGCTCGATTCCCAACGTCCAGATCGGCAATTTCTCCAACACGCCGCAAAATGCGGTATTCACCATCCGCGGCATCGGGGTCATCGAATCCGATCCTTATGCCGGCAACACGGTTGGCGTCGTGGTCGACGGGGTGCCCCAGTTCTTTTCGATGGGCGCGCTGGTCGATCTCTATGATGTCGAGCGGATCGAGGTTTTGCGCGGTCCGCAGGGAACACTGTTCGGGGCGAACACTACGGGCGGTGTCGTCAATATCATCAACAACCAGCCCAAAAACGAGTTCGGCGGACGGTTCGATCTCAGTTACGGCAATTACGGCCATATCCAGGCCGGCGGTGTCATCAATGTTCCTGTTACCGATGAACTGGCGGCGCGTTTCGTCATGTCGCATGATGGGCGCAAAGGCTGGGTAACGAATGTCGTCAACGGCAAGGATCTGGGAAAACGTGATGTTACGGTTTTCCGCGGCGCCTTGAAATATTCGCCCTCGTCCGATTTCACTGCGGTCCTGGCGGCGGAATATGATCGCTCCCGTAATGGTGCGCCGGTCGTGGTGGCCGGTGATACGCCGGCGGATGTGCAGTATGTCCCCCAGGGTTTCCGCAATATGTATGCCTCTCCGTGCCTGCCTGCGGGGCAACGCTGCACGGCACCGGATAAATACTATTCGGCAATGGACCCCGGCGCGCTGGATGCAAACGGCAATCCTGTCGAAGACCTTCAGGACCGGAGCGATATGGATACCTATCGCACCACCTTGACTCTCAACATCAACAATACCGCTATCGGTGATATCACATCGATTACCGGCTACAAGCATTTCAAGTTGCTGGAATATACCGATCAGGACGGCACGCCGGTATTTCTGGATGACACGCGGCGGCGGACAAAGGGCTGGCAGTTCAGTCAGGAATTGCGCACCAGCGCCGCCTTGTCCGACCATATCAATATAACTGCGGGCGCCTTTTTCCTGAAGAGCCATTACGACCATCGCCAGGATCTGCGCATCAACTTTGGTGGCGGCGTTACTTACGATCTTGCAACGGAAGAAGTGACTTACGGGTTGCCGGGCCTGTTTCAGCTCAATCTTCAGGATCAGGACAATTATTCGATCTCCGGTTTTGCCCAGGCCTATTTCGATCTGACCGACCGCCTGAAATTGCAGGCCGGTATCCGCTATACCTATGAAAAGACCGAAATGCTGGCGTCGACTGTCACGACGCTGGCTGCCGGCGGCATCACGACTTTCGATGGCACGGCGCCCGACGGCACGCCGAATATTCCTGTCGATGAAGTCGCACCGCCCAGAGGCAAGAAATCCTGGAGCAATGTCGGCTGGAGACTCGGCCTGGACTATCGCGCCACGGACGACATCCTGCTTTACGGT
The DNA here is from genome assembly GCA_031285165.1 of Novosphingobium sp. Taxonomy (GTDB): domain Bacteria; phylum Pseudomonadota; class Alphaproteobacteria; order Sphingomonadales; family Sphingomonadaceae; genus Novosphingobium. The sequence continues at coordinate 28,043 of JAITWR010000069.1, forward strand.
TACTGGGCGCGGGGCTTCAAATCCGGGGGCTTTACGGGTCGGATCGGCATTGCCGAGGATCTCGGCCCTTATGATCCCGAGCATATCGACACCTTCGAGGTGGGTATCAAGGCGGATCTTCTCGACCGCCGCCTGCGCGCAAACCTCGCGGCGTTTTATACCAATTACCGCGACATGCAGTTGGCCCAGATATATTTTCTCGGGACAGTCCAGGGCAACACGATTCTCAATGTCGCAAGTTCCAGGATCAAGGGTTTCGAGGCGGAACTGGTCGCTGCGCCTTTCCGCGGGCTGACGCTTAACGCATCGCTTGCCTACCTGTCGGCCAGGTACAAGGATTTCAATTATCTTCTGCCTTCCGGGGGCTCGCTCGACCTTTCGGGACAGCGATTGCAGAATGCTCCCAAATGGACGAGTTCCATCGGTTTCAACTGGGAGTTTCCGATCGGGGATATGCAGGGGCGCGCCGGAGCGCAATACAATTACAGCAGCGAGAAGCTCAATTCCTCAATCGTGGATTCCGCACGTGCGACCATTCAGCCGACGCATATCGTGAACGCCAATTTCGATCTGAAGATAAACCAGCAGTTCACGGTCGGAGTATGGGGAACCAATATTTTCGACAACCGCTATATGAACAGTGTTCTCGACCTGCCCGGAACACTCGGTGTCGCGAACTATGCGCCGCCGCGGCAATATGGTGTTTCGGGTAAAATCACTTTCTAGAGCATCGTGCGCAAAAGTGGGAACCGGTTTTGCGCAAAAAACGATGCGACATCAAAAACCTGGAGCAAACTGCGTGATCCATAAATCACGCAGTTTGCTCTAGAAGAATGATGGGGCTCCACGGGTGTTGCCGTGGGCCTGTCGTCAGTTTCCCGGCGGAATAGTCTGGTCGGTCGAAGACAGGAGAGAGACAGTGGGACGGGTTGAAGGTAAAGTAGCGTTGATTACCGGCGGCGCTTCGGGATTGGGCGCGGAAGATGCGCGTCTTCTGGCCCGTGAAGGGGCCAGGGTGGTCATCACCGACGTTCAGGACGAGTTGGGCCGGCAAGTGGCTGCGGAGATTCCGGGGGCGCTCTATCTCAACCACGATGTGCGTGATGAGCGGCGGTGGGGAGAGGTGATCGCCGAAACGCTGAAGGCGTTCGGACGGCTGGATATTCTCGTCAACAATGCCGGGCTGGTTCGCTTCGCCAGTGTCGAGGAGATGAGCTACGCCGATTACAAGATTCAGGTCGATGTGATGCTCGATGGCACCTTTCTGGGGTGCAAGGCCGCTATTCCGCACATGACGAAAGGCGGCGGCGGATCGATCATCAATATGGGGTCGGTCGGTGGAATGAAGGGGATCAGCGCTATTCCCGCCTATGCCGGCGCCAAGGGCGGCATCATTGCCATGACCCGCAGCATTGCCGTGCATTGTCAGGAACAGGGTTATAAAATCCGGGTGAACTCCATCGCCCCCGGGGCGATCGAGACGCCCATGACGGCCCAGGCGCTGGCCGAATTGCCGGATGACGACGCCGGGCTTGACCAGGTTCAGGATCAGGGCATGGGCAAGCCGATCGACATCGCCAATGCCGTTCTGTTTCTTGCCTCGGAGGATGGGCGCCACATTACCGGCGCCAACATCGTGGTGGACAACGGAGAAACCGCTCACTGAATTTGCATACGCCGATATGCGGGGCATCGTGAGAGAGACGCCCCGCATATCGGGTATCGAGTATGTTCGCCCGGATGACGGGCCGGACGACCGGGGATGTGTGCCCGGAACGGAATTACCCGCAATGCTCCATGGATTCGCGCGCCATCCTGGCTAGTCTCGGGAAGGCTTCGGCGCGTTGCCGGGCCTGGGCATTGGCCGCGGTGCCGCGCAGAACGCGGCCTTTGATGCCATGGAAAATCGCGGCCAGCCGGAACAGATTGAAAGCCATGGCGAATTCGTAGCCGGCGAGGGGCGTCTCATAGCCGACACGGCGGCAATAGGCGGCGATATAGTCTTGCTCGGACGGGATATTGAGTGCTTTGAGGTCGGCCCCTTTAAGGCCGGCAACGATGTCGGGCTCCATGCGATACATCATCGCGTGATAGGTGAAATCGGCGAGCGGGTGGCCGAGTGTCGACAGTTCCCAGTCGAGCACGGCGGTTATACGCGGCTGGGTCGGGTGGAAGATGATATTGTCGCAGCGGAAATCGCCGTGGACGATGGCGGATTCGTCACCATCGGGAATGTGGGAAGGCAGCCAATCGACCAGAGCATCCATATCGGGATTGCGGCCGGCGAGATCGTCGGCAAGGTATTGCTTCGACCAGCGGCCGATCTGCCGGGCGAAATAATTGCCGGCCTTCCCATAATCGCCGAGGCCGACGGCCACGGGGTCCAGGCTGTGAAGCTGGGCCATTGCCGCGTTCATGGCGTCGAAATAGGCCGGGCGTTCCGCATCGGATACACCGGGGAACGTCGCATCCCAGAAGATGCGGCCCTCGACCAGCTCCATGACATAGAACCAGGTGCCGATGACCGCGTTGTCCGTGCACAGGCCCAGGATTTTCGGCACCGGGAAGCCGGTGGCGCCCAGGCAGGAAAGCACCCTGGCCTCCCGATCGACCGCGTGGGCTCCCGCCAGAAGCTCGCCCGGCGGCTTTCGCCGCAAGACCCATGACCGGCCGCCGGCGATCAGCTTGTAGGTCGGATTGGATTGGCCGCCTTTGAACTGTTCGACGGCCAGCGGCCCGGTGAAGCCGTCCACATGGGCCGCCATCCAGCGTTCGAGGCGTGCATTGTCGAAGCCATAGCCCGCGCGCACCGCAGTCGTGCCCGAATTGGCTTCGGCGATCGTCGTGGCTCTATCGGTCATGCCGGCTGCGCCTGCTTCCATTCGCGTTTGATCTTCTTGGCCAGGCTCCATTTGTGTACTTCGGTCGGGCCGTCGTAGATGCGGAAGGCGCGAACCTCGCGGAATACCTGTTCAACGACGGTCTTGCCGGTGACGCCCATGCCGCCCATCACCTGGACGCAGTTGTCGGCGATTTTCATCAAGGCTTCGGATACCGAAACTTTGGTCATCGAACTTTCCACCGTGCCGAGCGAGCCGGTATCGAGCACCCCGGCGCACCAGTCGATCATCAGTTCGCATTGCTTGAGGAGAATGCGGTTTTCCGCAAGCATGAAGCCGACACCTTCATGTTCGATCAACGGCTTGCCGAAAGCCTCGCGGCGGCAGGCATAGTCGGTGGCGATTTCCTGGGCGCGGATGCAGGCGCCGAGCCAGCGCATGCAGTGGGAAAGGCGGGCGGGCGACAGACGCACCTGGGCATATTGAAAACCTTCGCCGGCCTGTCCGAGCATCTGGTCGGCAGGAACCCGCAGGTTCTCGATGGCAATCGTCGCGTGGCCTCCGGGCATCGAACTGTCGATGGTGTTGGGAACGTCGACTGTGCGGATGGCCGGGTTGGGCAGGTCGACGACAAACATGCAGGCGCCTTGCTCTGCCTTCGCCATGACTATGCCGACTTCGGCGCCTTCCGCTCCGGTGATGAAGCACTTCTGGCCATCGATCACCCAGTGATTGCCTTCCATGCGGCAGAGGGTTTTCATCATCGAGGGATCGGCGCCGGCGCCGCCCCATTCGGCCGGCTCGGTCATCAAAAAGGCCGAGCGGGCACGGCCTGCGTGAAGCTTCGCGAGGAAACGCTCCTTGATCTGCGGGCTGCCGACATGGCCGAGAAGGTACATGTTGCCTTCGTCCGGCGCGTTGGTATTGCACGCCAGCGGCCCCAGGGGCGACAGGCCGGAACGGATCAGGACCACTGCCGTTTCACGCTGGGACAGGTGATCGCCGTTCGACTGTATGTGCGGTGTCAGCACGCCCGCGGCGCGTGCTTTCTCGCGCATTTCCCACACCATTGCGTCGAGAGGTGCGCCATGGTGATCGCGGCGCGGGTCCTGTTCGTAAGGGATCACAACTTCGCGGACAAAGGCTTCCACCCGATCGGCGAGGTCCAATGCGTGCTGGGAAATAGTCATAAATATCCTTAACCGATGATACGCAGCGGTTCGCTGCCGTCCCAATTGCGAGCGGCTTCCTTCATCATGGCGAAAAGGCTGTCGGAGCCTGCCATCGGCTGAAGCAGTTCGATGACATGGCCCGGCCCGCCGCCGGCGTCGACATAGATGACCTCGCCGGTATTGCCGACCTTGCCTTCGACAAGGATTTCCGCCCCCGCTTCGGCGCAGGCCTTGCGGGCTTCCGCAATGGAATCGACGAAAATGCAGACGTGATGGACCCGGTCCTTCACGGCATATTCGCCCGTATAGATCGAGGGTGCATCGTTTTCCGCGCGGATCAGTTCGATCTGCATATCTCCCCAATAGCCGATGGCGATGGAGAACTCTGCATCGGATGGCTGGCCGCGATAGCGCATTTCGCCAAGCCGGATGTTTTCCAGCAGGAAAAATGGCCCGACACCGACGATCTCTGTCCAGTGCCTGATTGCTGCGTCGAAATCTTCGGGCAGGTAGGCGATCTGGACGATATTGCCGATTGCCTTGATGGGGCCGGGTCGGGGCATCGCTGATATTCCCTGGATCAGACGAAAAGGGCTTCGGGCTCTTCGATCAACTGTTTCAACGTGCCGAGGAAGGCTGCGCCTCCGGCGCCATCTATGGCACGGTGGTCCACCGATAGCGTCAGCGCCAGGCGTGTTTCGAAACCGATGCCGCCATGCGCAGTTTCAACGGGCTGACGGCTGGCGGTTCCGACTGCCAGGATCGCGCCTTGCGGCGGGTTGATGATCGCGTCGAATTGCTCGATCCCCATCATGCCGAGGTTGGAGATCGAGAACGTGCCTCCGTTCATGTCCTCCAGACCGAGCCGTCCCGCTTGCGCCTTGTCGATCAGCCGGCGTGTCTCGGCCGCGATCTGGTCGATCCGCATCCGGTCGGCCTGGCGCACTATGGGCGTGACAAGGCCTTTCGGGCTGGCCACTGCGATCGATATGTCGGCGTGCGGGAAGTGGTGCAATTCATTCCCGTGGACCTGGATGTTGACATCGGGGTGGCGCACCAGTGCCAGCGCCGTCGCCTTGACCAGATAGTCGTTGATCGATGCCTTGCAATTCAGCACGAGGTTGGCCGTTTTGCGCAGTGCAAGCAGTTCATCGACACGTACCGATATGCGCAGGTAGAAATGCGGAATCTGCTGTTTCGCATCGGTCAGGCGCTGCGCGATGATTTTGCGGATGCGGTCGAACGGCTTGATTTCCGGCAGGTTCGGATTCAGCGCGAATTCTGCGGCGACAGGCCGGGCTGCCGGAACCGGAGAGACGAGTGCCTGCACATCGGCTCTGGAGATGCGGCCGCGCGGGCCGGTTCCCTTGATGCCTGCCAGATCGATTCCATGGAGCGCGGCGATGCGCCGGGCGAGTGGCGAGGCGAAGAACCCGGCATTGTCTTCGACCAGTTGCGCCGAGCCTTTGAAAACGGGCTTCGCTGTGGGCCGGATCGCTTGCTGGATGTCCTGAAGGGTGATGCGGCCGTTGCGGCCCGAACCATCTATTTGCGAGATATCGATGTTCTCGCGTTCGGCAAGTTTGAGCGCCTCGGGGCTGATCGGCCGGTTTGTTGCAATCCTGCCTGGCCTGGCCGATGCCGATGTATGGGCGGGGGCGGACGGGGACTCGCTGTCGCTGCTCCGCGCGGCAACTCCTGTCTCTGCCGGGCGGAAATCGGCAATGAAGGCGTCGATCTCGGCGTCGCTTGCCGCCGCATCGGCGAAGACTGCAAGCAGTGCCCCCACCGGCTCGGCATCTCCGCCTGCGGGAACCAGTATGCGACGGGCCACCGCATCATATTCCGCTTCGACCTCGTTGGTGATCTTGGCGGTTTCGATCAGGCAGAGCATGTCGCCCTTGGTAAAGGCATCGCCTTCCTTGACCATCCATGTGGCGATAGTGCCTTCGGTCATTTCGATGCCCCATTTGGGCATGCAGAAGGGGCGGATTTCGGCCATCATCATCCTCCCTCAGCGCCAGTTCAGAACCTTGCGCACTGCGGCTTCGATCTTCTCTGCCGAGGGCAGATAGGCGGATTCGAGCTCACGGGCGAAAGGGATCGGCGTATGGGGCGGGGTCACTGCCTGCGGCGGTGCCTTGAGGCTGGAGAAAGCCTTGTTGGCGGCCAGGGCGCAAAGGTCGGCAGCCAGTCCACAGCGCGGCGGAGCCTCATCGACTACAACCAGCCGGCCCGTCACTTCGACCGAATCGAGAATGGCTTCCTCGTCGAGCGGGCTGGTGGTGCGCAGGTCGATCACGTCGCAACCGATGCCTTCGTTCGCCAGCCTGTCGGCAACCGCCTCGCAAAAGCCGAGCAGCAGGCCGGAGGAGACGATCGTGACATCCTCCCCGGCCCGTGTCAGCCGGGCATGACCGAACGGGATGACGAAGTCGGGATCGTCGGGAACCTCTCCGGTAGTGGCGTAAAGCGCCTTGTGTTCAAGAAAGATTACCGGATCGTCGTCGCGGATTGCCTGACGCAGCAGCCCCGCGACATCGGCGGGTGTGGAGGGCATCACCACTTTCAGGCCGGGCATGCCGGTCAGGATCTGATGGACCGACTGGCTATGTTGTGCTGCGGCGTTGAAACCGGCGCCATAGGCCATGCGGATCACCACCGGGCATTTGGTCTTGCCGCCGAACATATAGCGGAATTTGCCGATCTGGTTCCAGATCTGGTCGAGCGAGACGCCTATGAAATCGGCGAACATCAATTCGGCGACCGGCCGCTTTCCGGCGAGTGCGAGACCCGCCGCCGCGCCGACAATGGCGCTTTCAGAAATCGGTGTGTCGATCACGCGGTCCTGGCCGAAACGGCCGTAGAGGCCGGTGGATGTCGACCAGATGCCGCCGATGGCCTCGGGGCCGCCGGCGGTTCCCATGCCGCCAACCACGTCTTCACCCAGAACGACGACATTGGGATCGCGCTCCATTTCCGCGGCAATCGTCGAGACGACGGCATCTCGATACATCATTTTCGCCATGACCCGATCTCTCCCGTCAGTAGCTGATATAGACATCGGCGAGGACATCTTCGGCAGTGGGCCGCGCAGCGGCGCGGGCGGCCTCGACCGCACGGTCTATGCTGGTGAGCACTTCGCTGTCGATCGCGTCGAGATCGGTGTCGTCCAGCAGGCCGGCCGTGGTAACTGCCTTGCGAAACTTCTTGAGGCAGTCTCGCGTCTCGCGCAGGCGCTCGATCTCTCCCTTGCCCCGGTAACGCTGCGGGTCGCCTTCGAAATGCCCGAAGAAGCGCTCCGTATCGAATTCGATGGCGGCCGGGCCGTTACCCGCACGGACATATGCGAGCGCCTCCCGCATGGTATCGTGAACCGCGAAGAAATCGGTGCCGTCGGCACGCCAGACCTTCATGCCGAATGCTTCGGCGCGGCTGGCGATGTCCTGCTGGGTGCCGACCGCATAGTCGACGCCGGTGTGTTCGGAATAGTGGTTGTTCTCGAAGACGAAGATGCACGGTGCCCCGGTGACGACGGCAAAGTTCATGGCTTCGAACGTCGTGCCCTGATTGCAGGCGCCATCGCCCGAGAAAGCGATCGAGACATGCCCCTGGCCGTCGAGCTTGGCCGCCAGTGCGGCGCCCACTGCGATCGGGGCGCCGGCGCCGACAATGCCGTTGGCGCCAAGCATCCCCTGATCGACATCGGCGATATGCATCGATCCGCCCTTGCCCTTGCACAAGCCGTCGCGGCTACCCCAGATTTCCTTCATCATCCCTTCGATATCGCAACCTTTGGCGAGGCAATGGCCGTGCCCGCGGTGTGTCGAGATGATCTTGTCGTCCGTGCCCAAATGCTCGCACACGCCAACCGCAACTGCTTCCTGTCCGCAATAGAGATGGGTGAAGCCGGCGATTTCTCCGGTCTGAATCTCGCTATGCAGGCGTTCCTCGAACTCACGGATCACTTTCATCTGGCGATAGGCGCGCTGGAGGGCTTCTCGGCTTAATTGCATTTCTGCTCTCCGTATGTGGTCACAGCCCGAGAACGGACCGGGCGATGATGCCGGACTGGACTTCGTTGGTTCCGCCAAAGATGGTCCATGCGCGACTGTTGAGATAGCGCGGCGTGGCAAGCTGCGCGTCGTGCGAATGAACCGGCGGGGGGGCATCCGGGCCATAGAGCGGCCGTTCGCTGTTCAGTTGCAGTCCGGCATAACCGTGAAGATCGACTGCCAGCAGATCGATCTCCTGCCGCAGATTCGATGCCAGCAATTTGGTCAGCGATGTCTGCGGGCCGGGCTTGCGGCCCTTGGCGAGTTCGGAGACGATTTTCAGCTCGATCATCTCCAGGGCTTGAACACGCAGGCGCGCGCCCGCCATCTTGCGTTTCCAACCGGCATCGCCGGCCATGACGCCGCCTTGCCCGTCACTCTCATGCCGGGCCACTTCTTCCAGGCGGTCGAGGTCATAGCCGAGCTTCGGCGCATGGCAGGAGCCGCCGCGTTCGTTTTCGAGCAGGAATTTGGCGATGGTCCAGCCTTCACCTTCCTGGCCCACGCGATCCTCTGCCGGTACGTTCACGTTTTCCAGAAAAACCTGATTGACCTCGTGATCTCCGGCGATTGTCAGAATCGGCCGAACCGAGATGCCGGGCAGTTCCATATCGACCAGCAGAAAGGAAATCCCCGCCTGCTTCTTCGCGCCGGGATCGGTGCGGACAAGGCAGAACATGCGGTTGGCATGATGTGCATGGGTCGTCCATATCTTTGACCCGTTGAGGATGTAGCGATCCCCGTCCCGCACCGCACGGCATTGCAGCGCGGCAAGATCGGACCCGGCGCCGGGTTCGGAGAAACCCTGGCACCAATAGTCTTCTCCAGAAAGAATACGGGGCAGATAAAAGCGCTTTTGCTCCTCGGTGCCGAAGGTCCAGATGACGGGCGCCACGAGCTTCAACCCCAGAACGGTGAGGTTGGGGGCGCCGGCCATCGCGCATTCCTTCTCGAAGATATAGCGCTGCACCGGACTCCAGCCCGTGCCGCCATATTCGACCGGCCATTGATAGCCGAGCCAGCCCTTGCGATAGAGCACGTCATTCCAGGCCTGCCCGATATCCGGCTCGGTGAAGACCGAGGGAGTGCGGGCGCTCCCGTCGCGAATGGCGGCAGTCAGATTGTCTTTCAGGAAGCAGCGCACCTCATCCCGAAAGGCACTGTCCCCGGAGGAAAGATCGATGTCCATCAGCGTTCCAGTATCGTTACGGCCGAGACGCCGGGGGCGCCGTACACATGACTGTAGGCGGTCCTGGGATTGCCCGGCACCTGACGCCCGCCGCCATCCTGGCGGAGCTGGACCACATTTTCGTAAACCTGCCTCAGGCCCGAAGCGCCGATCGGTTCACCGCAGGCGAGGCAGCCGCCATCCGTGTTGACCGGCAGATGACCGCCGATCTCCGTGCGGCCTTCGGCCAGCCATTGATCCTGTTCGCCGTCACGGCAAAAGCCGTTTTCAGCCATGTGCATGATTTCGGCGCCCGCCTCGGTGTCCTGAAGCTGCGCGACATCGATGTCATCGGGGCCGATACCCGCGAGGTGAAAGGCGTCGGCCGAGGCGATCATCGTTGCCGAGCCTCCGCGTTCGATGTCGATCGAGGGGGCGAAGACCTCGAAGGAACCCGGCGGGCGGGTGCGCATCGTGGCGGCTTTCAGCCGGATCAGCGGTTTGCCCAGTTCGCGCGCTTTCTTCTCGCTGGCGAGGATCAGGGCAACACCGCCTTCGGCGGGGGAGCAGAACATGTATTTGGTATAGGGGTCGCTCACCAGGGGGGCTTCCATGATCACATCGAGTGGAACCGGTTCCCGCCGCCAGGCGTGGGGAGCATGTACGGCATTGCGGAAGGCCTTTTCCGAAACGCGGCCCAGCGTGGCCGGCGAAATCCCGTGTTCATGCATGTATCGCGTGATCTTGGCGGCAAAGAACTGGGTCGTGATCATGTAGCCCGCTTCGCCGTACCATTCGGGCAGGTTGTATTCGGATGGCAGCGCATTGAACGCGCCGCGCGGATGTTTGTCGAAGCCGACCGCAAGGCCGAGGTCGAATTCACCGGACTTGATGGCCATTTGCGTCGAGAACAGCGCCGATCCGCCGGTCGCGCAGCCGTTGCGGACATTGATGAACTGCATGCCGGTCAAGCCAAGTCGTTCAACCATCGAGTCGGGATTGCCGGCGGCGTCGGACCCGCCATAGGCGAACTGAATATCCCGCCATTCGACGCCAGCGTCGTTCAGCGCCTGCCGCACAGCATGGACACCCTGTTCAAGACCCGACAGACCTTCGGTGCGCCCGAAGGGGTGTATGCCGATGCCAACGATGCAAACGTCGTTCATGCAGGCTCTCCCGCGGGCTCGAAAGCGTGAATCATGATGGGATCGGAAGCTGAGGGGTCCAGAGGGATCAGCGTGAGGCGTAAAGGCATGCCGATGCGGATTTCGTCCAGCGCGATATTGGCAAGGCGCGCTTCCACGATGGTTTCGCCCGGCAGCTCGACATAAGCCACCGCCCAGGGTTCGAATGCTTCGGGACCGGTGTAAGGCGGTGATTTGGGGCGATAGCGCTGGACCGTATAGGACCAGAGGTGCCCGTGCCTTTGCAGCGGATAGGCGTCAAAATCCTCGCCGGCCGGGCAAGGGAATACGATGCGGCCCGAATCCTTGTGCCGTCCGCCGAGCAATCGCGGCGGCGTTTCATCGGTTATCAGTCCTTCTGAGATAATGCGCATAAAGCCCCGAGCCAAACTTCCGGTGACGAATCCAGAATATCCGCACCTTAGGCTGGTCAGGGCGCTCTTTCCGACTCATCAAAACAATAGGTAGCGAGTGGCGGTTTCCACTGGCCGGTCTAAAGTTCGCAAATGCGCATCCCGGCTGCGAACGGCGCGTGAGGCTGCCGGGGCGATCAGCCGGGGGCTGCGCTACAGGGCATCGAGCGAGATATAGCCCAGTTGCGCGGCCTTGAAGACGGTCTGGCTGCGGTTGACGGCGTTGAGCTTGATCGAGGCATTGTGGATATGGAAACGCACGGTTGCCCGGCTGCGAGCCATGATCATGCCGATTTCAAGATCGGTTTTGCCGATCGCCGCCCAACGCAGGCATTCGACCTCGCGCTTTGACAGGCGCAATTCCGGCGGCAATCCCTGCAACGAGCCTGTGACGTGGACATAGCCGGAAATAAAGGTGCGTGCCAGAATGCCGAAGATGTCGCCGTATTCACGAAACTCTTCGGAAAGGTCTGTTTTGTCTCTTTCGATCGGGTTGAAGCTCACGGCGCCGATCTGCCCGAAAGGCAGATGCACCGGAACGACGATGGCTGCGCAGGTCATTGCCCGTGCTTCGAAGTTGCCTACGTCGATCGCAGAAAGAAAGCTGTTGGGATAAAGCGTATAGAACCCTTCCGCATTTACCCAGAATGGCTGGCTTTCAAACCGGCAGGCGGTGGTCAGCGGCGAATCGAGGGCGATCCGCGTATTGCGCCACCATACCTGGCCATGATCGGGCCAACCGAAGACTTTGCTGGCGAGCAGGTCGCCTTCGTTGTCGACGGGGGTGCGCCTGCCGGCGATGTCATGCGCCAGCGCGGCGCGCATGCCGCAGCCCATCGCGATTCGATGCAAGGCTTCCGCAGCGGGGCGTATATCGTGCAGTGTTCGAATGCGGACAGTGTCGACCTCATCCAATCCGAATTGCGGCATTCTCCATCCCCTGCGCTCGATTCGTTAAACCAACGCTTGAAGCCCTTGGTATTTCGTGGCCCCCAAGCCGAATCGCGCCCCCCTATCCCTAGCCTTTTACCCAGCAGGGCGGTGGGAATTATGATGATAGGACAAGTTTCGCACAAGGGGATTTTTCATGAACTTCGACCTCACTGAAGACGAGGAAATGCTCAAGGCGCTGGTCGAACGATTCGTCGCTGATCGCTACGATATCGAACGCAGGCGCGGATATATGGCGAGCGACCTCGGTTTCTCCCGGGAGAATTGGAGGTTGCTGGGTGAACTGGGGCTGATCGCTGCGCCTTTCGCCGAACAGGACGGAGGGATGAATCTCGATGCCACGGCTATCGCGGCGGTGTTCGAGGCATTGGGCAGGGGCTTTGTTGCAGAACCCTTGATCGAGAATGTGCTGCTGGCCGCCCGCCTTTTTGCGACGACCGCGCCCGAGGCATTGCGGGAGCAGTGGCTGCATCGGTTCGTCAGCGGTGAAGCGCGCGTTGCTTTTGCTCATGCCGAAACGGGCGCCCGGCCTGGCCGGCCGTGGGTGGAAACGACTGCCGGAGCTTGCGGTGAAGGCGTCCGCCTTGCCGGTGAAAAGGCCTATGTGCCGGCCGGCGGCGGTGTGGATGGTTTTATAGTCTCCGCCCGTGCCGATGGCGCCGGCCCGGCAGCAGACGGTTTTGGTCTTTACTTCGTACCTGCCGGTGAACAGGGGCTGACGGTCAGGGATTGGCGCATGGCTGACGGGACCGTCGCAGTGTCGCTCACTCTCGACAATGTTGCCGTGCCGCCGGGTAATATCCTCTCGGGCGGTGTCGCCGAAGTGAAGCAGGGCGAAGTGCTCGCCAACCTTGCCCGTGTTGCCGAGGCGCTCGGCATTATGGAGCGGCTGTTCGCCGAGACTCGGGAATATCTGCTTACGCGGCAGCAGTTCGGCGTCAGGTTGGCCAGCTTTCAGGCGCTCCAGCATCGCATGGTCGCGCAGTATGCCGCGATCGAACAGAGTCGTGCGCTGTTGAACCTGGCGCTCATTTCATGGGACACGCCGGGGTTCGCGCGTGCCGTCCAGGGCGCGCGCGCTTTCATCGGGGATGCCTCGATCGATCTGGGGCATGAGATGATCCAGATGCACGGCGGCATGGGCGTGACGGATGAATTGTCCATCGGTCACGGCCACAAGCGCTTGCTGGTCCTGTCGCGCTGGCCGGATGACCCGGCATCGGCGCTGGAAAGCTTTGCCTGCCTGGCGGACTCTTGACCCCGTAGAGGATAGGCCGCTTGCGGGGCCTTTACCGTTTCAGGCGGGGGCGCGGTCTTTCAGCCAGCCGATGCCGCGCCGCAACAGTTCATGGAACACCGGCAGATCCCATGCGCAGCGGTCGACGGTCGGCCACCAGTCGGCCATGGGCTGAAGGTCGTAGTGACCGCGGCAATGCCCGAGCGTCAGGTAAAGCACTGCTCCCTTGCCGTGTTGCTTGATGTAGAACACCGGCTGCGTCCCCGGTGCGTCCCCGGCTTCGACGAAGCCGGTGCCCGGTTCTGTGCATTCCGTTTCCAGCAGCACATGCAGGTCGCCATGGCATTCCAGGTGATACAACTCGTCGGTCGTCTCGAATGGTTCGACACCGGCGACAAGGGGATGGGACGGGTCCGCGACTGTAACCGTGTAGGGCGCGATCGGCGGGTGCGAGATGAACTGGCTGCCAAGCAGATCCATGAACAGCGGTGCCCAGCGTGGCGCGTCCCATTCGCCATTGTCGAGCAGGCGCAATACGGAATTGGTGCCGTGCAGCGCGTACCATCGTCCTCCCCGGCGCAGGAAATCGCGCAGCACTTCCTGCGCGGCCAGCGACGGTGTGACATCGCAGGTGTAAGTGATGAGGATGTCGGCTCCGGCGATCGCCTCGAGTTTCTCGTAGTCCTCGAACACGCGCGTCCGGACGCGCTCATCCTCGGCGAGCAGCTTGAGCAGTTCGAGCCGGGCAAAATCCATGTCGTGCCAGACGCCGCCGCAGATCAGGACGCAGTCGATCCGGGGAGGGTTCATTTTCCCCTCCCAAGCTCGCCGCTTATGTAACGGTCGAGAGTGCGGTGAAACTGACGGATGCGGATTTCCTGATAGTCGGCCAACCGGATTTTCCCGTTTTTCATACAGTGCAGGCCTTCCTGTACCCAGGGAATGTTTTCCATATCCTGTTCGAACACGTCGCCAAGGCCGCCAAGCTCAGGCGCATCCGTCCACTTCTGGTCCGGGCCGAGGAGGTGCATTGCCGCGCCGCGCGGGATCGGTTCGCCCTTTTTGACGCGGGACAGGACACGCACTTCCATCAGGCAGGTATCGGGAGTCTTGCCCGGCCGCCAGCGGTACACGATGTTCGGCATGAACCCGCCCCAGGGCGCGAAGTTGGGGAAGACATTGTAAACAAGGGCGTCCAGCAGCTCCGCATCGGTGGCATGGTCGTGGTCGTACCCGGTCTGGTCGGTGTACATCCTGCGCATGGCCGCGCCCAGGGCCGAACGGGCGGTCTGGCCATCGGGGACCGTCACGGCAAACGGATCGCCTGCGGGATCGTAATTGTCTGCCGAGCGTCCGTTATACTTGATGAACTCATCGACAATCCACTGCTGGTTCTTCCCTGTGGGATCGAGATGGGGGCTGAGAATGCCGAACGGCACCAGGTTCACATTGATGTTGTCGCCCCAATTCCAGTAGGCCGCGTTGCAGTCACCGGTAAACGGCAGCAATTGGGGGTGGGTGACGACGGTATGCCAGGCTTCCATGAATGCCTCGGCCGTTACCTTCCAGTTGGCGGCCACTTCTTTGGCCACCCAGATTACGGTCGTGCATTCGTCGTGCCGCCAGCGGGCGAAATGATCGGGCAATGGGCTGAGAAATTCTTCCAGGCCGGGGCCGCCCGGCTCTTCGCGCAGGAAGATGTAACCCTGCCAGCTTGCCACTTCAGCTTCGGGCAGACCCATCTCCTCCGCGGCGAGGTGCTGGAAATCCCATTGGCACGGCATACCTTCAAAGCTGCCGTCCTTGTTCCAGGCAAAGCCGTGGAACGGGCAGGCAAACCTGTCCGTGGCCCCGTCCTCGTGGCGCAGTTTGCGGCCGCGGTGGAGGCAGACATTATGGAAGGCGCGGACGGAGCCGTCGTCCTGGCGGCAGACGAGATAGGAACGCCCGGCGTTCTCGAAAACCGTATAGTCGCCCGGCTCGGGAATATCCTCCTCCCGTGCGGCGAATTGCCAGACGTAGGGCCACACACGCTCCCGTTCGAGGCGGGCGAATTCCTCGCTGGTATAACGCGAGGCGTCGATCGGGCCGGAACCCAGATATTCGTAATGCTCCTCGGTCAGACTGGCTGGCGGCGTGCGTGAATCCTGTGCCATCAGGTCATGCCAGCCGGTTCCCGGGCAGCGCGCCTGCCCTCCGCTCAGATGAGCATCCTTATCAGCCATACAAGCGAATCCTTCATTCCCGATGAGAAAGCTACGCGCCGACTTTGGACTGGCGGATATTCCGCGTCACCTTGCCGAAAGCATAGGTTGCCAACTGCAATCAATCCGTCAAACCGTACATATCGAAAAAGCAGGAGGATGCCGTGGGCAAACGGCTTCAAGGCAAGGTTGCGCTGGTTACAGGCGGTACTTCGGGAATCGGAGCGGGAACGGTTCGCCGTCTTGCAGGCGAGGGCGCGAAAGTTGTCTTCACCGGATCGAATGAGGCAGCGGCCACCGGGCTCTGTGCCGAGACCGGAGCCTGTTTCGAAGCGCACAGGGTACAGGAAGCCGCATCCTGGGACCGGTTGATGGACAGGATTCTGACGGATTTCGGCCGTCTCGACATAGCTTTCGCCAATGCCGGAACGGAACATGGCGACAGCAATGTGGAGGATATCTCGATCGAGGGGTGGGAAGGGGTGATCGCCGTCAATCAGACCGGTGTGATGCTGACCGTCCAGCATGCGATCCGGGCGATGAAGCGCAACCCGGAAGGGCCGACCGGTTCGATCATCGTCAATTCGTCCATGAATGCCCATCGTGCCATGGGCAATTTCGTCGCCTATTCGGTGTCCAAGGCGGCCGTGGTCGCCTTGATCAAATCGGCGGCGATGCATTGCGGCAACCGGGGGTACAGGATTCGTGCCAATGCCATACTGCCGGGCGTGGTCGAGACGGCGATGATTTCCAATCTGATCGACAGTGCGGGCGATCCGGCGGCGGCGCGCGCGGCCTATGAAGGCATGTCGCCGTTGCGGCGCATGGCGACCGTAGAGGAAATCGCGGGGCTGGTTGCATGGCTGGCTTCGGATGAGGCTGCTTTCGTTTCCGGCAGCGAATATGTGATCGATGGTGCAACGACGGCAGGGATGATGGGAGTATGAGCGACCTTGGTTCTCTGCGGCTCAAGGGCAAAGTCTGCTTCGTTTCGGGCGGGTTGCGCGGCATCGGCCTTGCCTGCGTCCAGCGCCTCCTGGCGGAAGGGGCGGAGGTTGTCCTGTCGGATATCGATGCGCCGGACAGTGAATACGCCTGCACGATCCTGTCATCGCTTGGACAGGCGGCCAGTTATGTGCAGGCCGACGTAACCCGCGAAGATGACTGGCAGCGCGCCAGGGACACCGTTTTCGAGCGCCACGGCAAGCTTCACGTCCTCGTCAACAATGCCGGCATCGACCTGACCGGGCCGGTCGAGAGCTTGAGCATGGAGGGGTGGCACAAGATCATGGCCGTCAATGTGGACGGCGTATTCCTGGGCGTGAAGACCTTTGTGCCGATGATGGCGGAAAGCGGCCGGGATTTTCGCGGCGGCGCCTCGATCGTCAACGTCAGTTCGATCATGGGCCTGGTCGGCTATACGGACACGTCCGCCTATAATGCCGGCAAGGGGGCGGTTCGGCTGTTCACCAAATCCATCGCTGTGGAATTTGCCAGCAAGCGCATGCCGATCCGGGCAAATTCGCTGCATCCCGGTTTCGTTTTCACACCGTTGCTGCGTGAAGGCTTCCAGCGCTGGGTGGACAAGGGCGCTGCGGAAAAGGCCCAGGATATTTATGACGCGGTTGCCGCACAGACGCCGCTCGGGCGTCTGGCCGAACCCGATGAGCTGGCGAGCGGCGTGTTTTTCCTCGCCAGTGAAGACAGCAGTTACATGACCGGTGCGGAACTGGTCATCGATGGTGGCTGGACCGCCCAGTAAGGAGATCGTTGATGACGATTGCACTTCCCGGTGTCGTGGCTGTGGTGACGGGTGCTGCTGGCGGCATCGGCCGGAGCGTGGTCAAGGCGATGCAGGAGGCCGGAGCAACGGTCATCGCCACGGATCTGGCGCAGGGCGCCGATGTCGAGGGCGCTGCCCGTTACCTGAGCCACGATGTGACTTGCGAGTCCGATTGGCAGGCGGTCAGGAATATGGTCATGGCCGACCATGGCCGCCTTGATGCACTGGTCCACGCCGCAGGCATTTCGATTGTCGGCAAGATCGAGGAAACCCCGCTGAGTGAATTTCGCAGGGTCAACGCGATCAATGTGGATTCGATCGTGATCGGCACGCAAATCCTCCTGCCGTTGCTCAGGGAAGGGGGCAAAGCCCGCAAAGGCGGTGCGTCCATCGTCAACTTTTCAAGTGTGGGCGGCTTGCGCGGTGCGGCATTCAACGCGGCCTACTGCACCAGCAAGGCCGCTGTGAAGATGCTGTCCAAATGCATGGGGGCCGAATTCGCGGCGCTCGGCTATAATATCCGCTGCAACAGTGTGCATCCGGGCGGTATCGAAACACCCATGCTGGCGTCGATCATCGATCGCTATGTCGAACTGGGCGCGGCTCCTTCGCGCCAGTTGGCGATAGAAGCCATGACACGCGATCATCCGATAGGCCGTCTGGGCCGTGCGGAGGAAATGGCCGGCGGGGTTGTCTATCTTTGCTCGGAAGCTGCGAGTTTCGCCACTTGCGCGGAATTTCTGATGGACGGTGGTTTCAGCCAGGTTTGAAAAACAAGCGTTGGGCAGGACTTCCTCATAACCGCCGGACAGTGTGTTCCGGGTGCGGCGGTTTACGGCTTGGCGCCATCCGCGATCCAGCGGCGGATCAGTCCGATCTTTTCGGGGGGCAGCGGCGGCGCATTGAAAGGCATGCGCGCGCCTGTGCCGCCCCTGGCGATATGCGTTCCTTCAAGTTTCATGATGAGGTATGACTGATCGGGCTTGCCGGGGACGATCCGCTTGAAGGCAGGGGCTCCGGCAGAGGCGACATTCACGGTCGATGCTATGGCGCGGCCGGGCACCAGCGATATGCGCCCGGCTTCGGTGCCCATCATGTGACAGGTGGCGCAAGTCCTGCCGAAGATGGGCGCGATGTCGCGCGTATAGGTTACCGGCGGATTCGCAGGGGAAGCGTTGCCTGCACCATAAAGCGCTGTTGTCATGGCCGCGAACAAGGCTGCGGCGAGGACAGGTTTGCGTTTCACGGCTCCTATCCCTTCGATGCGTTCTTACCGGCGATATAGCCGAAGGCTATGGCGGGGCCGATTGTCGCGCCCGCCCCCAGATAGGCCTGCCCGGTGGGGGAGGAGATGCAGTTGCCGGCCGCGTAAAGCCCCGGAATGGGAGCGCCGTCGATTCCGAGAACCTGTGCCTCGGCATTGATCTGCGGGCCGCCCGCGGTGTCGAGAGTGCCGGGGCCGAGAACGATGCAATAGAATGGCCCTTTATCGGCAAATGGGTGCATCGTGATATTGGGATGAGGGTTTTCAGGGAATTTCGTGCCCTCCCTGCGGGCCGAGAACAGATGATGCCATTCGCGGTCATAGAGGTATTTGCCGCGGTTGAAATCCGGGTCGATTCCCGCTTTTGCAAAGCCGTTATAGGTTTCGATCGTCTTTCTGGCAGCGTCGCCGAAGCCCTCGGCGAGACGTACTCTGCCCGTGCGGTTCTCCCAGAGTTTGAGCTGGGCATCGACTTTGCCGAATACCTCGTCCCAGGTCGCCCCTTCGATCAGGTGCGGCTGTTCACCCTTGTTGGCCGGGAACGGAAATGCGCCGCCGAAGGCATCGATCGAGCGCTCATCGAACAGCATGAACAGCAGGTGATTGGGATAGTCTTCATGCGACGGGTCATAGGGGAAATGCGCTTGCGTGCGGTCGTTGTAGTCGCGTTTTTCGTTCACGACGCGCTTGCCGTACTTGTTGACCAGAATCATCGAATCGCCGGGCAGCACGAAAGCGCCCAAACCCACGCCGCGTGCCTGCAATGCCTCGCCGAGCACAACCTGACTGCGCCAGGCATAGCCGAGATTGCCCATCATGGCGCCGGCGGTCTGGGCCATCGTGATGAAGTCGCCGGTCGAGCCCGGAAGCGAGCAGGTTCCGTAAACCCAGGGCTGGTGTCGTATGCACAGGTCGACATTGTGCGAATAGCCACCGCTGCCGAAAACCACGCCGCGGTTCGCCTTGACCCGGATGATTTTTCCGGCCTGGTCGGCCTCGACACCGATGACGCGGCCGCTGCTATTCCGGACGATCTTCGTCACGGCTGTTTCCAGCATGATCGGCACATTTTTGTCGGCGAGAAAGGCGTGCAGCCGGGTGGCGAGGCTGCTGCCGCCTTCGGTTGCGCCGGCGCCGACCGCCGGCTCCAGCGTGCGGCCGATCGGTACTTTGTCTTCGGGCAGGTGATCGGCATAGTCGGGCGCCGGACGATCGATCTGGAACATGCGGAACTGCTTGAACTGTACCGCATCCAGCTCGCGCAGACGATCGATGGCGACCGAGCCTTTGTCGTAAAAGGCTTCGAGCACGCGATAGCGATTCTGGTCGAGCCCCAGTGTCGGGCTGGCAGGATCGTATTCGCGGGGAAAACCATAACGCACCGCATATTTCAGCGCGTCTTCCTTCGAATCGGCAATGCCCTGTTGCTGGAGAATGAAATTATTGAAAATCCAGCAAACACCACCCGATTTGGCGGTTGTGCCGCCGGCGATCGGCATTTTTTCCAGGACGAGCACCCTGGCGCCTTCGGTGGCGGCGATGACGGCAGCAGTGCTGCCGGCCGCGCCGCTGCCGATGCACACGACGTCGGCCTCATGGTCCCATCGTTCGGAACCGGCGGCCGGTTTGGCGACCGCGGCAGTCGTGCCGACGGCTGAGGATGCGACCACCATGCTTGCACCGGCAAGCAGGCGGCGACGATCGACGGATATGGCTGTCATTGCGAGGCTCTCTCCCACCCTGCTTCAATGTCGGTTGGTAAGCCTGCCGCCGGTTGTGTCGACTCGACAAAATGCCAGTCGTGCATTCCGGCAGGCAGGCTTCACCGCGCTGTGTTCAGGACGGAAAGCCCGGACGCAAGGGCTCCGTGACACCGTCCCATCCTTCGGCTGCGGCGGCAATGCGCTTGAAAAAGTCGGTTTCGGTGGGGTCTTCCTCTATCAGCTCGACCATGCAGCCGATCGCCGCAGAGGTATCGAAATAGCTGAAGCGCAAGGGGCCGAATATGCCGCTGACCGCGGGATTGAAGCCTTGTGCGCTATAATGCGCATAGGCCGCGTCGTAATCCTCGCAATAGATCGCCAGATGATGAAAGCCCTGCTGCCCCCGCGCGATGGTGTCGCGATAGGCCGATGGGCTGTCGCAGTGTTGCTGGATCAACTCGATCTGGATTCCGCCCGACTGGGCGATCGCAACCGAGAAATCGAGGCCGGAACCTTTCACGCCCCGGTAATCGTACTCGGCGAGTTGGATGTGGGGCACGGTGAAAAAAGGGCCGATGCCGGTTGTGCGAATCCAGTTGAGCGCTGCCGCTTCCAGATCTTCAACGATAAAGGCCACTTGCATGAAATGCGGGCCGGGAACGCCGGGGATTGCCGTCATAAGATCAGTCCTTGCCGAGAACCATGTCGTTGAGCAGTTCATGGAACCGCTGGATGCGCTTTTCCTGCAAGGGCAGGGTGCAGCCCTTGAAGCCTCGCGAATTAAGGCCCTGCTGCTGGGTCGTTCCGATCGAAAGATCCTGATCGGCGACGAAGCCGAGCGATATGCCGTCCCCATAGCGCGTGTGATAATGGACGGCGTCGTGTTCCAGCGGCGCCATGCCGATCGGTGTCTCGACTTCCTTCATGCCCTCGATGGGCGGGTAAAGGCACCAGTGCTGGAAAATACATTTCTCGGGATCGGTCGGATGCGGCTCCGTGCGCAGAATCTGGCATTGCTCCGGCGACATCGTGAGCGTCAGGTTGGGAAACAGCGTGCAGTGGAAATAGTCGGCCAGTTGCTGATCGCTCATGTCGGCATAATTGGTATAGCCGCGCTGCGGCCCAAGGCGCCGCTTCGCCTCGATCACTGCCTGGCGGATGCCGCTTGTCCGGCCCGTATATTCGTCCGGGTCGATGCCCCATCCCCGGGCGATCTCGTCGAGCGGAGAAGGGGTTTTTCCGCTTTCGTAGTCCTTGCGGGACGTAGCCTGATGGCCGACCATCCACATGGAATTATGCCCTGAAGGGTACATCTCGAACAGCGTGCTGGGCAGGCCGTCGTTGATGAACGTGGCGACTTCCGGGTGGATCGTAGGGAGGTGGTAGCTCTCGTTGAAATTATCGCGGACGATTTTCCAGTTGAACTCGCAATCGCTCGAAAGTTTCAGCACGCGGACCCAGTTGTCGAGACCGTAGCCGGCCAGACGCTCGGGGAATGGGGACAGCCATTCGATAAGAGGCGCTGCGTCATCGTCCATGCACCAGAAGACGAACGGCCCCCAGGTTTCGCAGCGCAATTCGGCAAGCCGAAGTTTTCCGCACGGATCACCGCCTGCGAAATCATCCGGATCCTGAACCTTTATCAGCGTGCCATCCAGATCGAACTTCCAGCTATGATAGGCGCAGGTAATGCTGGGCATGCAGGTGGAATCGTTGAGGATCAGGCGGTTTCCGCGATGCGGGCAGGTGTTGTAGAAAGCGCGGATCGCGCCGCCCTCCTGCTTTACCATGATGACGGAGTCCTTGCCGAAATTGTGGCGGACGATGTCACCCGGCTCCTCGAACTCGGCGATCACGCCGCCCAGGTGCCAGACTTTCGGCCAGAGATGGCGGTTTTCAAGCTCCATCCATTCACGCGAAATATAGCGTTCCGCAGTGATGGTGTCGCCGCGTACCGGCGGGTCGTATTCGGCGGAATAACGCGACAGCGTTGGTTCAGCGTTCATAAGGGCACCCTTCAAGCTATGTGGCGGCTGACTGGAATCCCGGCTGCTATATCGCCTTGCCGTTCCATGGGACCGGGTTCCGCCGGGGGCAGGTGATCACAGGCTGGCCCAGTGATCATAGACCGGATCGGTTTTGCCATAGCATCCGCGCGTTGTCAGACCTTCGTAGAAGCCCGACGCCTCGAACGTGGTGGGGTGAGTGGCCGTCCAATCGCAGACGAAAGTGCGGCTGGCGATTTTCCACACGCCGTCGCGCCGTTGATAGCTGTCGACATAGCGGCCGCCGGTGAGCGTATCCGAGCCGCCGGCGCGGTTATGGGCGATGATATAGTGTTCGCCCACGGCATGATCGCCTTTCACCTCGATCCATTCGTTAGCAATGGAATGGAAGCAGGATTCCAGATTCGCGGTGATGAAAGCGGTGACGGCGGATGCGAATTCGGCCGGAGAACCGTTGCAGATGCCCGAGATGATGTCGGCATCCTCCCAGAACAGCGATTGCATAAGCTCTGCGTCGGCCCGGTCGGCGGCGCGGCAATAGCCGGTCAGCAGGGGGCGGATCGCCTCACGCGCGAGCGCTGCATGGAGTGCTTCTTCGGTAGGGTTCATCGGGGGAGCCTTATGCAGAAGATGGGAGGCGGCTTCATGTCTGGCGATGAGGGCGCGGCCGGGATCGCTGGCGCCCTTGCCGCCTTCCGGCACGAAATGATCGCTGGTGACCGGCGGGTCGGCGCGGACGGCGGTGTTCGCGCGGTTGGTGTTGCTGTCCAGAACATAGCGGCGGTGAGTCAGCCGCCATGCCCCGTCGCGGCATTCCAGCCTGTCGAGGTAACGGCCGAAGACCATGCGCTGTATTTCGGCTTCCTCGACATAGGCGATGACGTAGCTTTCCGAGACGGCCCGTTCGCCGTCGACGCGGATTTCGCAATTGGCCGTTCGATGCAGGGAAGGCAGCGCGTTTTTCTGCGCGCCCGAGAGAATTTCGGCGAATGTCTGCGCCGGGCCGGTGAAGAAGCCGTAATCGACCGTTGCATCGTCATGGTAAGCCGAGGCGAGCAGGTTCAGATCGGCGCGATCGACACCGCGGCTGTGAACGGCCAGGATATTGCGGATGGCGTGTCTGGCGCCGAGGGCTGCGGTGGTCATATCCCGGTTGTTCCGTTAGCATCCAAAAAAACTGCCCCGGCCGGATGTGCCGGCCGGGGCAGGAATAAACTGCTCAGAAATTCGCACCGGTAAACGCGCCGGATCGGATCGTCGAACCGATCCGGGCTGCGCAGCCGGGTTGAATATCCAGCGTGCCCATCAGAAATGATACCGGAAATTCACGCCATATTCGCGCGGCGTGCCGAGCGATGCGAGCGTTCCGATCCCGGCAAGATACAGCTTCTGGTTGAAATAATGCTCGTTGAAAAGATTGCGGGCATATGCGCCTATCTTCCAGCCGGCATCGTCAGGCCCCCAGTTCATGCTGGCGTTGACGAGATTGACCGCCCCGATCCGTTCGGCGGGCAGGTTGGTATAGGCGGTGTATTTGGAACTGGTGTAGCTGTATTGGCCCGTGGTGGTGAGCGTGCCTCCGCCCAGGGCGGTTTCCCAGTTGATGCCGAAAGACGCACTCCACCTGGGCGAATTCATCAGGACGTTGCCGGCAAAGGAAACCGGCACCATAACGCCGCCTGCACCAAGCGTTTGCGTATCGTACTCCTTATATTTGGCATCGAGATAGGCGAGCGAGCCGGTAAGCGTCAGGCCCTTTGTCGGCAAAGCCGTGACTTCCAGTTCGAAGCCCTTGGTGCGTGCCTTGCCGGCATTGTGGATCGCGGCCGAGTTCTCACCCGTCGGGAATGTGATGTTCTGGACCACCTGCATGTTGGAATAGAAATTGTAGAACGCCGCCAGATTGATCCGCAGATGCCGGTCGAGCAGATCGGCCTTGATCCCGGCTTCCAGCGTATCGAGCTTTTCCGGGTTGAACGGTCCGATATCCTCCTTCACGGCAATGCGCCCGTTGAAGCCGCCCGACTTGAAGCCGCGCGCGTAATAGCCATAGAGCATCACCGTGTCCGAGGGCTTGTAGTCCAGCCCGACTTTCCAGCCCACGTTGTTCCAGGACTTCTTGCCGGTTGCGACGATCAGCGAGCCGGGAGTGATCGGATCGTTGAATTGGGAGACGCCGCTCGGGTTCATGGACCCGGCAGTGGTGGAGATCGCATCGACCGTTTCGTGGCTGTAGCGGATACCGGCCTGGAAACGCAGGTTCGGCCCGATATCCTGATAGAGCTGGGCAAAGCCGGAGATCGACCAGTCGGTCTGTTCCTGCGTTTGCGGATTGCCCAGGCCGGGCAGGAACCCGTCCTGCTTGGTCTGCTGGTCCAGCGTGTAGTGCTGCCGGAAATAATAGCCGCCGATGATCAGCCTCGTGCTGTCGGTCAGATCGACGAGATCGCGCAGTTCCTGGCTGAACTGATGATGTTTGATCCGCCGATGGGTTTGCAGCAAAACGTCCGTGACGGCATCGTCGTCGGAATAGAGGTTGTTGTCGTATTCGCGATAGGCGGTGATCGAGGTGATATCCCCGATGCCGGTCTTCAGGTTCTGGGTCAGCGTTACCGCATAGGCATCGCGGTCGTTGGTATCGGGCTGATCACCGCTGAATCCCCGCGTGAACGAGAAAGGATCGGTGGTTTCTCCCGGCCGGTAGAACAGATCGCCCGGTCCGGCGACGACCACGCCTGTCTGCGAGCCGTTGCGGCTGCGCACATATTCGCCGATCAGCGTCGCGTCATAATTGCCGGAATCGTATTTGAGATAACCGCGCAGCGTGGTCATGTCGCGCTTGCCGAGGCGGCGGCCGTCCGCGACATTGCGGAAATAGCCATCCATGCCGTTGTGCAGCACGCTGATTTTGCCCGCCAGATTGTCGGTGATCGGGAAGTTCAGCGCGGCGTTCACTTCGATGTGGTTGTAGTTGCCGTAAACCACTTCAACATCGCCGCCGAATTTGCCGGTGGGCTGCTTGGTGACGACATTGATGACGCCGCCCGTGGTGTTCGCGCCGAACAGCGTGCCCTGCGGTCCGCGCAGCACTTCCACGCGGTCGATGTCGAACAGCGAGAGCAGCGCAGCGGTATTCACACCCACCACGACGCCATCGACCACTACGGAAACCGTCGTGCCGACATAGGGGTCGGCATCATTCACGCCAACGCCCCGGATCGTGAAAACCGCGGAATCGGGCGAGTTCGAGAAGGTGTTGATCTGCACGTTGGGGATCGAGGCCCCCATGTCGGCGATGTTGTTGACCTGTGCGGCGGAGAGCATGGCCCCCGTCATCGCCGTGACCGAGATGGGCACGTCCTGCTGGCTTTGCGCCTGCTTTTGCGCGGTGACGACGATCTCCTCCAGCCCCCCGGAACCGTCTTCGGCGTCTTGTGCGTATGCGGTCCCGAAAGTCAGCGCGACACTGGCGCTGCCGAGCAGCAGGTATGAAATAGCCCTGTTCATCTTTCTCTTTCTCTCTATCCAGCGGTTTACGCTGTTTTGTCAGGCGCCCACAACCGGGTGGGCTGGCCTGGCATTGTGGCGTTCCCCGAAGCGTCACACACCTGCGATTTTAATTAGGCGTGCCTGCCGATCCGTTTTCTCGCACAAGTGACAGGTGCGCCGTTGCGGCCGTGCCACCAGACTTGCGGCCATAAGGAATCGACAACGGGACAGATGTGTCAGGACGGGAGCCGATGGACATGAACAAGCCTGCGGACGCTGCGGCGCCGCTCCAGGGTCGCGATCCGGCCAATCTGCGCGGCGATCCGATCACCGGCGATCGTTACTATTCCCCTGAATTCGCGCAAAGGGAGTGGGACCGGCTGTGGACGCGCATCTGGCACATCGCCGGGCGCCTGGCCGATATCCCCGATCCGGGCGATTTCATGGTCCACGACTTCATGAAGGAATCGGTCGTCGCGGTCCGGCAGGCCGATGGCTCGGTCCGTGCCTTTTACAACAGTTGTGCCCATCGCGGTATGCGCATGGTGCGGGGCACGTCCTCGGTGGATACGCTCTCCTGCCCTTATCACGGCTGGCGCTACGGGCTGGACGGCAAGCTCGTCCACGCGCAGGACGCAGGCGATTTTCCGCAGGGCGATCCCTGCGGCAAGCTGTCGCTCAGGGAACTGCGTTGCGATACCTGGGGCGGCTTCGTCTGGTACACCATGGCGGAGCAAGGCCCCGGCCTGCACGAATATCTGGCGCCGCTGCCCGATGTCTATGCCCGCTATCCGATGGAAAAAGCGGTGCGTGTGGCCTGGTATCGCATCGCGCTCAACGCCAACTGGAAATTCGTTACCGACAATTTCTCGGAAAGCTACCACACGCGCACCGCCCATCCGCAGGTGCCGCCATGGATCGATCAGGATGTCGATACCGCCAGGCACGAGATGTGGCCCGCCGGGCATGGGCGCACGGTGCAGCCGATGCGCCCGTCGCTGTCCGATCGCTTGCCGGAGGATGTGCCGCATCCCTACAAGATGATCCTCCGGGCCTGGGGCATCGACCCGGACGGCTACGCCTCTTATGAGGAAATGGCGATGCAGGGCTGGCTCGATCTCAAGGCGGCCAAGCAGCGCGACTGGAAGGCGCGCGGCTATCTCCATTATGAGCACATGAACGACGAGGAAATCACCGACAGCCCGCATACGGTGATCTTCCCCAATGTGACGATCAGCTTCCTGCCCGACAATCTCGTATTCTTCCGCTCCGAACCGCACCCCGATGACCCTGAAAAGTGCTTCTTCGATCTGTGGTGCATGGCCTTTCCGGTAGCGGGGCAGGAAATCGTGGAATCGATTATGGCCGGGCCGAAACCCTTCCACGAAGCCTCTGTGTGTGAGTTTCGTGACTTTGACGAGGGCAGGGGCATTCCCGAACTGGCCGGCCAGATCGTCTATCAGGATATGGAACTGGCGGAAGGCATGCAGGCGGGAATGCATTCCAGGGGTTATACGGACGCCTATCTGCCCGCACAGGAAACGCGCGTGCGCTTCTTTCATGAAGTGCTCAACGACTGGCTCGAAGGAAGGAAGCCCTGATGACGAATGTGGCAATTACCGGGGCGGCCCGCGGGATCGGATACGAACTTGCCCGGCAGCATCTGGCGCAGGGCGATCGTGTTTTCGCGCTGGTCCGCAACCCGGGCTCCGCCGAAGCGCTGAACCGGCTGGCTGCCGGTTCGGGCGGCCTGCTGACGGTTCATGCGATGGATGTGGGGGATGACGCTTCGGTTCGCGCGGGAGCCGCATCCACGGGGGATGGCCCGATCGATGTTCTCTACAATGTCGCCGGTGTGACGGGCGTTGTGGCGCCGGAACTGGACGGCGCCGATTGGGCGGTGTTCGACGATGTCATCAATATCATGCTCAAAGGGCCTTTGCGGGTTCTCCACGGGTTCCTGCCGCGCCTTGCTCCCGGCGCGAAAGTGATCAACATTTCCAGCCAGCTTGCGGCCTCGACCTGGCCTTATGGCGGCTTCTATGCCTATGTCGCGGCCAAGGCCGGCCTCAACCGCATGATGCGCTCGGTCGCGATCGATCTCAGGGATCGCGGGATCGTCGTCGGCAATCTCCATCCGGGGTATGTCCAGACGGATATGGGCGGCCCCGAAGCCGACATCACGCCCGAGGAAAGCGCGGCCGGCATCAGGAAAATGGCCGCAGAATGGACGCTTGAGCGTTCGGGGGATTTCTACAAGTGGAACGGTGAGCCCCACGCCTGGTAGGGAGAGGATAATGGCTTTTGTCGGGACATTGGCGGATCGTCTGGAGATCCGCGAGTTGATGGATACCCACGCGCATAGCGTGATGACCATGGACCCGGATCTGTGGAGTTCGATTTGGGCGGACGATGCCTATTGGGCGCTTCCCGAATATCCCGATCTCGGTGGATTTTCCGGCAAGGAGGCCATCGTCGCCGGCTGGACGGAATCGATGAAGCATTACGGCCTCGACAATCGCACGAAGCCGATGGTTTATTTCATGAATCCGGGGGCGATCGAGGTGGATGGCGATACCGCAACTTCCGTTGCCTACACGATCGAGATTTACGACGATCCGGCCAGCGGCAAGCGCGTATATGCAACCGGACGCTATGACGATGAACTGCGCCGTATCGATGGGCGCTGGCGCTTTGTCCGGCGTGAGTACCGGACCGTCTTTTCGGAGTGAATGGCCCGTTTCGCTCTACAGCTGTGAATGCCGTTCCTCCACCGAGAACGTGCGGATACGGCTGCGGTCGAACAGGCGGGCTTCGTCCTCGGCGATCATCGCTGCCGTTTCGGGGGTGGCCAGAGCAGCGAAGCAGGCATCGCGCGTGGCCTCGTCGGGGAAATCGATCTCGGTGACAACGTCGGCATCGCAGGGTTCTTCCGTATCGTCCATGGAATGAAGAAACCGGCGGACATAGCGGGTGGCAAAGCCAGCCAGAACCCGTTCACCGATACGGCGATGGTGTTCTTCGTAATAGGCGATGAAGTCCGCTTTGCTCATTCCGGCGCGTCGTTTGAGCAGAGTTACTGTCGTTATGGTCATGTAATGCTCCCAAGCCAACGGCGTGTCGCTTCGGCCACGGCCCTGGCGCGGGGTACGGCCTGCGGGTGAGTCTCGCGCAGGGCGCGGGACCGCAGTTCGATACTGAGGGGAATGCGGGCGGGCAGGGCGCCCAGTATGGCGGCCAGCGGCAGGACACCCTCGCCACATTGCTCGCGCAAGTCGACGGCGTCGGTGATGATCGCATCGTAATCTGCCGGATCGGGCCGCCGGGCACCTGCATCGCAAAACTGCGCGTAGGGCAGCAGATGCGGGTCGATGGCAGCGAGTTGTTCCGGTGTCGTGCCTGAACGGTCGACATGGATGGGATCGACCAGCAGTGCGCGAAGCGGGTGGCCGACCTTGTCCAGAATCGAGAGCGCTGTGGCCAGTTCCTTTACCTCTGTAAAAATGCCGAATTCCAACGCGATGCGGATGCCGCTGCCTTCGGTATGGCGACAAAGATCCTCAAGCCATCCCGCTGTTGCGCCGTGGTCGGGATCGGACGAGACACACAGTACGTTTGCCGCTCCCAGTTCTGCCCCGATGTCGATGATTTTGCGGTGATCGTCGAACGGGATGTCGGGCCGCCGCCAGACAACCTCTATGTCGAGCACCGGCAGGCCGGTGGCCGCCAATGCGGCACGTACAGCGCGCGTCGTGCTGCTGGTCCAGTCCGCCGGTTCGATCCATAAGCCAACGGCGTCGAACCCGCCGGCCTTCGCTGCTTCCACTGTTTCGACAGGGCCGAATTCGGGAAGTACGCCTGAAGCGAGTGAGATCGGGTGCATTTTACAACCCTACATCTGCGGTTCGTGGAGCGGGTGGATCGCTCTCGGGGCACCAATCGGGCATGATTTCCGCGACGTTGCCGATGCGCTGGACAGGCTCCACGGCTTTCTCTCCGATTACGTCTTGCCGGGCAAGTTAAGCATAGGGAGAAGGGGAGCGGCAAGCTGCGACTATTGACAGGCACCTTGCCTTTTCACCAGTTGGCGGCGAGACATGACAAGGGCAGTCATCGGGCATGAACGAGAGGATTGCGCCCCCTTGGGCCTGGCTGGATATTCCCGCGCCGCACCAGCGCGCCTTTATGGACAATGGGCGGTGGGATGAGCGGACAATTGCCGATCTGGCCTACGAACTGACGGATGAAGATCCCGAATGCGTTGCCTTTATCGAAGGTGCGTCGCGGATGACACGCGCCGAACTGGTGGCGGACGCCGAGGCGCTGGCCGCAGCGCTTCACGGACGCGGGTTGCGGCCCGGTGACGTTATCGCTTTCCAGATGCCGAACTGGCGTGAAGCGGCGGTGATAAATCTGGCGGCAGCGCTTTCGGGCCTGATCGTCAATCCCATCGTGCCCATCTACCGCGATCACGAAGTGTCGCAGATGCTCGGCGACTGCCGCGCCCGCGCGATCTTTGTGCCGACGTCCTTTCGCGCTTGCGATTTTGCCGCCATGGCTGCCCGCATCCAGGCGGGCCTGCCCGACCTTGCCCACATATTCACCGTGCGTGGCGAAGGGGCGGGCGATTATGCCGCCCTGCTTGCCGAGGGGCGCGATACGGTGTTCATGCGGCCTCGAGTCGATCCCCTGGGTGTCAAGATGGTACTCTATACCTCGGGCACGACGGGGCGGCCCAAAGGAGTGCTGCATAGCCATGTGACACTCTCCTTCATCCTGAAGCGGAGCGGTGTCCATTGGGGAGTCAGGGCGGGCGAGGCGCTGCTGATGCCGTCGCCGGTCACGCACATATCCGGTTTCGCCAACGGACTCGAGGCGCCACTGGTTTGCGGCACGCGGACTGTGCTGATGGAAAGCTGGGATGCGACAGCGGCGCTTGAGCTGATTGGTCGTCATGCGATTGTCGGGACGGTTGCGGCGACACCGTTTCTCGTTGAACTGGCCGCTGCCGCCAGGGGGACGGGCAACCGATTGCCCGGTTTCCGCTTCTTCGCCTGTGGGGGAGCCGCGATCCCCAACGATGTGATTCCGATGGCCAACGCTGCCTTTGCCGATTGCCGCGCCTTCCGCGTGTTCGGTGCTTCGGAAGTGCCGCTTGTCACATTCGGCTGGCCCCATGACGAAGCCTTGGCCGCAACCACCGATGGGCAGATCGTCGACTATGAGGTTCGTGTCGTCGATGCCGACGATAACAATCTGCCGCCGGGTCAGGAGGGAGAGATCCTGGCGCGCGGACCGGGCATGATGATGGGGTATGCCGATGCCGGGCAGACGGCTGAGGCGATCACCGCCGATGGCTTTTTCCGCACCGGCGACCTTGGCATTCGTTCGGTCGAGGGGGCGCTTACCATCACCGGCCGCAAAAAGGATCTGATCATTCGTGGCGGTGAAAATATTTCGGCCAAAGAAATAGAGGATGTGCTGCATAGCCATCCGGCGGTGCGGGAGGCGAGCGTTGTCGCCATGCCGCACGTGCGGCTCGGCGAGGGCGTTTGTGCATATATTATTGCCCACGGACCAATCCCGGCACCGGAGGAATTGGCCGCTCACGTTGCGTCCAGCGGGCTGGCGAAGCAGAAAATTCCGGAACGTTTCGAATTCGTCGAGGATTTTCCCCGAACGGCTTCGGGCAAAGTGCGCAAAGACGAACTGCGCGCAGCGATCAGGGCGATGCTCGCCGCGTGCTGATTGCCGTGCGAGGGCGCGCTGGATGGGGCGCTTTCAAGCGGGCTTTTATGTCCTTTCTGGTGTCGCTGCGGCAACCGCTGCGAGCGTTTCCTCGCGTGTCGGGTTGCGGCGCAGTGTCAGGCCGCCGTTTACCTGAAGATTTTCGCCAGTCATGAAGCATTCATCGCTGGCCAGAAATACGGCGGCTGCGGCGATGTCGTCCGAGGTGCCGATGCGGCCCAGCGGGTAGCCTGCAAGGAAAGAGGCGAAAAGGCCCGGAACCTGTTTGGCATCGGCGGTCATCGGGGTGTCGGTGAGACCGGGTGAGATCGAATTGGCGCGAATGCCCTCACCGCCGAACTCATGGGCGATGCAGCGAATGACGTGGTCAAAGCCGGCCTTGGTGCCCATGTATGCCGCATGGTCGTTGAGCATGATCGTGGCGGTTGCCGAACTGATCTGGATGATCGAGCCTCCGCGGCCGCCCGAGTTCCGGGCCATCTTGCGGATCATTGCCTGGCAGAAGTGATAAGGGCCGATATATTGCAGTGCGGTCATCGCCACGAGATCGTCGTGAGTGTGTTCCAGGAATGGCTTGAGCAACCCCCAGCCAGTCGAATTGACCGCGATGTCGATGCCGCCGAGCTTTTCGTTCGCTGTTTCGGCAAGGGTGTCGATGCTGACCTTGCTGGTCAGGTCGCAGGCTGTCCAGGCGCAGCCGGTTTCTTCGGCAAAGCTTTCCAGCACATCGGCCTTCCTGCCCGAGACGATCACTTTTGCGCCCTCGGCCATGAAACGGCGGGCGATGTGCTGCCCCATGTTGCCGGAGCTGCTGGCCCCCAGGATTACGGCGGTTTTACCGGCAAGACGTTCCATTGCTGCCCATATCCTTATACGCATTGCGAACTGCGGGTGGCCGGTGCCGGCTTGCACAGGCAGGCGCATTTTCAAATAAAATCTAACACGCCGTTTCAACCAGCCATCCTGATCAAAATATGAGTGGCGGATTCCCGTGGGAAAGGCGAAACGGCTTATTGGATTATCGACCACCGGGTAAGGAGCAGTTCCCATGGATCTTGGGTTGAAGGGCAAAAAGGTTATCCTGACGGGTGGCAGCCGCGGGATCGGCCGGGCGGCGCTTGAGGTTTTTGCGGCGGAAGGCGCCGATGTCGCCTTTTTCTCGCGTAACGCGGAACAGGTCGCGGAGGCTGTCTCCGACCTGTCGCGCCATGGAGGCAAGGTGATCGGTGAAGCGCTCGATATGAGCGATCTCGATGGCTATGCGGCGTGGTTGAAGTCAGCCGCCGACCGGCTCGGTGGCTGCGACATATTCATCGCCAGCGCCAGCGCATCGGGTTCGGGCGCGACCGGGGATTGGGACGCCTGCTTCAATACCGACATCAAGGGCACGGTGGTCGGCTGTGAAACGCTGGAGCCTTATCTGGAAAAGTCGGACGCGGGCGCAATCGTTATCCTCGGTTCAACTGCCGGCACCGAAACCTTCCTTGTTCCGCAGGCGTTCAATGCGCTCAAGGCGGCGCTGTTGACCTATTCGGGCCAGCTTTCCCAGCATCTCGGCGGCAAGGGCATTCGTGTCAACGCGGTGTCGCCGGGGCCGATCTATTTCTCCGGCGGTAACTGGGAAGCCATCAAGGGCGTTGCGCCCGAGCTTTACCAGGCGGCCGAAGCCAGCTTTGCCCTTGGCCGCTGGGGCGGGCCGGAAGAGGTGGCCAGGACCATTGCTTTCCTCGCCAGCCCGGCTTCGTCCTATACGACCGGCACGAATGTAGTGATCGACGGAGGTTATACCAAGCGCGTCCAGTTTTGATGGCGGCAGGGGGCACCCCCTGCCTGCCGGGCGGCTGAAAACCGGTAAAATCCGCATTTTCCTATCCAAATGCATAGGCGGTGGCGGGGCATTTTTTGATTTCGGCCAAACGCCGGTTTTCAGATGCAGGTATCTTCCGGTCTTCCGACAGGAGGTTCCGATGACAGATTTCAATCACGATGATGAGCATGAGGTTGCCCGCTGTCCCGGGCCCAGGTGGGAGGATATTCTCGCCGCCGACGATGTGCAGCCTCCCGCTTTCGTAGCGGAGGACCGCTACCGTTATCTCGGCTCCGAACCGATCGATGCGGCGCGTTATTATTCGCCGGAGTTCTTCGGGCGGGAAATCGAGAAAATGTGGCCCAACGTCTGGCAGTTCGCCGCGCGCGACGAGGATATGCCGGAGCCGGGGGACTATGTGACGTATGAGAATGCGGGCCGGTCTTTTCTGATCGTGCGGCAGGAAGACGGCACGGTGCGCGCCTTTCACAATGTCTGTCTCCACCGCGGTCGCAAGCTCAAGGCCGATAGTGGCAGCGCCAGCCGGTTCATCTGCCCGTTCCACGGATTTACCTGGAATACCGATGGATCGTTGCGCGACATCCCCTGCCGGTGGGACTTCGCCCATCTGACCGACGAAAAGATGCAGTTGCCCCAGGCTGCCGTGGCGACCTGGGGTGGTTACATCTTCGTCCGCGACAATCCCGAGGGGCCGTCACTTGAGGAATATCTCGATCCGCTGCCCGAGTTTTTCAAGCGCTGGAAGCACGAGGATTGCGTGACCGTGGCCTGGGTCGGCAAAGTCGTGAAGGCGAACTGGAAGATCACCATGGAGGCATTCATGGAAAGCTACCACGCCTATGTCACGCACCCACAGTTGATGCCGTTCACGGGCGATGCCAATGCGGCCTATCATGTGCTGGGCGAGCATGTGAACGTCAATTATACGCCCTTCGGCGTCATTTCTCCGCACATCAAGCGCGCGGAATTGCCCGAGCAGTGGATCGTCGATGAATTCCGCAAATACAATGGCCGCTCTGCCGATAACTATGATCCCGACAAGGACAACGCCAATGTCCGGGTGCCAGAGGGGAAAACTGCGCGGCAAGCGCTGGGGGAGGCCATGCGGACGACCTCGGCGCAGATGTTCGGCGGTGATTACAGCCGGATTTCAGAGTCCGAACTGCTCGATGCGCTGGTTTATAATGTTTTCCCGAACTTCGCGCCCTGGGGCGGTTTCATGCCCAATGTCGTCTATCGCTGGCGGCCCTGGCCGGATCAGGATCATTGCCTGATGGAAGTGCGTGTTATTGCCCGCGTTCCCGAAGGGCAGCCGCGCCCGGCCGGTGTGCCGTTGCACATGCTGGGCGAGAGCGAGCGCTGGGCGGACGCGCCGGAACTGGGCGTTCTGGGCGGCGTGGTCGATCAGGACATGGAGAACATGGAACTGACTCACGAAGGCCTGAAGGCTTCGAAGAATCAGCGCGTCGAACTCGGGGACTACCAGGAAACCCGCATCCGCCATTTTCACCAGGCGCTTGACCGTTATCTCCAGCATTGAGGACGCTACGGCAATGACCCAGCTTTACGAGCAATACGGTGACGCAGCCGAACGCATGCTGCATTTCGTCGAAACGCGAACCACCGACCAGGCGCCGGACATCATGCAGGTGCCGGTGAAGGACTATCTCGATCCGGGCCGTTGGCAGATGGAGATGGATCGTATCTTCATGCGCTTGCCGCTGATGCTGGCCTTGACGATCGAACTGCCGAATATCAACGATTACAAAGCGATGAGCGTGCTGGGTAAGCCGGTGGTCATTACCCGTGCGAAGGATGGCCGCGCGCGCGCGTTCCTGAACGTCTGCAAGCACAGGGCCATGCACCTGGTCGGCGAAGGAACGGGGAATTGCGCCCGTTTTGCCTGCCCGTACCATGGCTGGACCTATGCCAACGACGGCAAGTTGATCGGTATTGCCGAAGCATCGACCTTCGGCAACGTAGATCGCGAAACCCTGCATATGACCGAACTGCCCTGTGACGAGCAGGCCGGCATGATCTTCGTGATCCTTACGCCGGGACTGGAGATCGATGCGAAAGCCTGGATGGGCGGCATGTATGAGGATTTCGCCGCGCTCGGTCTGGAGAAGTGGTACTATCACAAGGCCCGGCCGATGGAGGGAGCCAATTGGAAGGTTGCCTATGACGGCTATCTTGAAGGGTATCACTTCCAGGCCGCGCATACGAACACCGTCGCCACCCGTACCCCGTCGAACCGCGCCGACTATGAAGGCTTCGGTCCGCATATCCGGTTGGGTTTCCCGCAGCACTCCATCACGCGTCTGAAAGACCTGCCGCGTGGGGAATGGGGCGCCCAGGAGAACAACGGCTACGATTTCATTCGGATGCTTTTCCCCAATTTCAGTTTCTTCCTCGCGCCCGAGATGTGCCAGTTTGCCCAGTTGTTTCCGGGGCCGACGCCTGATCGCAACACCACGGTTCTGAATTACATTTTCCCCGAAAAGCCGGATACCGAGGAGGGTATGCGTGCGCTCGACGAAATGTGCGATTTTTTCTATAATGTCGTGCTGGAAGAGGATTATTTTCTTGGGCTGAAAGTGCAGAACGGGTTGGAAAGCGGCGCTATGGCGCATCAGACCTTTGGCCGCAATGAACCGGGCAACCAGTTTTTCCATCGCTGGATCGCGTATTTTCTCGACGAAACCGGCCAAACTCCGGTTCCCGTGATGAAGGGATGATTGCGCCTGTGCAGCCCGCCGGGCTGCACAGATGCGACATGCTTCCCGATCGGCAGGCGATGCGGTTTTTTCGATATCAGGCGATCTTTAGGATGAGTTTGCCGGTGTTGGCGCCCGAAAACAACCGCATGAAGGCTGGATATGCGTTTTCCAGCCCCACCTGAATGTCCTCATCCATGCGGAGCTTCCCTTCGGCCATCCACCTGGCCATGACTGTGCCGGCCTCGGCAAAGCGGGGCACGAAGTCCGTGACCAGATAGCCATGGAGCACCGCTTCCCGGGCAAGCACCTGCCAGAGATTGCGGATGCCGATCTTGTCGGGCGAGTTGTATTCGCTGATCAATCCGCAAAGCACGATCCGGGCCTTCCTGGCCAGGTTGAGCAATTCGGCGTCCATCACGTTCCCGCCGACATTCTCGAAAACGATGTCCGCGCCGGCGGGGGCCGCAAGGGCGATCTCCGCGGCAAGCTCGGGTACCGATTTTCCTTTGTAGTCGATGGCGGCATCAAAGCCGTAATCCTTGATAAGCCTGCGGCATTTTGCAGCACCGCCGGCAATGCCGATCACCCGGCACCCCATGATCTTGCCGATCTGGCCAACGACGGACCCGACAGCGCCGGCTGCGCCCGAAACCACCAATGTCTCGTTTGCTTCAGGTTTGGCTACTTCGAGCAGGCCGAAATAGGCGGTCAGGCCGACAGCACCCATGGATGAGAGGAAATGTGACGGAGATGCCACGCGCGATACGTCGATGGCCATGGTGAAACCGCCCGGAGTCATGGGGGAATAGTCTTCCAGAGCATTCATGCCGAGCACCCATTGGCCGGGCCTGAAGTCGGGATTGTCGGAAGTGTGAACGATGCCCACGGTGGTTGCGCGCACGGCGGAGCCAAGCGCGATCGGCGGCATATAGCTGGGGGCGTCGTCCATCCAGCCCCGCTGGGCGGGATCGAGAGAGGCGTAATGATTGCGTATGACGAATCCGTTGCGTGGCGGAGCGGGAACCGCTTCTTCCACCAGACGGAAATCATCCGGAACGGGTTCGCCGTGGGGCCGGCGAACGAGAAGCAAGCGCCGATTGGTCGCCATGATGACTTTCTCCAGGTGCCTGGCCAGCTTGCCTGAACCGGGCTGGCCCGCACCTATGACAATTGACAGTTAAACGTCCTGGCGACGGTGCGGCATATCGGTTTCCATCCGGCACCGATAAGGTTGCGAACAAATGTTCATGAGGGACAATATGAAACTCAATGCATGCAAGCGGCTGTTTGTCGCAGCGCTCACGACGTCCATGCTGGGCGGTTTTGCTGTTCCGGCGCTTGCCGCTGCCGGTGAGGATGCCGTTTCGGCCAGTGAGGAAAGCGATCCGGCCGAAATCATCGTCTCCGCCCGTCGCCGCAGTGAATCGCTCCAGACAACGCCTGTCGCGATCACGGCGATCTCGGGAAGCCAGCTTCAGGGTGCGGCAGCGCTGACCATCGGCGATCTTCAGGGCGCGGCGCCCAACGTTATCATCACCAGCGGCGGCACTGGTGCGGCGGCCGCGAATATCTCGATTCGCGGCATTGCCTTTGCCGATATCGAAAAATCTTTCGATCCCGCTGTCGGCGTGAATATCGATGGCGTGTATATCGGCACTTCCACCGGGCAGATGCTGGACTTTTTCGACATAGAATCGATCGAGGTTCTGCGTGGACCGCAAGGCACGCTGTTCGGCCGCAATACGATTGCCGGTGTGATCAACGTCAAGCGTTCGCGGCCGACGGGTGAACTGGGCGGCAAGATGGAGGCGGAATTCGGCAGCTATGGCCGCTTCAGCAGCCGTAATGTGCTGAACGCGCCGATCGTTGCCGACGTGCTCGCCGCCAAAGCGTTCTATATGTACACGCAAAGCGACGGTTACTATCGCGACGTAGCCAATGCCGACCGGAAGCGCGGCGGGTCCAAAAGCCAGAATTTCGGTGCCAGCCTGCTGTTTACGCCATCGTCCAGCTTCGATGCGTTGCTGACTGTCGACAGGCAGGTGCAGAATTTCGATCCCGTGCTCGGCACCCTGAGCCAGACAGGCGATGTTTTTCCCGATCTGTGGACTGCCTTCGGTCTGGCCTCGCCCGATGTCATAGGCAAAATGGTCGATCAGGGTAACACCAAAGGCGTGTACAACACTGCCAGCGTGCCGGGACTGGACCTGTTCGGTCATTACCGCTCCTGGGGCGTGACGAATGAAATGAATCTCGATCTCGGTGCGGTGAAGCTGACCTCGGTTACATCCTACCGGGAAAGCACCGATAACATGTTGCAGGATTACGCCACGATCGGGCTCTATGTTGCCAATCGCAACCAGAAATATCACCAGTTCAGTCAGGAGCTGCGCGCCAGCGGCAAGATAGGCGATGGTTTCGACTATGTCGCCGGAGTGTATTATTTCAACAGCAAGTACAATCTCCTGCAATACACGGTCGGTGTGGGTGATCAGGATACGACCGGCTGGTCGGAATCCTTTGCCGGTTTTATCGACCTCAACTGGCAGGTGGCCGACAAGGTTCGCATCTCCGGCGGCGGTCGCCTGACGCACGATAAGAAAGCGCTGGCAACCTCGTATATCGACCTTGATCCAACTTCGCCGGATACATCGTTCGTCGGGCCGAAAGCCTCGCATAGCTGGTCGAAGTTCACCCCGAAAATCGGTATCGACTATCGGCCGAACAATGATCTCATGCTCTATGCATCCTGGTCGCGCGGCTATCGTTCCGGCGGCTTCAATGGCCGGGGCCTCTCTTTGTTCGCGGCCACGACGCCTTATGACCCGGAAACGGTCGACGCCTACGAGGTCGGGATAAAGAGCGAGTTGTTCGATCGTAAGCTGGTGCTCAACCTTGCCGGGTTCTATTCGAACTACAAAAATATCCAGCAGACCTCCACCACGACTGCGGATAACGCTTCTGCTGTGGAAACCATCGTCATCAACGCGGCTGCTGCCAAGATCAAGGGCTTCGAGGCCGATCTGACCTTGCGCGCAATCGACCGGCTGACCATCCGCGGATCGTTTGGCTATACCGATGCGAGCTTCCGCGGTTTCGTTGTCGACATGGGGGTGGGCGGCAACCCGAATCCGACGACGACGTTCGATTTCTCGGGTGTCAATATGATCTATGCGCCCAAGATTACGGCCTCGATCAGCGGTGACTATACGATACCGTTCCAGGGCCGCTTCAATGGCGAGATCAAGCTGAACGCATCCTACCGCTATCTTTCGCGTTACGATCAGCAGATTGCGGCGGACCCCGCCATTTACCCCGAAGCGATCGCTGCTCCGGCCGGCACTACGGTTGTCGTGCCGCGGAACGACCCGCGGCTGCGTTCGGATGAGCAGAACCTTCTGGACCTTTCAGTCTCGGCCATCTTCGACGTGAATGCCCGGACAAAGGCGCGCCTGACCGGATTTGTACGCAACGTGCTGGATGATCGCGGGACCCAGACCGCTTTCAATGCAACGTCGTTCCCTGTCTATTGGGGCTTTGCCACGGCAAGGGAGCCTCGTGTCTTCGGCGTACAGATGGGTCTCGAATTCTGAAGCCCCGGGCGGCGTCTCTTATTCCATCTGTTTGATCCCGGTTTCCAATAGTGCATCTTCCTGTGCAAGCGGGGGAAGATGCACTACGGGCCGGGTTCTGCACGGGAGCGCCCGCACGTGAAGGTTGCTGCGGGGATCAGATGTAGGCGGTTTTCGCCATGATCGAAATAGATTCGGTTTCGACGATGTTTGCCATCGGTTCGAGGATGGCAACTCCATCGGGCATGGCACACGCTGCGAGTCCTCGCTCGACATCTGCAAATTCACCAAGCTCCCAGACATGGATCAGCTTCCGAAAATCGCCGGTGACCGGTTGCAATGCCTGCGTAAGCTTCCAGCCGTGCCGGGCCAGGTAGGGAGCAAGCTTCTGCATCATCTGCGTATATTCCGGCATCTTGCCCAATCGCAGAGTCACTTCGGTGTAGATGTGGTAGGTCATGCCCTGCTCCCCCTTGTCAAATGTCCTGCTTCGCCAGCGCCGCCGATGCGCGAACGTTCCCGCCCGCATTTCCATTTGCGGCAAACGCGGCAAGCAGGTTGGCTTTGACCGCCTGGTACTGCTCGAACGCGGCATGCTTGACCGGCCCATAGCCGCGAACTTCCTGCGCTGCGCTCGCAAGTTCGATCGCGGTGTGGAGGTTACCGGCGTCGACCCTCTCCAGTATTTCCGATATCATGCGGCGATAGTCGCCGATCAACACCCGCTCCATCCGGCGCTCGGCCATGTAGCCGAACGGATCGA
The DNA here is from genome assembly GCA_031285165.1 of Novosphingobium sp. Classification (GTDB taxonomy): domain Bacteria; phylum Pseudomonadota; class Alphaproteobacteria; order Sphingomonadales; family Sphingomonadaceae; genus Novosphingobium. Next base: position 68,143 of record JAITWR010000069.1, read on the forward strand.
ACACTGTGCCGCGCAGGCCCTTGAACTTCGCCAGAAAGCGGAAAACGCCAAGCATCCACCCGCCAAACTCGCGCTTGCGGGGGCGGCCGTTGGGTTCCTTGCCGGTGAACAGCGCAGCCGATGCAAGGTGGAAGGTAAGCTTTATATCCCCATCGAACTGCTCACGCAATCGCGCCAGGAAAGTCGGTTCTGCATATAGCCGCGCCACCTCGTACTCATCCTTGTAGGCCATCAACCGAGCCAGGGTGATCGCGATTTCGCGCACCAGCAACTCGCCGCCATCAAGCTGCCTGGCGGCAACAGCCTCCTGGGCATGGGCTACAAATTCGCGATATTGCGCGGCATAGTCCGCGTTCTGATAAGCGGTGAGCAATTCGGTGCGGTTGGCCAGAATTTCGGCCAGCGACATGTCCTCGAGCCGCTGGGGCGGCGGTGCGATCAGTCGCGATAATTCCTCCGGCGCAACCGCCGCGAGACGGCCGATCGCGAAGATGCGCAGGTTGCCCTTGACGAAGGTGCCGTTGAGCCGGATCGCTTCCTCGAGCGAAGCGACCGAAACCGGCAATAGCCCTTTTTGCGCGGCATAGCCAAGCATCAGTACATTGGCGCCAATGCTGTCGCCCATCATCGCGGTCGAGAGCCCGCTGGCATGGAGGCTGAAAAGCTCTCCGCCCTTTAGCGTTCGCGCAATCGCGGCGATCAGCGCGCCATCATCATAGCTTGCATCACGGTTGGTCTGGAATTCGCCGGTGGGGCTGACGTCGGCATTGACCACTGCCTTCGAGCGGCTCGGCTCCAGCGTCTTAAGCACATCCTGGCTCGAACCGACGATTGCATCGCATGCCAGAAGGACATCGGCATGGCCGAAGCTGAGGCGCGTCGAACTTAGCGCGTCGGGGCTGGTTGCCACGCGAATGTGCGATGTGACCGCGCCACCTTTCTGCGCCATCCCGGTCATGTCGAGTACGGTGCAGCCCTTGCCCTCGAGATGCGCCGCCATACCGACAAGGGCGCCGACGGTAAGCACGCCGGTTCCGCCTATGCCGGCGACGATCATCGCAAACGGATCATCGATCGCCACGGTGGGCGGTGCCGGCAGATCGGCCAGCATCGCGTCGAGCCGCGACGCGTTGCCGGTAACACGTGTCGCGACTTTCGCGCCGTCGACTGTGACGAACGAAGGGCAGAAGCCCTTCACGCAGCTAAAATCCTTGTTGCAGGTCGACTGGTCGATCTTCCGTTTGCGGCCGACTTCCGTTTCCAGCGGGGTGATCGAGATGCAGTTGGACTGCATCGAACAGTCACCGCAGCCTTCGCAGACGTCCTGGTTGATGAAGACGCGCTTGTCGGGATCGGGATACAGGCCGCGCTTGCGGCGGCGTCGCTTTTCGGTGGCGCAGGTCTGTTCGTAGACAATCGCGGAAACGCCGACAGTTTCGCGCAGCGCGCGCTGGACTGCGTCGAGATCGTCTCGGTAGCGCAGTTCCACGCTCTTGGGCAGGGTAGCCGAGGCGTACTTGTTGATATCGTCCGATATCAGCACGACCGGTCTTACACCCTCGGAAATCAACTGGTTGACCATGTCGATGGGTGAGATGTGCATTTCGACGGGCTGGCCGCCGGTCATCGCCACCGCATCGTTGAACAGCAGCTTGAACGTCACCCTTGTTCCCGCCGCAACCGCAGCGCGGATCGCCAGGATGCCCGAGTGCGAATAGGTGCCGTCGCCCATGTTCTGGAACATGTGCGGCTGCTCGACGAGCGGCTCGACCGCCAGCCAGGGCATTGCTTCGCCTCCCATGTTGACTGGTAGCATCGTCCGCCTTTCAGGCATTACATAGGCAGCAAGTCCCTGACAGCCGACCGCGGCCATTGCCTTGCTGCCCTCGGGCACCTTCGTGCTGGTGTTGTGTGGGCAGCCTGAGCAATAGAACGCAGGCCGCATCCGACCGCTGCCGTGGAACGCAGCCTCAGCTTCCAACGTTGCGAAACGCTGGCTGGCTACCTCCATTGCTTCGTCTGCCAGGCCCAGTTCGCGCAGGATGATCAGCAGGGCTTTGCGGATCAGCGCAGGATTGAGCTCACCGACTTCGGAGAGCAGCGGGACGCCTGAAAGCGAGCGCTTGCCTGCCAGCGCCGGACGCGTGTCGGCGGGCAATGCATAAAGCAGCCTTGCCAACTGGTCCTCGATGACGGGACGCTTTTCCTCGACCGAGAGTACGACCCTGTAGCCACTCGCGAAGCGGCGGGCCGAATCCGGTTCGAGCGGCCAGATTAGCCCTGGCTTCCACAGGCCAATGCCGAGTTCGCAGCAGCGCTGCTCGGATAGGCCCAGGTCATCAAGCGCCTGCCGCAAGTCGAGATAGGCCTTGCCGGCCGCGACTAGCCCCAACTCCCGGCGTGGGCTGTCGAATACGACGCGATCGATCGGATTGGCGCGGACGAAGGCTTGTGCCGCTGGCAGCCGATGCTGGATTGTCAATGCCTCCAGGACCAGCGGCGCGGGCGTGTACTGGATATTGAGCCCGCCTAGCGGGATTGGAAAATCCGGAATGGCGAAGCTGCGATGAACATCAGGCAGCTCTATCGATGCCGTGAGGTCGAGCGTGTCGGTTATGCACTTCAGCCCGGCATAGGCACCGCTGTAACGCGACATGGCCCAGCCATAGATGCCGAATGCGATAATCTCGTCGATCGTCGCCGGATAAAGCACCGGAATCATTCCTGCGATCAGTGTATGCTCGGATTGGTGGGCACTCGCTGAAGACTTGCCGCCGTGGTCATCTCCCGCAACCACAAGCACGCCGCCAGTGGCCGAAGCCCCTTCCAGGT
>JAITWR010000110.1 GCA_031285165.1 Novosphingobium sp.
GAAGGCAGCGTCGACAGGTTGCCCCAGAACCTCGTTCCAACTGACGTTTATATTCCAGATGTTCGTTGCCGGCAGCAGACCGGGGTTAAACCCGAAAACCTGCTCCACTGGCACTGAACACGTCGGCGTGGTCGAGCCCGCAGGCGTAGGACACCCCGCGCCCGTCCAGGAGATGACATCATCGGTATGGGATGCCCATTGCTTTGCGGTATAGACGTAAGTGGCGCCCACCGAGATCTTGCCGATTTTGTCGTCGAGCGGCAGCGTATATGTCGCAGTGGCTGTCAGCCGGTGTTTGGGCGAAAATGACAGCGGCTGGCCGACCACGGCTGTTGGAATGATATCCGAAAACGGACTGCTTGCATCCAGCGTCGGACGGGTGACTTCCAGCAGTTTGGTGTCAAGATAGGTGTAGCCCAGATCAAAACGCAGATCGTTGAACAGAGTGACCGATGTGTCGACTTCGATACCCTGGATTTTCGACTTGCCGGCATTGATGATCGCTGCGCCGCCGGTCAGCCCGCTATCCGGCTTGGCGATCAGGTTGCCGGTAATCTGCTGGTCACGGAAGTCGTTGTAAAACGCGGCAATGTTGAAATAACCGCGGAAAGAATCACCTCGCCAACTCGCCTTGGCACCAATCTCATAGGTATCGACCTTTTCCGGCCCCCACGTCTCAAGGCCGATGTTGGTCATGTTGACACCGCCCTGGCGGTAGCCCCGCGCCCACTTCGCATAGAGCATGACGTCTGGAAGCGGCTTGTAGTCCACGTCGATAAGCCACGTTGGCTTCTCCGACTTCTCCGTGAACGCACGATGACAGAAATCAGGAGTCGTTGCGACTCCGACAATGCGCGGGTCGTTGCAGGTCGGCGCAAACGGTGCCGTGTTGGCGCTGCCGGTCGTGGCAAAGCGGATACGCCGGCTTTCACCCGCACCTGTCACCCGGTCTATCGTGTAGCGAATGCCGCCGGTAACGCTGAACTGGTCGGTGATCTTGTAGGTAGCCTGCGCGTAGAAGCCCTTGTTGTTCCAGTAGGTCTTGGTGCGTGAATGCGGATAATTGCCGACACCGGCGAACGGCGTCGTGCAGACCGGGGCAACGACGTCCGAACAGTTCGAGAAACTGGGCGTGAAGCCTTCACTCCAGCCCAGTGGATTGCTGACCTCAAGATAGGCACCCGCCTGCCAGACGAGCGAGCCATCGGACGTGTTGCCCTGGAACTGCAACTCTTCGGTGAAAGTCGATTGTGCAGCATTGTCCGCGTTAGGCGCCGGCTGAAGCAGCACATAGTAGAACGGCAGGCCGACCAACGAGGGGGAGACGCCCGTTTGTCCGGCCGGGATGAAGAAGTTGTCGCCATTCAGGCTGAAGCTCGATGCCTCACGAAACTCGGTATAGCTGGCGATGTTCTTGATCGTCAGTGTGTCGCTCGCCTTCCAGGTGGTCGTATTGATGACCTGCCACTGGCGGATGCGCAGGAAGGGATTGGGGTTGCTGATATCGACATCGAGCACACCGTCCTCATGGGCGTTCTGCCTGGCGATCTGCGCGCAGGCCGCGGGCGCGGTACGCGCCTGCCCCGAGGAATACGCGAACGCAGGCCAGCCCGGATTGGCGCCCGCCGGCACGATGCCGGGCGTCAGGCACAGACCGATCTTCGAGCCATAGCCGCGCGAGAACGAGTTGTTATAGCTGAAGATCGTGTAGTTTTCGAGGTCGGGCGTCAGGTCGGCAACCATACTGGCCCGGAAAGCGAAGTAGTTGACGTCGTTAAAATCCTTGCCGCCGATGCCGGACTGGTTCTTCATGTAGCCATCGCGTTTGTTGCGATCGATGCCGAGGCGGACGCGGAAGGTGTCGGCGAGCGGAATGTTCACCACCGCCTCTGTGCGCCACATGTTGTAATCGCCTATCGAACCCTCGACATAGCCTTCGAGCCTGTCGGTCGGCTTTTGAGGAACCAATAGCACGGCACCGCCGGTCGTGTTGCGGCCGAACAGCGTGCCTTGCGGGCCTTTCAGCACCTGCACGTTCTGCAAGTCGAACAGTGAACCGGCCCCCGCTCCGTTGCCGGAGGTGGTGCCGGTCTGCGCGCGAGCCGCAACGACATCGGCGAAATAGGTGCCGACCGACGGCGAGGTGTTGGCCTCCTGGGTGAAGCCGCGAATGACGAACGAGGCTTTCTCGGGGCCGTAGCGCTGGTTGACCGTCAGCGAAGGCGTGTAGGTGGCAAGATCGGTCGGCGTGACGATGTTGCGGTTGGAAAGAGCCTGCTGATTATAAACCGTGATCGAGATCGGCACGTCCTGAAGGCGTTCCTCGACGCGGCGGGCGGTGACGACGATGTCGCCGGGGCCGGCGTCTTCCGTGCCCTGCGCCAGAGCGGGCGTCGTCAGGACCGTGCCGAGTGCGGTGGCGGCATAAAACAGATGGCTGCGCATGACGGTGTCATTCTCCCCTTGCAATGATTCGTTCCGGGGATAACGGTGCGCGAACGCGCCGCACGGCCCCGTGCCTTGCTGTAAAACCGACAAGGGATCACTGGCCCGCCGCCTGCCCCCGTGACGCGCCTGCCGGCAGCGCCCGTCGCCTCGGAGCCAGATGGCCGGCAGCCTGCATCCCCACCGGATTTCGCACCATACTAACGCGCGGGCGACTCGTAGCAAGTGTTTGTTTGTTTTTCCGGCGCCGGCAAGGCAATCGCTCTTTTGCGGATTTCCCATCGGATTTGCGGAGGCCGGTCGGCTGGACCAGGCCCTGTGTGACGCCTGTGTAACGGGTGAATCATGCGAGAGTTTGCTCCGGGTTTCTGCCATTGCATCGCTTCTGCGCAAAACCGGTTCCCACTTTTGCATGCGATGCCCTATCGCATCGGATGCCGGGGCGGGCTACACTCGCCGCCTGTCTGTCATGCCGTGGCACTATCGCCAACGGAACCGGAGTGCAGGATGCTTGCTGTCGGAGAAGGGATAAGTATCGATACGGCCCAGGCCGCGGCCGGCCAGCCGGCCGGCGGCGAAGGGCGTTACTTCAACCGCGAACTGTCCTGGCTGAGTTTCAACCAGCGCGTGCTTGCCGAAGCCTGCAATCCCGATTACCCGGTGCTCGAACGGCTTCGCTTCCTGTCGATCTCGGGGAGCAATCTCGACGAATTCCTCATGGTCCGCGTCGCCGGGCTGGCCGGCCAGGTGCGCCGCCAGATCGAGGAAATCTCGATCGACGGCATGACTCCGCAGCAGCAGCTCGCCGCGATTCACGATGCGGTGATCGCCCTGGAACTGCGCCAGCAGGAAATCTGGCGCGATCTGCGCGGGCAGCTTGCCGAAACGGGCATCGGCATCGTCGGCGACGACCGGCGCGATACGAATCACGCGCGCTGGCTCAAGGACTACTTTCTCGAACACATCATGCCGGTGATCACGCCGCAGGCGATCGACCCGGCGCACCCTTTCCCGTTCGTCGCCAATCAGGGCATGGGCATCCTGTTCGCGCTCACCCGCGCCGCCGACGGCGCCGAGCTGATGGAAATGGTGCTGATCCCGCAGGCGCTGCCGCGCTTCATCCGCCTGCCCGGCGAGAAAGCGGCCTATATCAGCGTCGAGGATCTGATCCGCCAGAACGCCGGGCTGCTGTTCCCCGGCTTTCGCGCATCGGGCCACGGTGTTTTCCGCGTGCTGCGCGACAGCGACATCGAAGTGGAGGAGGATGCCGAGGATCTTGTCCGCTATTACCGCACCGCGATCCAGCGGCGCCGGCGCGGCATGGTCATCCTGTTGCAACTCCAGGGCAATTTCGACCCGGCGGCCGAGGCGCTGTTGCGCAAGCAACTGGGGCTCGATCGGGCGATCGTGATCAAGACCGGCGGGCTGATCGGCTTCGGCGGCCTGTCCGCCATCGTCGACGAGGACCGGCCCGACCTGAAGTTCGAACCCTACAGTCCCCGCTATCCCGAACGTATCCTCGAGCACGACGGCGACTGCTTCGCCTCGATCCGCGAGAAGGACATCGTCATCCACCACCCCTACGAAAGTTTCGAGGTCGTGGTCGATTTTCTGCGCCAGGCGGCTTCCGACCCGGATGTCGTCGCGATCAAGCAGACGCTTTACCGCGCCGGCCACCAGTCGCCGGTGATCGCCCAGTTGATCGCCGCGGCCGAGGCGGGCAAGTCCGTCACCGCGGTGGTCGAGCTGAAAGCCCGCTTCGACGAGGAGCAGAACCTGCTGTGGGCCTCGCAGCTCGAACGCGCCGGGGTGCAGGTGATCTACGGCTTCGTCGACTGGAAGACCCATGCCAAGGTTTCGATGGTCGTGCGGCGCGAGGGCGGCGGCTATACCACCTACTGCCACTTCGGCACCGGCAACTATCACCCGGTAACCGCGCGCATCTATACCGACCTCAGCTTCTTCACCGCCAATCCCGGGTTCGGCCGCGATGCGGGCAAGCTGTTCAACTTCATCACCGGCTATGTCGAGCCGCAGAAGATGGAAATGCTGGCGATCTCGCCGATCGGCCTGCGCGCCCGGCTCTACGAATGTATCGACCGCGAGATCGGGAACGCGCAAGCCGGCAAGCCCGCGGCGATCTGGGCCAAGCTCAACTCGCTGACCGATTCCCAGCTGATCGAGCGGCTCTATGCCGCCAGCCGGGCGGGTGTGCATATCACGCTCGTCATCCGCGGCATCTGCTGCCTGCGGCCGGGAGTGGCAGGCATGTCCGAGAACATCGGGGTCAAGTCGATCATCGGCCGCTTTCTGGAGCACAGCCGCATCTGGGCTTTCGCCAACGGCGCCGAACTGCCCAACCGCCGCGCCCGTGTCTTCATGTCCTCGGCCGACGGCATGAGCCGCAATCTCGACCGCCGGGTCGAGCTGCTCGTGCCGATCCGCAACCGCACGGTGCATGACCAGGCGCTCGGCCAGGTGATGCTGGCGAACCTGCTCGATACCGAACAGAGCTGGATACTGGCCCCCGACGGCAGCTATGCCCGCATGGAAAAAGGCGAAACCCCTTTCAATCTCCATCGTTATTTCATGACCAACCCCTCGCTTTCGGGCCGGGGCGCGGCGCTGACCAGCGGCCGCAGGGTGCCCAAGCTGGCCCTGCGCCGCGGCAAGGTCTGACAGGCAGCCGGTGCTTATTTCCGACAGCATGGCAGGCCGGGCCGCGGCCGGGCGGCACGCGATCATCGACATCGGCTCGAATTCGGTGCGCCTCGTCGTCTATGGCGCCCCCGCGCGCGCGCCCTCGGTGCTGCTCAACGAGAAAGTCACTCCCCGGCTCGGCAGGAATGTTGGCGAAACCGGCCTGCTGTCCGACAAGGCGATGAAGACGGCGCTGGCCGCGCTTGGCCGTTATGCCGTGCTGCTGCGGTTGATGGGCATCGACGATGTCGAAACCGTCGCCACCGCCGCGGTGCGCGATGCGGCCAATGGCGGCGATTTCCTCGACGCGGTCGGCGAACTCGGGCTCAATCCGCGGCTGCTGTCGGGCGAGGAGGAAGCGATTACCGGCGCGCACGGCGTCATGGCCGCCTTTCCCGGCGCGAAAGGCGTGGTCGCCGATCTCGGCGGCGGCAGCCTTGAACTGACCGAGCTGGACGGCGCGCACTGCCGCCACGGCGTTTCCATGCCGTTCGGCACGCTGCGGCTCGAAGCGCTGCGCGCGGCGGGCGTGCGGAAATTCACCGCGCGCGTGCATAAGGCGCTGCGTGCGGCCGAGTGGTCCGCGGGCGCGGGCCTGCCGCTCTACCTCGTCGGCGGCTCGTGGCGCGCGCTGGCGCGCTATGTGATGTTCCGGCTCGGCTGGCCGCTCGACGATCCGCACGGCTGGGAACTCGATACCGCGGCCGCTCTCAAGCTGCTCCGCGGCATCGGCCGGGGCAAGCTGGCAACCGATGTTCCGCGGCTGCCCGCCGCGCGCCTCGCCAGCCTGCCCGATGCCGCCGCGCTGCTGGCCGTGCTGGCGCGCGAGATCGCGCCGGCCAGCCTGGTCTTCTCGTCCTGGGGCCTGCGCGAAGGCCTGCTGTTCCGCCGGCTGAGTCCGGCCGTGCGCGTGCAGGATCCGATGCTGGCCGGGGTCGCCGCCTTTACTGCGACGTTCGATGTCACACCCTCGGCCGCCGCCATGGTCGCCGACTGGACCGCCGATGCCTGCGGCGCGCGCGACGGCGGAACGGGCGATTCCGCCGCGCGCGAGCGGCTGCGCCTGGCCGCGACGATGCTGGCGCTGGCGGCACAGCGGATCGAACCCAACCTGCGCACCGAGCAGGCGATGGACTGGGCGCTGCGCAAGCGCTGGATCGGCATCGGCGACCGCGAGCGGGCCATCCTGGCGATGGCGGCGATGGCCAATTCCGGCCGCACCCGGATTCCGCCCGAATTCCTCACGCTCGCTTCCGGCGCCGAGCTGCGCGATGCGGTGTCCTGGGGCCTTGCCATCCGCCTGTGCCGCAAGTTCAGCGGTTGCGTTGCCCGCTCGCTGTCGGGCAGCTCGTTGAGCCGGCGTGCCGGACGGCTGGTGCTGACCGTCCAGCCGGCATTGCAGCCGCTCCATACCGAAGCGGTGGACAGGGACTTGCGCCTGCTGGCCGGCTGGCTTGCGGCGGAACCGGCAGTCGAGCCGGGAGAAGTCCCGGCCGAAGCTCAATCCATCGGCGCTGCGTTTGCCGGGGGGACGAGTGGGCTCACCTGATCGAGCTGCCGGCCCGCGCTGTCGTGCAGCTTGTGCGGTTCGAGCATGGCGGCGGTTTCGATCACGTCGAGCGCGCGCTGGGTGTCCTCGTAGCGCAGCGCCGCCTCGATCCAGGCATCGGCCCCTTCGGCCCCCGGCATGCGCCCGACTTCGGCAATCGCCTCGTCGATCTTGCCGCCGGCCAGCATCAGCCGGGCGTGGGCGATGCGATCCTGCGGCGTTGCCGGGGAAACCGGCGCGCGGCGGATGACGAACAGGCCGGACAGTTCGCGCCGCACGCGCGTCCAGGTGCTTTCACCGCGAAGGGTGCCGGTCAGCGCCGGCGCTGCCGCTTCGAGCTGGGTGTAGAGTTCTTCCAGAGTTATCGGCTTGCGCGCGGCGGCGATCACCGTCTCCACCGCTTTCGGCTGGGCGTTCGCGAAGCGCAGCCTGAGCTGTTCCTCGATATAGCCGAGCGGCTGGCCCCGATCGACGCGGCGGCGGGCGGCAAAGGCGATCAGCAGCGCTTCGGAGCGCGCGGCATTGCCCAGGGCGTTGTCGGCTTCGCTGTCGATGCGGGAAAACCGGCCTTCGAGCAGGGCCAGGCGAGTTTCGAGCGGGACGAGGTTCCCGGCTTCGGCCGGCTCTGCCGGACCCGCCTGGGGCCGGGCATTCTGCGCGACGGTGGCCTTGTGCGTGCCGGCTGCGAACAGGCCGTGGGGGGGCAGGGCATAGGGCAGGCGGCCGGCATGCACGAGCCCCCCCACCACGCTGCCGCCGACAGCGAAAGCGACCAGCGCCACCAGCGCCGTTTTCAGCTCTCCCCGGCGGCGCGGCCTGGGCAGCGGCAGCGGTTGGCTCAGAGTTTCGTCCTGCATCGGGACCGTACCATCCTTGTTACCCGCCCCGATTCTGGCACATCTGCCGCGCCAAGGCCAGCAAAGCCGTTTCGTCCGGCGTTGCGGCGGCTGCAAGCGCGGCCCAGCCTTCGCCCGCCGCATGGGCCACGCGCGGCCCCAGCGCGGCCAGTGCGATCCTGCCGCGCCGGATGCCGTGGCCGTCGCACAAGCGGCTGAAATGGCGCGCCGCTTCGGCCGAATGCAGCATGACCACCGCAGGGCGCTCCAGCAGTTCGGCGAGTGGCGGGGGCAGCGGCAGCGGCTCGCTGGCATAGACCACCCGCTCGCGGATCGAGGCGCCCGGCGGCGGCGTCAGCGCCACCCGCTCGCGCCCGGCAAGGCGGAGCAGCCGGCAATGCCCGGAGCGCAGCGCGGGCAGCACCGCCGCGATTCCGCCGGCGCCGGCCGCCAGCACGTCGAGCCCTGCCGCGCGCGCGGCTTCGCCGGTTGCCGCGCCGACCGCATAGGCGGGCTTGCCGCGATAGGCCGCGAGCGCCGGCCCGGCATGGCGCACCGCGTTGGCGCTGCCCAGCAGGATCGCGTCGAAGCTGTCGGGCGGTGGCGGGCTCCAGTCGACCGGCCGCACTGCGAACAGCGCAAAGCCGCGGACATCGAGCCCCAGCGCGCGCGCCGCCGCGACAGTCGCGGCATTGCCGGGCTGCGGCCGGATGACGACGAGAGGCTTCATCGCGCCGGCGGACGGAGCCCGGCGGCATGGCCGGTGAAATGCGCGGTGATCGCCGGCGCGGCGCGTGCCAGCAATTCGGCCGCGAGCCGGGCAGGGGCCGCCGCATCGTCGGCGGCAAAGCGGGCCTCGCCCCCGGTGCGCTCGGCGCCGTCGGGGCTGAAGATTACCGCGCGCAGGGCGATCTCATCGCCATGCGCCTCGCTCAACACCGCAATCGGGCTGTGGCAGGTGCCGCCGAGCGCGGCCAGCAGCGCGCGTTCGGCCAGCACCGCCCGGCGGCTCGGCGCGTGATCGATCGCGGCCAGCAGGCGCAGCATCGCCGCATCATCGGTGCGGCATTCGATGGCGATGGCGGCCTGGCCCGGCGCCGGCAGCCATTCCCCGGCGGGCAGCGGATGGCCGAGGTCCGTCCGGCCGAGGCGCTTCAGGCCGGCGGCGGCCAGGAAAGTCGCATCGGCCTCGCCCGCCGCGAGCCTGGCGAGCCGGGTCGCGACATTGCCGCGGAACGGGACGACCGTGCAATCGGGCCGCGCGTGCAGCAGCATTGCCGCGCGGCGCGGCGCGCTGGTGCCGACGCGCGCGCCTTGCGGCAGCGCCGCGATGCCCGCCGCGCCGATCAGCACGTCGCGCACGTCCTCGCGCGGCAGGATCGCGCCGATGGCGATAGCTGCGGGGCGGATCGTCTCGACATCCTTGGCCGAATGGACGGCGAAATCGATCTCGCCCGCAAGCAGCGCCGAATCGAGTTCCTTGGTCCACACCGCCTTGCCGCCGATCTCCGCCAGCGGGCGGTCCTGAATGCGATCGCCGCTGGCCGTGACAGTCACCAGCACGATATCGGTTGCGGCCAATCCATGCGCGGCGATCAGGCGCGCGCGCGCCTCATCGGCCTGGGCGAGAGCGAGCGGCGACTTGCGCGTGCCGAGACGATATGGACGACCGGGGGCAGGATGGTTCATGGTGCGGCTTGTGCTAGTCGCCAATCTCGGTAAGTGGAAGCGGGGATGAGGGTAGTCCTTGGCATCGAAAGCTCGTGCGACGAGACAGCCGCCGCTCTGGTGACGGACGGGCGTGCCATTCTGGCGCAGCGCATCGCGTCGCAGGATGAGGCGCACCGGCCTTACGGCGGCGTCGTGCCCGAGATCGCCGCGCGCGCGCATGTCGAGCGATTGACTCCGCTGATCGCGGCGACGCTGGCCGATGCCGGCATGGCGCTGGCCGATATCGACGCCATCGCCGCGACCGCCGGGCCGGGCCTGATCGGCGGGGTGATGGTCGGGCTGGTCACTGCCAAGGCGCTGGCCATGGCGGGCGACAAGCCGCTGATCGCGATCAACCATCTCGAAGGCCATGCGCTGTCGCCGCGGCTGGCTGACGCGACGCTTGCATTTCCCTATCTGCTGCTGCTCGTTTCGGGCGGGCATTGTCAGTTGCTGGCGGTCGAGGGCGTCGGCCGCTATCGCCGCCTTGCCACGACGATCGACGACGCGCTGGGCGAGGCGTTCGACAAGACCGCCAAGATTCTCGGCCTCGGCTATCCGGGCGGGCCGGCGGTCGAACGGCTCGCCGGCCAGGGCAATGCCGGGGCCGTGCCCCTGCCGCGCCCGCTGCTGGGCAGCGCCGAGCCGCATTTCTCCTTTGCCGGCCTCAAGAGCGCGGTGCTGCGGGCCAGGCAGGCCGGCAGCCATGCCGATGCCGATATCGCCGCCGCGTTCCAGCAGGCCGCGATCGATTGCATCATCGACCGCACGCGCCGCGCGATCGCGGCTGCCGGGCCGGTAAGCGCTCTCGTCGTCGCTGGCGGTGTCGCTGCGAACAAGGCGGTCCGCGCCGCGCTCGAGGTGCTGGCGGCCGGACACGGGCTGCGCTTCGCCGCGCCGCCGCCGGAGCTTTGCACCGATAATGCCGCGATGATCGCCTGGGCCGGGGTCGAGCGGCTGGGCCGGAGCGATCCGCTGGACTTCGCCGCCCGGCCGCGCTGGCCGCTCGATGCGGCGGCCGAGCCGGTGCGCGGCGCCGGGGTGAAGGCATGAACCGGGGCAAGGCCATCGGCGTCGTCGGCGCGGGCGCCTGGGGCACCGCGCTGGCGCAGGCGCTGGCGAGCGACGGCAGCGAAGTGCTGCTCTGGGCGCGCGAGACCGCGCTGGCGGCGGAAATCAACGCGCAGCGCACCAACAGCCTGTTCCTGCCGGGCGCCACGCTCGCCCCGACCATCCGCGCGACCGGCGACCTGGCCGAGCTGGCGGCGCTGCCGGTACTGCTCGCGGTCGTGCCGGCGCAATTCCTCGGCTCGGTGCTGGCCGGACTGCCCGATGCGCCGCGCGATCTGGTGCTCTGCGCCAAGGGGATCGAGGCGGGCACCGGCCGGCTGATGGCCGATGTCGCGCGCGCTGCCGCGCCGGCAGCCAGCCTCGCCGTGCTGTCCGGTCCGACTTTCGCGCACGAAGTCGCCGCCGGCCTGCCGACCGGGGTGACACTGGCCTGTTCGGAAGGGGAGGCGCAATGGCACCGCCTGGCACCGCTGATCGCCCGCCCGGCATTCCGCACCTACTTCACCGACGACATTATCGGCGCCGAAATCGGCGGGGCGGTGAAGAACGTCCTGGCCATCGCCTGCGGCGTGGTCGACGGGCTGGCGCTGGGCGAGAACGCGCGCGCCGCGCTGATCGCGCGCGGCTATGCCGAGATGCTGCGCTTCGGCCTGGCCCGCGGCGCGCGCGCGGAAACGCTGGCGGGGCTTTGCGGGCTGGGCGATCTGGTGCTGACCTGCTCTTCCACTTCCAGCCGCAATTTCTCGCTCGGCAAGGCGCTGGGCGAGGGGCGCAGCGCCGCCGAAGCGCTGGCCGGCAAGGCCAGCGTCGCCGAAGGCGCGGCGACCGCGCCGGTGCTGGCCGGGCTGGCCCGCCGCGACGGGCTCGACCTGCCGATCATCGAAGGGGTATGCCGGGTGCTCGCGGGCGAGATGACGGCGCGCGCGGTAGTTGCCGATCTGCTGGCCCGTCCGCTGCGCGCCGAGCCGGAGAGCAGCGTTTGACCGCCGAAACCGCGCGCGAGGATATCGCTGCCATCGCCAGGGGCGGGCGGACCAACCTCCTCGGCTTCCCGCTGCGCCTGTTCGGCCGCATCCCTTTCCTGTTCATCGCCGGCCGCCTCTATGGCGCCGATGCCCTGGGCCGGCTCGCCTCGGCGCTCGTGGTCATCGAATTTCTCGGCCTGCTGAGTTCGGTCGGCCTCAAGCGCGGCCTGGCCCGCAGGCTGACCGAGGAGCAAGAGCACCCGGCCAATGCGGTCGGCGATGCCATGCTGATCTGCCTGTTCTTCGGCACGCTCGCCGCAACGGTGCTGCTGCTGTTTCCGGCGCCGCTGTTTCCGGGCGGGCGCTATACTTTCTACGACCGGCTGCTGCCGCTGGCGATCATCCCGCTGACCGTCACCGACATCGCGCTGGTCGCGCTGGCCTATCGCTTCGATGTCGGCGCGTCGGTCCGGGCGCGTTCGCTGGCCGAGCCCTGGACGATCTCGGCCGCCGCCGGGGCTTTCTATTTCATCGCCCCCGACGGCGGGCTCGCGCTTGCCTTTATCGTCGCCAACCTGGTGGCGATGCTGACGGCGCTGTGGCCGCTGCTGCGCAGCTACGGCCTGCCGCAGCAATGGCGGCCGCATCCGCTGCATCTGGCCGCGCTGGCCCGCGCCAACCTGCCGCTCGCCGTCGCCGAGGGCATCGAATGGGGCTCGCGCCGGCTCGACATTTTCATGCTCGGCCTGTTCGCGCGGCCCGAGGCGGTGGGCGTCTATTACATCGCACAGCAGGTTGCGAGCCTGCCGCAGAAGCTCAAGACCAGTTTCGAGCCCGTCCTCGGCCCGGTGATCACCCGCAGCCTCAAGGACCGCGATTACGGTGCGATTGCGGTGCAGGTGTGCCAGGTGGGTTTCTGGATCACCGCGGCGCAGACCGGCATCGCACTGGCGCTGGGCATCCCCGGCGAGGGCGTGATGGGTCTGGTCGGTCCCGGCTTCGTCGGCGGCACCGGCGCGCTCGCTTTCCTGCTGGCCGCCGAAGTGGTCGCGGCGACTGCGGTGGTGAGCGAATCCGCGCTGGTTTACATGGCGCGGATGCAGAACCTGATGATCTCGCTGGCAACGATCACGCTGCAAGCGGGGCTGACGATCGGCGGCATCCTGCTGGTCGACCGGCTCGGTTTCGACCAGCTCTACCGCGCCGCCGCCGTTGCCGCCGCGCTGATGCTGTCGCTGGCGGTGGCCTCGGTCGCCAAGTCGCTGCTGCTTTCGCGGCTGCTCGGGCAGCGGATCAGCAACTGGCGCTGGCCGCTCGTCCGGGCCGCGACTCCGGCGGCGCTGGTGGGCTGGGCCGCGACCAGATACCTGCCCGAATGGGCCGAGCTGGCCTTCGGCGTGCCGGCCATCCTGGCGGTCTATTGCTGGGTGATCTGGAACAAGGGCTTCGGCCCCGAGGACCGCGTGCTGTTCCGCAGGAGCGCAAAGGTCTGACAAGGCGGCGGGGCAAGGGCCGCGCCCGCACTTCATCGACATTCGCGGGCGTTCAGTCGCGGTTCACGGCGATTCCCGCTTTTTCGCAGCCGGGAAGATGACGGAGAAGGATTGCCATGCGCCTGGCCGGAATAGTCACCGCAACCTGCATGATCGCGCTCGTCGCCGGCTGCGCCTCCACACCCGGAAGCGATCGCACCGCTTCCGCCGGCGAGCAGGCCGCCACCGGACAATCCGCAGACAACAGCGGCCCGCCGCCGCCTCCACCCCCTCCTCCGCCGCCGCCTCCACCTCCGCATGTGTCGATCATGCCCGGACTGTCCGCAGCCGCTCCGATCATGTCCGGCCCCGGCACGAAGCGTTCCGCCGGCGTCTATGTGCCGCCGGTGATCGTCCCGACCGATCCGGGCCGTGAGCGTTATGACGGCAAGGAGATCAGCCCGGTCCACATCGCGCGCAGCGAGCCGGTTTCGACTTTCTCGGTCGATGTCGATACCGGCGCCTATGCCAATGCCCGCCGCTTCCTCGGCCTCGGCCAGTTGCCGCCCAGGGATGCCGTCCGCAGCGAGGAACTGATCAACTATTTCCGCTACGACTATCCGGTGCCGCGCAGCCGCGACGTGCCGTTCACCGTCACCACCGATGTCGCCGTCACGCCGTGGAACCCGGCGACGCGGCTGATGCGCATCGGCCTGCGCGGCTACGACCTGCCGCGCGCCGCCCGGCCGCCGGCCAATCTCGTCTTCCTCGTCGACGTTTCGGGTTCGATGTCGAGCGAGGACAAGCTGCCGCTGGTCAAGTCCGCGCTGTCGCAACTGGCCGGCGAGCTGGGAGCCAGGGACCGCGTCTCGATCGTCGTCTATGCCGGCGCGTCCGGCCTGGTGCTGGAGCCGACCAGCGATCCGGCGAAGATCCGCGCCGCGCTCGACCGGCTTTCGGCCGGCGGCTCGACCGCGGGGGCGGCGGGGCTCGAGCTTGCCTACCGGGTCGCGCGCGACAATTTCATCGAGGGCGGGGTCAACCGCATTCTCCTTGCCACCGACGGCGATTTCAACGTCGGCGTCAGCGACACCCGGGCACTGATCCGGATGGTCGAGCGTGAGCGCGACAGCGGCATCACGCTTACCACGCTGGGCTTCGGCCAGGGCAATTACAACGAAGCGATGATGGAGCAGATCGCCGACCACGGGAACGGCAACTACGCCTATATCGACAGCGCGCTCGAGGCGCGGAAAGTGCTGGGCGAGCAGATGAGCTCGACGCTGTTCACCATTGCCAGGGATGTCAAGATCCAGGTGGAGTTCAACCCGGCCCAGGTCAGCCAGTACCGCCTGATCGGCTATGAGAACCGCCTGCTGCGCGAGGAGGATTTCGACAACGACCGCGTGGACGCCGGCGATATCGGCGCGGGCCATCAGGTGACGGCGCTTTACGAGATCGTCCCGGCCGGCGGCAAGGGCTGGATCGCCCCGCGCCGCTACGACGAGACGCCGCCCGACAGCGCCGCGGGCCGCGCGGGCGAGCTGGCTTTCATCAAGCTGCGTTACAAGCTGCCCGACGGCCAAACCTCGCGGCTGATCGAGCGGCCTGTGCCCGGCGCCCTGCTGAAGACGAGCGCGCCGCCGGCCGGCGATTTCGCTTTCGCCGCCGCGGTCGCCGCTTTCGGCCAGACCCTGCGCGGCGATCCGATGATGAACGGCTTCACCGGCGCCCGGATCGTTGCGCTTGCGGGCAGGCAGCAGGATTTCTGGCGGCAGGAATTCATCCGCCTGGTCGGCGTTGCCGGCGGGCTCATGCGCATGGAAACAGCCGCCGAGTAACGGGGACCGGGGCGGGGCCGGGGCAAGCTGCCGCGGTTCGTCAATCACGGCAGCGCGATCCGGGTTTGCCTTGCCGCATCGTTTTTGCGCAAAACCGGTTCCCACTTTCGCGCGCGATGTTCTATCGAGAGGCGGTGACCAGTTACCGCCTCGCTCTCATCCTTGCCGGAGCCGCCGCCGTTGCGGTGATCGCCATGGCCGCCGTCATGGCCCATACGGCGAAAGTGCCGGGTCCGGTCCTGGCCGCGATGCTGCTTGCCACTTACGGCCTGGGGCTCGGCCTGGGCCGGCTGGCGTTGAAACGGAAGGGATAGCGCGTGCTTCAGACGATCGCAGCCAATTGGCCGGCTTTTGCCCTGGCCCTGGCCATCGGCCTGCTGGTGGCCTGGTGGCTGTCCGGCGGGCGCGGCGCGCGTGAGCGCAGCCGCCGCCCCGACGTGCTCGATGAAGGCGCCGCGCCCGCGCAGCGCAACCAGGCGCTGATAGATGCGCCCCCGGCGGTGCAGGCGGCCTCCGTCGCCGATCCCGGCCCCGATATCCCTGCCGCCCCGCCCGAACCACCCGCCGCCGCTGTCGCCACCGTCACCGCTGCCGAGGCGGACGACTTGCGCCGGATCAAGGGCGTCGGGCCGAAGCTGGTCGTGCTGCTGCACGGCCTCGGCATCACGACCTGCGCCCAGATCGCCGCCTGGACCGACGCCGACATCGCCCGCATCGATTCGCAACTCGGCACTTTCGCCGGCCGCATCCGGCGCGACGACTGGGTCGAACAGGCAAAGCTCCTGACAGCCGGCGACACCGCCGGGTTCGAAGGGAAGTTCGGCAGGCTGT
>JAITWR010000117.1 GCA_031285165.1 Novosphingobium sp.
GAAGCGATATCAGCCAAGATGATCGCCCGCCGCAACCGGCTTGCGGCTTTCTTCCTCCACCTCGAAAAATGGCGGCAGGATGCGAACACCAGTCAAGCCCGCAAAGAGGCCGCCGGGAAATATCTGTGCCGCGTTGCGCAGTTCACCGAGCGCGCTGTTGTAGAAGCGCCGGGCGATAGCGAACACGTTGGGGATCAGATCGTGGTGCTGCTGAAGCTGCGCGTCGATCCCGCCCAGGGTTTCCGCCACCTTGTTGCGGTGTGCCACGATCGTCGCATACCAGGCATAGAGAACACCGACGGCAGCGAGGCCCGGCAGGATCAGGAACAGATTCATGGCATCGGGTGCCTTTCGGAATGCAGGGGAGAGGAAACAGTCGTATCCGGTGTGCGTATGGCGGCATGCATGGCGATCATCGCGTCGATAAGGCCGAAGACGCGGGCGAAATCGGCTTCGAGGCTGGCCACCTGTTCCGCCGCATTCTTGTTCTGGAGATCGGGCGGCTCGAACAATTCCCCGGCAAAGTCGGTCGGAAGCGCGAAAATCATCGCGTCGCCGCCGATCAGGAACATCGGCGGCTGAAAGGATTTGCCGTCGCCCATGACGAGCAGACGCTCCATGACCGCAGGCGTCAGCACGGCCCGCCCTTCAACCTGATCGCTCGACCAGGCGGCATAGACCTCCTCGAACACCGGGTCTTCGAGGTGCAGTCTCTGCAAGTGGATCCGCGGTTGCGGCGCTTCGCGATCGCGCAGCATGGTGATGCCGACGAAGGGGATGGCGACGCCGATCTCGACATAGAGCCCCTTGAACAGCGACATATCGCGCGTGCGCCGGTTATCCATCGAGCCGGATGCGACTTGCCGGGTGATCTCGATCTCGCTGATGACGATGGGGTAATCGCGGTAACGCCCCGTAAAGCCGTCATCGGCGGTAAGGCCATCGTAGGCGGGGAGCAGACCGAATGTGACGGCGCGGCTCAGATCGGGTTTCTCCCCCACGCTGTAGCGCAGATCGCCGTGCGCGGGGAGCAGAAGCGGTATGAGCTTGTCCTTGAAGGCCCGGCGGTATTCCTCCCTCGGCCCGCAGATCGCCCAGGCCCAGCCGCCGATGGCCCCCATCCCCACCGTCAGCACGGTTCCGACGAAACTGTGCAGCAGCAAGCCCGCAACGAGACCGATCCCGATCCCGAGCGGAACGAAAATCCGCGTCCGCTTCCGCATCCTGGCGGCAAGCCTGACGCGCAATTCCTCCAGCGGGGCGAGATCGGCCGCAAGGGTTGAAGGAGGCGGCGCCGGGGTGCCGGGGGAAACTGTTTCCGCATCGCCCGAAGCCGACCGATTGCGGCGATGGCGGATGAACGCCCGGACGCCAAGGACGAGCGCGACGACAATCGCCAGTGGCCAGAACAATCCCGCGAGCAGAAGCAGGAATCCGCCCATAACCGTCCAGCCCGCTCCCTTTCCGAGCAGCGCGATCGCCAGCCCCGCCACTCCCAGGGCAAACGGCCCGACCATCGCGAAGAACCAGGCGCCGACGACAAAGCGCTTCGTCTTGCGCTGCCGGCGCTGCAATTCCACCGACGACAGCGAACTTTCATCCGGCAGCGCGGTTGCCCGGTCGTCGATTGGTGTCACCGGCCTGTGCCCAGCTTGATGATCAGCAGGCGTGTCAACATCGCCACCCAGACGCCGCACATGATGATCCCGGCGACCGGCATTCCGATCTCTCCAGACCAGATCCCCCAGGCGCCGATTGTGGCGGCGAGCAGCAGGGCAAGGATCGTGTACAACGCCAGCGCCCCGGTCGACATGCCGTCAGCCGTCGCCCTGAGCTGTTCCTGCGGGGTAATGCTCTTCGATGTCGGCCTGGCGTCCTTCAGAATTACACGGAGCGAGCGGACAAAGACCGCTATCGCTACCGCCATGCCAATCAGGGTCGCCGCTATCGAGAGCGGCCAGGCATAGACCAGGAAAGCCGGGATGGGTCCCGAAGCATCCTGCATCACCTGCATCAAAAGCAATCCACAGAAAATGCACATTGGTGCGGCGGAAAGCAGAGAGTGGAAATTCAGGCGCCTGGAAAGCGCAAGGATCGCCGCCTTTTGCGCTGCACTTACCTCGTAGTGGGAAACGCGGCCGAGGAAACGCCTCTGATAGACAAATCCATCGCCCGAGGGCTTGAACACGGAGTTCTGCATCGCCTTTCCGAGCGACCACGATGACATAAGGTTTTTCCTCTCATTTGTTGGCGGGTGGCATCAAGCCGGCCCCATCCATCGCGCCGATATCGGCTATGGCCTGGCTCCCCCTCATCCCCCTCTGTTCCGGCTGGCGGCCAGGGCGTTGCCGGTTTGCGTTTGCGCCCAGACCTCGGGCGTGACGCCAACCCGGTCGCCTGATCTCGCCTCATGCCAGACATAGCCCTGCTTGCAAATGAGAGATGCAAGCGTGAAATTCTGGACAACCGCGACCGATGCAGACTCGCCGCGGTTCAGATTATTCCATCCGCCGCGAAATTTTTCGGAAGGCCGGGCGGCGTTATCTGGTATGACTGGCCTCCACCCTTCCCGCCAGAAGCCTTCAGCCCATGGCAAACGCAGCGCAATCCCGACCCCATCCTTTTGATTGGGACGATGGGCTGCCTCTCCGTGTGACAAGAAGTGCCGGCAGGGCGCCGAAGGCGCATCGGCGCGCGAGAGGATGGGTTCCAGCTATGAACGATTATCTGCCCATGACCATCAATGGCGAGGACGCTCATGCGCTTCATCGGCTGGAGATACTGAATCCGGCGAGCGGAGAAACATTCGCGACCGTTCCCGATGCCGCAGCCGAAGATCTCGACATGGCGGTCGCCGCCGCGCGCGCCGCCTTCCCGGCCTGGAGCGCCAGGCCATATGCCGGGCGCCAGGCGATCGTCGCCCGGATCGGCGATACGATCATGGCCGGGATCGAGGAACTGAGCCATCTGCTGACCCGTGAACAGGGCAAGCCGATCGGGCAGGCGCAATTCGAAATCGCTGCCGCGGCACAATGGGCACAGGCAACGGCAGGCTTTGCATTGCCCGTCACGGTCGTCGAGGACAGCCCGGAGCATCGTGTGGAGACCCGCCATGTTCCTCTCGGAGTGGTCGGGGCGATTTCTCCGTGGAATTTCCCCGTGCTTCTTTCGATCTGGAAAATCGCCCCGGCCCTCCTCGCCGGGAACACGCTCGTTCTGAAGCCGTCTCCCTTCACTCCCCTGGCCGTTCTTCGTCTGGGGCAATTGCTTCGGGAAGTAGTTCCAGCGGGGGTGCTGAACATCGTTACCGGCGGCGACCACCTGGGACCGCTGATGACCCGGCACGCGGGCTTCGCCAAGATCAGCTTCACCGGCTCGACAGCGACCGGCCGGCAGGTCATGGGCAGCGCGGCGCCTACGCTAAAGCGGCTTACGCTCGAACTCGGCGGCAATGATCCTGCGATCGTCTTTCCCGATGTCGATATCGAGAAAACGGCGGAAAAGCTTTTCTGGTCGGCGTTTACCAACAGCGGTCAGGTCTGCGTCGCGACGAAGCGCGCTTATGTCCATGACGCGATTTACGATCGCTTCCTCGGCGCTTTGACGAAGCTTGCGGGGCAAGTTCCGATGGGCGACGGGGCGGAACAGGGCACCGCTCTCGGCCCCATACAAAACCGCCTGCAATACGACCGGGTCCGCGCGCTCATCGACGACAGCCGGGAAAACGGCCACCGCGTCATCGCCGCCGGAACGGCTCCCGCAGGCACCGGCTACTTCGTTCCGGTCACCCTGATCGACAATCCGCCCGAGGACAGCCGGATCGTTCGGGAGGAGCAGTTCGGCCCCGTCCTCCCGCTGTTGCGCTTTTCCGACGAGGAGGATGCCGTGGCGCGGGCCAACGCGTCGGAATATGGCCTGGCAGCGACCATCTGGACATCCGACGAGGATCGGGCGCTTCGGATTGCCGACCGATTGGACGCGGGCAGCGTGTGGATCAACGAAGGCCTGGCGCTGTCCCCTTTGGCCGTCTTCGGAGGGCATAAACAATCGGGTGTCGGCAAGGAAAACGGCGTGCCGGGTCTTTTGGAGTTCACCAACTCCAGAACCGTCACGATCAGGCGGCAAGTCGCAGCCGTCTGATCCTGTTTCACCGATGAACCGGGTCACAAATCCATGCAGTTCACCCAAGGCTTGCATCGCGCCGTTCAGCAGAAACCCGATGCGGTAGCCACTTCCTGCAATGACAGGGTCCGCACTTTCGCCGAAACCGGGGACCGGGTGGCACGCCTTGCTGCCGGTTTCGTCGGCCTGGGGCTCACGCGGGAATCGCGCATCTGCATCCTCGCGCTCAATTCCGATCGCTATCTCGAAGCCTATCTCGCCATTGCATGGATGGGGGCGATCTCCGTTCCCGCCAACTGCCGCTGGAGCAATGCGGAACTGATCTATTCGATCAACGACGCAGATTGCACCGCGCTTATCGTCGACGACCAGTTCAGCACGGCCGTCCCGGCTCTTCGCGAGGGTTGCCCCGGACTTCGCGAGGTGATCTTCGCAGGCGATGGGCCATGCCCGGAAGGCGCTATCCCGTGCGAGGCACTCATCGGGAACAGCCCGGGGATCGACGATGTCGGCGCTCATGGCAACGATCTGCTCGGCATCTTCTACACTGGCGGCACGACGGGCGCCCCCAAGGGCGTGATGCTGTCCCACTCGAACATTTGCAGTTCCTCGCTTGCCATGCTCGCCGAAGGCCTGTTCGCAGAAGGCGCCCGAGGGCTGCACATCGCTCCGATGTTTCACCTGGCGGACATGCTGATGATCGGCTGCCTGCTCCTGCGCGGATGCGAGCACGTCATGCTGCCGCATTTCAAGCCGGACGCGGTCTTCAGCGCCATTGAGGAACGTCGCGTCACCGATACCCTTGTCGTGCCGGCCATGCTGCAAGCATTGGTCGACCATCCCGACATTGCAAAACGGGATCTCGGCAGCCTCAGAAATGTTCTGTACGGCGCGTCTCCCGCCTCCGAAGCGCTGATCGAGCGAGCAACCGACGCCCTGCCCGGGGTCGGTCTGATGCAGGGATATGGCATGACCGAAGTAGCGGCCTTCCTGACGGCCCTGCCGCGGGAAATGCACACACCCGAAGGCCGCAAGCGCAACAAGCTGCGATCGGCCGGGCGGGCGGGCTATCATGTCCAGCTTCGCGTGGTCGATGCAGAGGATCGCGAGGTGCCGCGCGGCACGATCGGCGAGATCATCGCCCGCGGCCCGAACATCATGCAAGGCTATCTGAACAAGCCCGAAGCCACCGGGGAAGCCCTGCGCAATGGCTGGATGCACACCGGAGATCTCGCCTATATGGACGATGACGGCTATGTTTTCATCGTCGACCGCCTCAAGGACATGATCATTTCAGGCGGTGAAAATGTCTATTCCACCGAGGTCGAAAACGCGATCGCGCGACATCCCGCGGTTGCCTCCTGTGCGGTCGTGGGCATTCCGTGCGACGAAATGGGCGAGAAAGTTCATGCGGCCATTGTCCTGAAAAGCGGCATGTCGCTCACGCTCGATGAGCTGCGCGAGCACTGCC
Source organism: Novosphingobium sp. (assembly GCA_031285165.1). Classification (GTDB taxonomy): domain Bacteria; phylum Pseudomonadota; class Alphaproteobacteria; order Sphingomonadales; family Sphingomonadaceae; genus Novosphingobium. Next base: position 5,594 of record JAITWR010000117.1, read on the forward strand.
GGACATTGATCGCCGGCTATAAATGCCCGAGGAGCCTTGTCATCGTCGATGCCCTCCCTCTTTCGGGCGCGGGAAAGATACTGAAAACTGCGCTCAGGGCGCCTTACTGGCGGGAAGTGGATCGGGCCGCAGGCTGACGAAGCGCGTCCTCGGCGCGAGAACGTCGGGCTGATCCGGCTTGCCGCGATACGATTGCGGCCACATTTCCGGTTTCACGGCCTAACTTTGGTATGGTCCGCTGCCGGCAAAACTCGTTCACCCAGCCTCCGACGATGACGCAGGGGAGAACTGCCATGAGGGCACGCGGAGCGTTCGGGCTCGGTGTTTCGTTTTTTGCGTTGGCTGTTGCCGCGCCGGCATATGCCCGGCAGGCAGCGGTTGATTCACAAGCGGCGTCCGCCGCACCGCAGGCGGCATCTGCTCGGGACAATGGGCTGTCCGAGATCATCGTGACGGCCACCAAGCGCAGTGAGAACATCCAGAAGGTTCCCATCGCCATCAACGTGTTGTCGGGAGACACGCTGACATCGAAGGGCATCGCCCAGACGTCCGAGCTGGCTGCACAGGTGCCGAACCTTCAGATCAGTTCGAGCTTCGGCAAGAACCAGCCCAATTTCATCCTGCGCGGCATTTCGGTCGGCAACGAGTTCAATTCCAATCAAGCCTCTCCGATCGGCGTCTATCTCGATGAGGATTATCTCAGCGCGCGCTTTGCGCAGGGCATGAACCTGTTCGATCTGGAGCGCGTGGAAGTTGTCAAAGGCCCCCAGGGCACCTTGTATGGCCGCAACACGGTCGGCGGTGCGATCAACATCGTCACGAAGAAGGCCGGGTTCGGACCGGCCAACGGCTATGTCACGGCCGGATACGGGAACTTCAATCGCTATTCGGCGGCGGCCGCGTTCGGAACAACATTGATCGACGATGTCCTGGCGATCCGCGTGGCGGGCACGTTCAACCGCGGTGACGGCGAGGAGCCGAATCCGCTGCCGGGCAAGCCGGCCGGACGTTCGACCCGCGATTATGCGGTTCGTGCGTCGATCCTGTTCAAGCCGGCCGATAATCTCTCCTTCACGTTGCGGGGCTACAAGGGCAAGAGCAACCCCACGTCCGAGGCGGGATATTCGATAGGCGCGGGTCCGGGCGGCGCGAACGCCGTGACCGGCTATATGCGCCCGGCGAATTATGGCTTCTACGAGACTGCCGCCGACTATGTGGGGCGCAACGCTGCCTCGGCGCAGGGGCTCGGGCTTATCGGCAAGCTGGAGCTGAGTTCCTTCGAAATCACGTCGATTACCGCCTATGATGACGGCAAGCTGCGCATCGACCAGGACCCCGACGGGAGCCCCGTCGACGAGTTCTCGATCAACTGGTATGCGAATTACAAGCAGTTCAACCAGGATTTGCGGCTATCGTCGGATGCCTCCAGGCCGCTGCGCTTCATCGTCGGAGGCTACTACGGCTTCGACCGGAACAAGACGTTCAATACCTACCGCTTCTTCAACTTCCTGCAATATGTCCCCGGCACGCCTGCATTCGATCCGCCGAATATCTTTGTTCCGCCTCCCTATCCGGGTCTGATCGGTGGCGTTCCCGGCGTGTTCAGCGGGTTCGGGGTCCATCACGATTTCACCCAGGATCGCCGGTCCTACGCCGGCTATGGCGAGGTCGACTGGGATGTCAGCGACAAGATCACGCTGACGGCGGGCTTGCGATACACCCATGACACGATCCGCCTGTATAACGTCAGCTCGACCGCATTCGCCTATAACGGAATCGAGCAATTCACCCTGATTCCCTTGCTGAACGCACCGGGGACGAGTTGCCCCGGAACCGCCGGATGCCCGGACAAGCTCACCAATTCCTCGAGCAAAGTGACCGGGCGCGCGATCATCAATTACAAGCCAACTCCCAACCTGATGCTCTATGCAAGCTACAGCCGCGGCTATCGGGCCGGCGCGATCAACGGCACCGCCTATGCGTCGCCCGGTCAGCTCACTTTCGTCGAACCGGAGCAGCTCACCGCCTATGAGGCCGGTTTCAAGAGCACGCTGCTGGATCGCCGCATCCGTTTCAACGGCGCGGTATTCTATTATGACTATCGCAACCAGCAGTTGCAGGAGGTTATCGGCATCGTGCCGTTCCTGCGCAACGCTCCGAAAGCGCGTGCGATCGGGCTCGATCTCGACTTCTCCGCACGGATCAGCGATGCCGTCACGCTCAACCTGGGTTATGGCTATCTCGACAGCAAATATCAGACTCTCGTGTTGAGCGGCGTCAACCTGGCCGGAAACAGGTTCTCCAACGCTCCGAACATGACGTTCAACGCCAGCGCCGACATCAAGCTGCTGGATAACGGGACCGGACAGCTCCATCTGCTGCCCAACGCGGTGTTTACCGGCGATACCTGGTTCTCGCCCTTCAACCGGAGCCCGTCGAGCGCGACGGGAGCGGTCGGTGACAATCGCTACGAATATCAGGCAGGCTATTGGCTGGCCAATATCCGCGCGGAATTCGTTATGCAGCGCCTGAGCGTGGGGGTTTATGCGAAAAACCTCTTCGACCAGCGCTATTTCACCGCTGCTGTCGACCTTCGCGCCGCCATCGGGGCGGACTATCTCGTCCGGGGCGATCGCCGTAAGTTCGGTTTCGACGTGACGTACAGGTTCTGATTACCCTGCCGATCCCGTGACGTTCGGGTGTGCGGCATGGGAGCCGGAGAGCGTCATCTCAACTGGTGCTCGCGGCAGCATCCAGCAGCAGCACCGCCTTCACACATGCACCGGAACGGGAATCCTGAAAGGCCCGGTTGATCTGCTCGAACGGGTAATAGCGGACGAACCGGTCATAAGGCAGCCGGCCCTTTCGGAACAGCGCGACGAGTTCGGGCAGGAAGACGCCCGGATCGCTGTCGCCCTCGATAATGCCCCTGACCGTGAAACCATAGGTGATGGCCGCGACGATCGGCAACGGCAGGACTGCATCGAGCGCGCCCGGGATTCCGACCATCCCCAGCGTACCCCTGGGCGCCAGCATGCCTATTGCGGCCGCCAGGGCGGCGGTGCTGCCGCTGGTGTCGAACACATAGTTCACGCCCGAAGGGACAAGAGCGCGCACGGCCGCGGCCGTATCGGCTACGCCGGGATCGATCACATGATGCGCTCCGAGAGCAAGACCAAGCTCTCGCCGCCCGGCGCGGGGCTCGATCAGGATGATCGTCGCGCAATCGGCAAGCACGCCGCCAAGGACGGCGCTGAGGCCGACCGCCCCTCCGCCCATCACGACCAGGGTGGATCCGGGCTCGGCGCCGAGCGAACGCAGAACACCACCCACCCCGGTCTGGATGCCGCATCCCAAAGGGGCCAGGGCGGCGAGATCGGCGTCCCCGGGAAGCACGACGATATTGCGTTCATTGGCGATTGCATGGCTGGAAAAGGAAGACTGGCCGAAGAAGCGTGCCGATACCTGCCTGCCGCCGGCATGAACGGGAGACGTGCCATCCGCCCTCACTGCGGCGAAATTGAGAGCGGTGAATTCGTCGCAATAGGCCGGGTTGTGGCTTGCGCACTGCCTGCAATGTCCGCAGGAAGCGAACGTCAGCAGCACCTTGTCGCCGGGTGCCGCCTTCGTCACCTCACTGCCGATCGCCTCGACGGTTCCGGCACCTTCGTGTCCCAGGATCAGCGGGAAGGCATTTCCCATCGCGCCGGTCGCGAAGATCATGTCGGTATGGCAAATACCGACCGCTGCGATGCGGACGAGAATTTCGTCAGGCTCCGGGGTGTCGATCTCGACGGGCGCGATCGTGAAAGGCTGATCGGGTTCGTTCAACAGGGCTGCCCGGGCCTGCATCGGTGCTCTCCTTCTTTCTTGTCCGGTTCCCGATGCCATCGGGGAGCGGGTTCTACCCCGAACTTTCGAATGGAAGCGCAGCAGAATCCGTCGGAGCGGCCCAACTTAGGATGGGGGCCTGCCTGCCCGGGTCTGTCGCATACCCGCTGGTGAATGCAACGCCGTGCGAGCAGCCCGGCCGCAAAGGTGGAGGATGCGCATGTTCGACTATGTCAGATATACCCTGTCGCCTTTCCTGATCGCGATTTCAGGATATGGGCTGTGGCTGGGCGGCAGCTTTGCCTGGCTCGGCCTGGGCGTTCTCCTTGCCATCCTGTTTTTCGACGCCTTTCTCGAGCCCGACTACGGGTTGCGCGATCAGCGCTTTCCCTGGCTTTACGACAGCATCGTTTCGATCCAACTGCTCATGGCATTCGGGATCGTGTTGCTCTATGCGCACCTCGTTGGCAGCGGCCATTTCGCGACGACATCGTCCGCAATCGGGGCGTTCGTCACGATGATGTTCACGCAGTTCGTCATGGCGACCCCGGCGCTCCACGAAATGTTTCACCGTGAGAACGCCTTCCTGCGCTGGCTGGGGCGGATCGGCATGGTGATGATCTTCGATCCGTGGCGCGAGATCACGCATGTCGTGACGCACCATGTGCGGACCGTCACTCCCGATGATCCCGACTATGCGCGGCGCGGCGAAAATCTCTATCGGCATCTCTACCGCACGTTTCGTGGCCAGATCATCGAGTCTTACCATCTCGAAAAGCTGATGTGGACCAAGCGCGAACGCGCATGGTGGGATCCGCGCAACGCCTGGGTATGGCGGGCGAGCCTTCTGGCGGCTTTCGTCGCGGTGCTCTGGATGATCGGAGGCTGGAAGGGGGCAGCCGCATCGGTGGCGGCCTGTCTTCTCGGCCCTCGCATGTTTCTGGAAATTTTCAACTATACCCAGCACTACGGGCTCGTCACGGGAACGCCCGGTCGTTTCGAGCGACACCATACCTGGAACCATCTGACGCCCTTCGTGCGCGTGCTCGCGTTGGAAATCACCAATCATCCAGGCCATCATGAAGACAGCTACACGCCCTTCTATGGGCTGGAGCCCGACCGCACAGGCCCGAAGCAGCCGCAGTTCCTGCTGTGCCTGCTGCTCTCGTTCGTGCCGCCGCTCTGGTTCGCGATGATCCGGCCGCGGCTGCGGCATTGGGACCGGCACTATGCCAATACCCGGGAGCGCGAGATTGCCGAAGTCGAGAATATCCGGGCGGGCTGGGCCGATCTCAACGAAGACCCCGCAGCGGCATCCCGTCGTTACGCGTTCGCGTTATGAGGCGTGTCGGAGCCATGATGCCGGACAGCAACGGAGAAATCCGGGCCGCGCCGATGGAGGAAGCCGGGCCTGAAAGCCGCGCCGGTCAGGTATGTCGGATCAGGCTGCGCAGCGGCGAGACTTTCCCGGTCGCGCGCAACAGTCTGCTGCTCGGGTCCGCGCTCGCGCAGGGAGTGAACTATCCGCATAGCTGCCGCGTGGGCACCTGCGGCCGCTGCAAGACCAGGCTGGTTTCGGGGCGGATCAGCCCCCGGATCGATTTCGCATTGTCACCGCTCACCAATCAGGAATTAAAGGACGGATATATCCTCGCCTGCCAGGCCAAGGTCCGTACCGATCTTGAGATCGACGTGAAGCTGATCGTCCATGACGTGATTCTGCCCCGCATGATTGCGGGCCGGATCACCGGCTGGGAAAGGCTTCCCGGTGACGTTATCGACCTGCGTGTGACGCTGGAGGAATCGCTGCACTTCGCAGCGGGGCAATATGCCGCCCTTGCGATATCCGGCTCGTTTGTCCGGCGGTCTTTCTCCTTCTCCGACGCACCGGACCCCGAAGCACCGGCTTGCGAGGTCGGATTTCTGGTGAAGCATCTTCCCGACGGGCAGTTCTCCGACTGGCTCGCTCGCGAGGATCGCCGTGGAGTGCCTATCTGGCTGGAGGGACCATTCGGGCAGATGGGGCTCGACGACGAACCGAGGGACGCGTTGTGCGTTGCCGGAGGCACCGGCCTGGCTCCGGTTCTTGCGATCGCCGCCGATCGCGTCCGCCGATTTCCCGGCAACCGCGTGACGATCATCTTCGGCGTCCGGCGCGCCGAGCGTCTGTTCGCGCTCGATCGGCTGCAAGCTCTCGTCGATATGGCTCCCGATCGCGTCCGCGTCATTCCGGTCGTATCGGATGAACCGGCGCAAACCGCATGGAGCGGCGCGCGGGGCCGGGTCACGGACCTGCTGGATAGCGATCTCGGCATCGATTTTTCGGAAGTATCCGTCTTTGCCTGCGGCGCGCCGCCGATGGTGGCAGAGGTTGAGCGGAGGTTGCTCTCGCTTGGTGTGTCAGCCGATCGCTTCCATGCGGACAAGTTCGAACCGTCGGGAGCCTGACTGCTGCGTCCCCGCCGCCCCCCGCTCGCCGCAGTCGCCCTGCATGGCCTGATATGAGCATCCCCGGCGACAAACCCGCGACGGTGCTTCCGGTAACCGGACGTAAAGCGGCTTCCTCGCCACTCCCCGATCGGGGACGTTATGATATCTTCCCCAGTTCGCCAGCGTGACAGGATGGTAGTGACGTGGCAAGGAGTGAGGAATCCGGGGCGCGCAAGTCCTTGAACGAAGCTCCACCGGGTGCGCGCCCGATCCTGCCGGCCCATGTCCGGCCGCCGAAAAGGCGTGAGGGTCTTCTCGAACGGACCGAGCTGGTTGCGAAAGTTGCAAACGCCGCGCTTGCGAAGCGTCTGGTGCTTCTGTCCGCTGCTTCCGGGTTCGGGAAGACTACATTATTGGCCGACGTTTATCGCGAGCTGTTCGAGAGGGGCGTGCCTGTCCTCTGGCTCAGTGTCAGCGAGGCGGACCGCGATCCGGCCTGGCTATCCCGTATTCTCGTCGAGCAACTGGCCCGGCTGTTCCACAGCGATGCTCTGACGGGTGAAGATTTCGGGACGCTAGCCAACCGCCTTGTCCGCGACGAACCGGTCATCGTGATCATCGACAACTGGCACTTCATCGAGGCGGAAGCGACCAACCGGCTCTTCGATCGCATGCTCGTCGAAACCGAAGGGCTGGCCAATTTTGTCGTGGCATCGCGCTCGATCCCGGGTTTCCTGTTCGAAACCTTCCGGCTTGCCGGCGAATTCGAAGGCTTCACGTCCCGCGATCTGGCGTTCACGACAGAGGAAGCAGGCAGGGTGCTCCAAAGCGCCACGCCGATCACTTTCCCGCTGTTCAAGCTGATCGAGCGGACCGAGGGCTGGCCCGCGGGCGTCCACCTTCTCCGCCTGGCGCTGCAACAGGCGGGAGACTCGCTGACACCGTTATTTGATTTTTCCGGTTCGCGAACCGACGTGGCCGATTATCTGGGCAAGGCATTTTTCCGTTTTCTTCCGCCCGAGCGCCGCGCCTTTCTGTGCAATATTGCGGTTCTGGACCAGCTTTCCCCGGATCTCGTCGCTGTCATTCTCGATGACCCGGCCGCTGCGGCGACATTCACGGAAGTGGAGCACGGGAACTATTTTCTTGCCGAAGCGGCGGAAGGATCGGGGCGTTACCGCTTTCATTCGATGTTCCGTGACTTCCTTTTGTCGCAACATCCCAGGGAAGCGACCGTACCGGAGGTAACCGTGCTTGCACGCGCCGAAAGCTGGCACTGCGACCGTGACGAACTGGAGCAGGCGATCACCTATGCCCTCCGGCTCAACGCCGATGAGAGGGCGATCGCCCTGCTCGAAGACTATGCGGCCAATCGCCTGCAAGACGAGGGCAAGACCTTCCTCTTCACAGGCTGGGTGGAAAGGCTGAAACGATCCGGCTTTCCGACCACGCCGCTGATCGACCGATGGTATTGCTGGAGCCTGGTATTCAGCGGGCGCTGGCGCGATGCGCTTGAGTTCGTGCGGTCGCACGACGGAGAAGCCGACCCCGAGATCATCGCAATCATAGCGGCGTTCAGCGACGATCAGCGCACCCTGCGGGCAGCCATCGAGGCATGGTCGGCAGGAGGCCGGCAGAATAACAGCTTTACAACCGCGGTCATGGAGTGCGCGACGGCGATCTCCGCCATGGCGCAAGGGCAAATCGATGCCGCCGTGGAGGCCGGGCATCGTGCGCGCTTCGCCAATGAAAGAAGCGATTCGATCTTCGGCAGGGTCTGGGTTCTCGTCATTTGCGGGTTCGCGCTTTTGATGAAGGGCCAGGCGAACAAAGCCGAGAATATGCTGCGCGACGCTATCCGCAGCGGAGAGCGTATGCTGGGATCCCCGGCGCCGGTCACGCGGGTCGCGCGGTTGATGGCCGCAATCATCGCCTGGTATCGCTGTGCGGACGAACAGGCCATTCTGGATCTGCGAACGGCGGACCTGTCACCGGATGAGCACGGCCTTCCGATGATCGTCGTCGGTGCCGCATCGGTTTCGCGGGCGCTGGGTCTCGAATGGACCAAGCGGCGCGTCGAAAACGACCTTATCTCGCCGGCAATCGCGCTCGTGCGCAATGCCTACCGCGTCGAAGCCCTCCTCCAGCGGGGCGACAATGCCGGGAAAGCCTGCGAGATCGCGCGCATCTTCGAGCTGCAATTTGAACGTGCCAGGGCCGACAATCACGCTCTTGTCAGCGATGGCTGGATGCTTCGCGATCTTCATGCCGGAATCCGGGCGCGCCTCAGCCTTGTGAACAACGATCCGGAAGGTGCGCTCCACGTGTTGAATCCCGCGATCATGGATTGTCAGCGTCGTGGCCGCGGTCTCGCCGAACAGCATCTGGCGCTCATCAAGGTCGGAGCGTTGTTGAGGCTGGGCAATCGTTCGTCCGCGCTGCGCCTGCTGATCCAGGTGGCGGAACAGGCCGTTCGCGGCGGCATGATCCGGCCGTTCGAAGGCGAACGCCGATACATTGCTCCGCTCCTGCCGGCCCTGGCCGAAGCAGGCAAACGAGCGCCGCTCGGCGACCCGGAAGCCTGGCGGCAATTCTGTTCCGCGCTCAGGCTCGGCAAAAACAGCGAGCAAGGGGAGCGGGAGGTGCCCGTGCTCGATGAGGACATCGATCCTATCACCGATCGGGAGCGCGAAATGCTGTCGTTCCTCGATATGGGACTGAGCAACCAGGAGATCGCATCGCGCCTCGGTATCGGCGTTCCTACCGTCAAATGGCATCTCCACAATCTGTTCTCGAAAATCAGGGTGCGCAACCGCAGCAGCGCCGTGAGATTTGCCCGCGAGAACCAGTTGATCATCTGAACAGGACTGTATCCACAACCCCGGCAAGCCATATCGCGCTTACCGAACTTTAGGTTGGGTCATCGTTCGCCGACATTCTCCAGGCTCCGGAAGCGACAGACGGATCGCGCTGCCGGGGGAGTGCCGATGACCGAAAAGAGCGAATGGGCTGTCCCACGGCTGTCCGATAAAGTTGCCGCCGACCTTTGGCTTCCGGGGGAGATTCTGGATGTCAGGGCGCGTGCGCGTGAATTCGCGGACGACGTGTTGAGGCCGGCGGCGCACGGCCTCAACTGCACGGCCGAGACGCGGGAAGGATTTCGGCATGATATCTTCAAGGCCATCGCGGCAGCCGGGCTGTACAAAGTCCCCTATGGCCTGGATGTCGGCGGCCTCGGCCTCGAGTTCCCGGTCCTCGCCACACTCACCGTGATGGAAGAGCTGGCCTATTACTCACCGGGCGTCGCATCGGCGATGTTCGATGGCCAGGCGATTCTGGTGGGCAAGACACTGGACATCGCCGGCGGAGCAACGCGTGAGAAGTGGCTTCCCGGGATTGTCCGCGGCGACTACGTGGCTGCGTTCGCCACCAGCGAGCCGGAAGCCAGCACCGATCTTTCCATCGCCTCATTGAAGACCGTCGCAGAGCCTGCGGACGGCGGCTGGCGGATCAACGGCCGCAAGCGCTGGATCACCAATTCCGTCGCGGCGGAACGCGTCCTGCTCTTGTGCCGGACGGGCGATGCGATGACGACTTTCTTCGTCGACATGAAGGATCCGGGCGTCACCGTCTCCGACCCGGATCTCAAGATGGGCAACCATCCCCAATTGACGGCCGACATCCGGTTCGACGGCGTCTTCGTCGCCGATCAGGACGTTATCGGCGGGGTCGGCGCGGGTCTGCGCACGGCACTCGGGGGGCTCGCCCTCGGCCGGATGGGGATCGGCGCGGCCGGCGTCGGGATGGCGCAACGAGCGCTGGACGTGGCCGCCGCCTATAGCTCCCAACGGCTGGTTTACGGCCGGCCGATCGCCGCGTTCCAGCACTGGCAGTTCCGTTTCGCCGAACATGCGCTGGCGATCGAGACCGCGCGGTCGCTCTACCAGAAAGCGGGTACGAACTTTGATCGTGGAGGGCCGAGCGAGCCGCTTGCCGCCATGTCCAAGATCAAGGGCAGCGAAATCGCCGTCGATGTGGCCCGGGATGCCATCCAGGCCTGTGGCGGCTATGGCTTTGCCCGCGAGATCAAGGGAGCGGAATGGCTGTGGCCTCTGGAATCCATTTATCGCGATGCCAAGATCGGGGAAATCTACGAAGGCGCCAACGAGGTGCAGAAATGGCTGATCGCCCGGCATCTTCTGGGTCGGTCGATAACCGGCTGAACGTGAGCGGCATCCAGCGATTCCCGCGCGAGATCGGCATCGAGCGAGCGATGGGGCCGATGCGGGTGCCCCGGCGGCAAGGGCGGTAGTCGTGCAGCCCGGGAACGGCCCGCCGGCTCAATCGGTGATCGTCGAGCGCAGGAACGCTATCGCCCATCTGGTTCTCGCTCGCCCCGATCATGGCAATGCCATCGACATGGCGCTCGCAAAAGCCCTGGAACGCGCTGCGGCCGATGTCGGCACCGATCCCGCGATCAGGTGCGTGGTGTTGACCGGACAGGGCCGGCTGTTCTGTACCGGCGGTGATATCGCCGCATTCGCGGCAGCCGGCGACGAGGCCGGCGCGTTCCTGCAAGACCTCGCCACTACGTTCCATCGCGCGATCAGGACGTTGGCGACGATGCCCAAGCCTCTTCTTGTCGCGGTGAACGGCCCGGCGGCCGGGGCAGGTCTCAGCCTCGCGGCATTGGGTGATGTCGTGGTGGCAGCACGATCCGCGCATTTCACCGCAGCCTATCCGGCGCTGGGGCTGACACCGGATGGCGGCATGACCTGGCTCCTCCCCCGGCTCGTCGGCCTGCGGCGCGCGCAGGAGATGATCCTCACGAACCGCCGTGTCTCCGCAGAGGATGCGGTTGCATTCGGGCTCGCATCGCAGGTCGTCGACGACGCGAATCTGGCAACCGGGGTCGCAGAGACTGCCCGCAGTCTCGCGGACGCCCCGACGGCCGCGCTGGGCAAGGCGCGCGCATTGCTGCTGGACGGCGCCAGCAGCAGCTTCGACGAGCATCTCGACGCCGAAGCGCGCGCAATCGCCGAGGCGGGAGCCGCACCGGAACTCAAGACAGGACTCGCCGCTTTCCTGTCGCGCCGCAAACCGGATTCCCGCAGCGCCTGAAGGGCGACGGAGGCTGCCGGAACTTCCCGAACCTCACCCATAGCGGCCACGGCGAACTTTTTGCCGCGGCCGGAAATATGCCTGACAATCAACAGCTTCGACGGTGAGAAAGAGCCCTGCCTGTTTTGCGCTTTCGGCCCGTGTAGGAAAGCGGATTCTGTCCCGCGCGCTCTGCCGGCCGGCCACAGGACCGGGCGGGCCGGAAACGGCCTAGAAGCGCAGCCTGAAGCCCGCCCGCGCGCCGTTGTCGCTGACGCCGCCCCCAATCTGGCCGTTGTAGGAGAGGGTGAGGCTGGCGTTGTCGCCGAC
>JAITWR010000124.1 GCA_031285165.1 Novosphingobium sp.
GCGATCCTGAGTCCGGCCTCGATCAGCCTGGGCTCGGGGAATTGTTCCAGCGCGCCTTTCAGCGCCTGCCGGCCTTCGGGGGCATAGCCGAAGCCGAAGCGCTGCAAGGTATGCGCATCGAAACCGCGCGTGGCGAGATAGGCGCGCGCCTTTTCACCTTCGGACCCGGCAAGGCAGTCGACGAACCACTTTTGCGCCGCCGCGGTCACGTCGTGCAGCGAATCGCGCTGCTCGGCGGCTTTTGCCGCGCGCGGATCGGGGGCGGGAAGGTCCATGCCCGCTTCGGCTGCGAGTTCTTTCACGGCATCCATGAAAGAGAGGCCGCGCTGGTCGGTCAGCCAGCGGATCGCATCGCCGTGTGCGCCGCAGCCGAAGCAGTGGTAGAAGCCTTTCCCGTCGTTGACGGTGAAACTGGGCGACTTTTCGTTGTGGAACGGGCAGCACGCCTTGAATTCATGCCCCGCCCTGGTGAGCCGCACGGTGCGTGAGATCACGCCCGAAAGCGTGATACGGGCGCGGAGTTCGTCGAGCCATTGGGGGGTGAGGGTCATCGCGCCCCGTCTCTGTTCGTGTCGAGTCCTTCGACAAGTTCGGGATGAACTTCGGCCCCCGGGGCCGAAGCCGGGACACGCCACTCCGGCATCAGCCCAGCGCCGCCTTCACCAGCGCGCTCGCCTTGCTCATGTCGAGCTGGCTGCCGTGCCGCGCTTTCAGTTCGGCGATGACCTTGCCCATGTCCTTGATGCTGGTGGCGCCAAGTTCCGCCCTGATCGTGTCGATCGCGGCCCTGGTTTCGTCCTCGCCCATCTGCCGGGGCAGAAATTCCTCGATCACCGCCATTTCGCCCGCCTCGGCGTTGGCCAGTTCCTGCCGGCCGCCCTGCCGGTAAAGCGCGATCGATTCGCGGCGCTGCTTGACCATTTTTTGCAGCACTTCGATCACCAGGGTATCGTCATCGGGCAGGCCGGTTGCGGTGCGCAATTCGATATCGCGATCCTTGAGCTTTGCCAGGATCAGGCGGACGGCGGCGAGACGTGGCTTGTCGCCGGATTTCATGGCGGCCACTTGCGCGGCCTTGATCGAGTCGCGGAGCATATTTGGCTGATTCCCGTGAATTGCTGCAAGCTGTGGTGGAAACGGCTATCCTAGACTGCGTTTTCCTGTTTTCCTAGGTTGACGCGCTGCCCCATGGGGTCTAGCGGGCGGGCCTTAGCACCCACCGCCGGACCCCTTAACGGAGCGCCCTTATCATGGCCGACGCCGCCCTTTCGCACGCGCCTCAACCCAAAGGTGCGACGGGCGTTCTTGTGCTCGCAGACGGGCACGTCGCCTGGGGCCGTGGCTTCGGCGCTGTCGGCGAGGCTGTGGGCGAGGTCTGTTTCAACACTGCGATGACCGGTTACCAGGAGGTGATGACCGATCCCTCCTATGCGGCGCAGATCGTCACGTTCACGTTTCCGCACATCGGCAATGTCGGTGTCAACGACGAGGACTGCGAATCGCTGGTCGAGGGGGCGGTCGGCTGCGTCGTGCGTGAAGACGTCACGGCCCCGTCCAGCTTCCGCGCATCCGGCGGGTTCGATGACTGGCTGAAGGCCAGGGGCAGGATCGGCCTTGCCGGTATCGATACCCGCGCGCTGACTCGCCGCATCCGCCTGTCGGGCGCGCCCATTGCGGTGATTGCGCACGATCCCGGGGGGAACTTCGATATTCCGGCGCTGGTCGCCCGCGCCCGCGGCTGGCCGGGGCTCGAGGGCATGGACCTTGCCCGCATCGTCTCGCGTACCGCGCAGGAAGAGTGGGAAGGCGGTGTCTGGTCGCTGGGTGCGGGCTACGCCCCTTCGCCGGACGATCCGCGGCCGCATGTCGTTGCCATCGACTACGGCGCCAAGGACAACATCTTCCGCAATCTGGTGCAGGCCGGCGCGCGCGTGACGGTCGTTCCGGCGCAGACCCCGCTCGATGACATTCTGGCAATGGAGCCTGCGGGCGTGTTCCTTTCCAATGGTCCGGGCGATCCGGCCGCGACCGGCGTTTATGCCGTGCCGGTGATCCAGGGCCTGCTGGCGCGCGACGTGCCGATCTTCGGCATCTGCCTCGGCCACCAGATGCTCGGCATCGCCGCCGGCGCGACCACCGCCAAGATGCACCAGGGCCATCGCGGTGCGAACCACCCGGTGAAGCGCCTGTCCGACGGCGTGGTCGAGATCACCTCGATGAACCACGGCTTCGCGGTGGACAATGCGAGTCTGCCCGACAATGTGATCGAGACGCACGTTTCGCTGTTCGACGGATCGAACTGCGGCATCGCGGTCAGGGGCAAGCGCGCGTTCGGCGTGCAGTACCACCCCGAGGCGAGCCCGGGGCCGCAGGACAGCTTCTATCTGTTCGAGCGGTTCGTGGGGATGTTGGGGTGACCATGTTTCAACCCGATGGCATTCTTTCTCCCCTCCCTTCCCCGTCGACGGGGAAGGCTTTGAAGGTAGCACTGCAATGAGCCTCACCGACCTCGAACAGCACGTCTATGCCTATTACATCGCGCATGACGCAGCGCAGTTCAGCGCTGCGCCGCGGTTCTATCCGCATGGCGAGCTGGTGCTCATCTTCGCCGACAAGATCCAGGTCGCGACGCGCAAGTTCGGGCGCCAGGTCCATTCCAGATCGAAAGCCGCCGCGAACGCGCTGATCGACAAGCTGATCGCAGCCGGCGCCTATTCGACCAGGCAGAACGAGTTCGGCGGATCGATGCACCAGTTTCAGGAGCCTGCCTACAAGGCGTTCCTCAAGGACGAGCAGGCCCGCAATCCGATCATTCTCAAGGCGAAGGGCGCCGGCCCCGGGTTCTGGGAACAGGCCTTTGCCGCGGTGACGGCATGATGCGGCGCCCGCTGGCGCTCGTTGCGGCACTTGCCGTGGCCGGGGTGGGGCCTTCTGCCTGCGCGCAGTCCGGTCAGGCGGTTTCGCAACTGACCGCGGCGGCGCGGGCCTGCGGTTTCAAGGATCCGCGCTTCAGGTTTCACGACGGCGCCTACGTGATCAACGCGGAGCGGGTGACGGGGACGCCCAATGAAATCTATGCAGGCCCGCCCGAGCAGCTTCGCAGATATCAGCGATCGCAGGAAATCAGCAACCAGCGGTTTTCCTGTCTCGAGGAGGCCGCGAAAAGGCTGGGCCTGCGCGTGGACTATCCGGGGGTGATAATCAACTGATGCCGAAAAGAACCGACATCTCCTCGATTCTCGTCATCGGTGCGGGGCCTATCGTCATCGGCCAGGCCTGCGAGTTCGACTATTCGGGCACGCAGGCGATCAAGGCGCTGAGGGAGGAGGGCTACCGCGTGGTTCTCGTCAACTCCAACCCGGCGACGATCATGACCGATCCCGACATGGCCGATGCCACTTATGTCGAGCCGATCACGCCCGAAGTGGTCGCGCGCATCATCGAGAAGGAGCGGCCCGACGCGGTGCTGCCGACGATGGGCGGGCAGACGGCGCTGAACACCGCGCTGGCGCTGTTCAACGACGGCACGCTGGAGAAGTTCGGGGTAAAGATGATCGGCGCCGATGCCGACGCGATCGACAAGGCCGAGGACCGCCAGCGTTTCCGTGAGGCGATGGACCGGATCGGCCTCGAATCCGCGCGCTCGGGTGTGGCGCATACGGTGGACGAGGCGTTCAGGGTGCTCGAGACTACCGGCCTGCCTGCGATCATCCGGCCGAGCTTCACGCTCGGCGGCACCGGCGGCGGCGTCGCCTACAACAAGGCCGAGTTCGAGAAGATCGTGCGCTCGGGCCTCGACGCCTCGCCGACGACCGAAGTGCTGATCGAGGAAAGCCTGCTGGGCTGGAAGGAGTACGAGATGGAAGTCGTGCGCGACCGCGCCGACAACGCCATCATCATCTGTTCGATCGAGAACGTCGACCCGATGGGAGTCCACACCGGCGATTCGATCACTGTCGCCCCGGCGCTGACGCTGACCGACAAGGAATACCAGATCATGCGCTCGGCGAGCATCGCCGTGTTGCGGGAAATCGGTGTCGAAACCGGCGGTTCGAACGTGCAGTTCGCGGTCAACCCGAAGGACGGCCGGCTGATCGTCATCGAAATGAACCCGCGCGTGTCGCGTTCCTCCGCGCTGGCCTCGAAGGCGACGGGCTTTCCGATCGCCCGCGTCGCTGCGAAGCTGGCCGTCGGCTACACGCTCGATGAGATCAGCAACGAGATCACCGGCGCCACCCCGGCCAGCTTCGAGCCGACGATCGACTATGTCGTCACCAAGATTCCGCGTTTCGCCTTTGAGAAGTTCAAGGGTGCCGAGCCGTTGTTGAGCACGGCGATGAAGTCGGTCGGTGAAGTCATGGCGATCGGTCGCAACTTCAAGGAATCGCTACAGAAGGCCCTGCGCGGCCTTGAGACGGGGCTCGACGGCTTCAACCGCGTGGTTGAGCTTGAAGGGGCCGATCGCGGCGCGATCACCGCGGCGCTCGCCAGGCAGACGCCGGATCGCCTGCTCGTCGTCGGCCAGGCTTTCCGCGAAGGCTTCACGGTCGACGAGATCAACGCGATCACGCACTACGATTCCTGGTTCCTGCGGCATATCGCGGAAATCATCGCCGAGGAGGCGAGCATCCAGTCGCATGGCCTGCCGGCCGATGCGGCCGCGCTGCGCCGTCTCAAGGGCATGGGCTTTTCCGACAAGCGGCTCGCCACTCTGGCGGTGCGCTCGGTCGGCGTCGCGGGCGGCCTCGCCGAGACGAAGGCGCGCAGCCACGGGCTGCTGCACGATGCGCTGAAGGCGATGGCCGGAGCTACCAGCGAGAGCGAGGTGCGCCATCTGCGCGAGCGGCTCGGCGTGCATCCGGTGTTCAAGCGCATCGATAGCTGCGCCGCCGAGTTCGAGGCGGTGACGCCTTATATGTATTCGACTTATGAGGCGCCGATGTTCGGCGAGCCCGAGGATGAGGCGGCGCCCAGCGACCGGCGCAAGATCGTCATCCTCGGCGGTGGGCCGAATCGTATCGGCCAGGGCATCGAGTTCGACTATTGCTGCGTCCACGCCTGTTTCGCGCTTGCCGAAGCCGGTTTCGAGACGATCATGGTCAATTGCAACCCGGAAACGGTGAGCACCGACTACGACACGTCCGACCGCCTCTATTTCGAGCCGCTGACGGCCGAGGACGTGCTGGAGATCCTGCGCGTCGAGCAGCAGAACGGCGAGCTTGTCGGCGTGATCGTCCAGTTCGGCGGGCAGACGCCGCTCAAGCTGGCGCAGGCGCTGGAGGACGCGGGTATCCCGATCCTCGGCACTTCGCCCGATGCGATCGATCTGGCCGAGGATCGCGAGCGCTTTGCCGCGCTGGTCGAAAAGCTGGGCCTCAGGCAGCCGCAGAACGGCATCGCCCGCAGTCGCGACGAGGCGGTCGCGGTGGCGAGCCGCATCGGCTATCCGGTGCTGATGCGCCCGTCCTATGTGCTGGGCGGCCGGGCGATGGAAATCGTCGACAGCCCGCAGCAGCTCGATGATTACATCGCGACCGCGGTGCAGGTGTCGGGCGACAGCCCCGTGCTGATCGATCAGTACCTGCGCGATGCGATCGAGTGCGATGTCGACGCGCTTTGCGACGGCGAACAGGTCGTGATCGCCGGCGTCATGCAGCACATCGAGGAGGCCGGCATCCATTCGGGTGACAGCGCCTGCACGCTGCCGCCTTACAGCCTGCCGCCCGGGATCGTCGCCGAGATGGAGCGCCAGGCCGAGGCGCTGGCTTTCGCGCTCGGCGTGCGCGGTCTGATGAACATCCAGTTCGCCGTGAAGGACGGGGATGTCTATCTGATCGAGGTCAACCCGCGCGCCTCGCGTACCGTGCCTTTTGTGGCGAAGGCGATCGGTCAGCCGGTGGCCAAGATCGCCGCGCGGGTGATGGCCGGTGAGAAGCTTTCCGGTTTCCCGCCGTTCAAGCGCGATCTTGACTACATGGCGGTGAAGGAAGCGGTGTTCCCCTTCGCACGGTTCCCCGGCGTCGATCCGGTGCTCTCGCCCGAGATGAAATCGACCGGCGAAGTGATGGGCCTCGACATCGATTTTCCCACTGCTTTCGCCAAGTCGCAGATCGGTGCGGGGACGCTTCTGCCGCAGGGCGGCACGGCTTTCGTTTCGGTGAAGGACGGCGACAAGCCGGTGGTTCTGCCGGCGGTGCGCCGCCTGCTCGAACTCGGCTTCACCATCGTCGCGACCGGCGGCACGCAACGCTATCTCGCCGACGCCGGCCTGCCGGTGGAACTGGTGAACAAGGTGGCGGAAGGCCGGCCGCATATCGTCGACCTGATCATCGACGGGAAGATCGCTTTGATCATCAACACCACCGAAGGCTGGTTGAGCCTCAAGGATTCGCAATCGATCCGCGCATCGGCGCTCAACGCCAAGGTGCCGTACTTCACCACCGCGGCGGCTTCGGTCGCAGCGGCGGAGGCGATCGCTGCGCTTCGCGGCAGCCAGCTTGAAGTGCGATCATTGCAAGCCTATTATGGCTGAAGCAGACAGGCTCCCCCCGGATTTTGGATCGTTGGCCCGTTTCCTCGGGGAACGGGGCGGGGGTTTATCGTCGATGCAGGGACGGCAGGAGGTAGGTTGAATATGGCGAGTGTCGAAAAGCTGCCGATGCTGGCGGAAGGCTATGAGAAGCTGACCGCGGAGCTGAAGGCACTGCGTGAGGAGCGCCCCCGGATCGTCGACGCGATCGAGGAAGCGCGTGCCCACGGCGACCTTTCGGAAAATGCCGAATACCATGCCGCCAAGGAACGCCAGGGCCAGGTCGAGGCGCAGATCGCCGATCTGGAGGACAAGGTCAGCCGTGCCAACATCATCGATCCGGCGTCGCTGTCGGGTGATCGGGAGATTTTCGGCGCAACCGTCACTCTGCTCGATGATGGCGACAAGCCGGTGCGCTACCAGATCGTCGGGCCTTACGAGGCCGATGCAAAGCTGGGCCGGATCAGCTACAATTCGCCGCTCGGCCGCGCGCTGATCGGCCGCAGGGCCGAGGATGAGGTCGAGGTCACGGTGCCCTCGGGGGACCGCTTCTACGTGGTCGAAAAAATCGAATTCATCTGATCCAGGTCGGGGGGCAGGCCGCTTCCCCCGGCTCGAAATCGTTCCGGGCGGCTTATTCCTCGCCGTGCCCCAGAGCGAGGTAATCCGCGCTCTGCATCTCATTGAGCCGGCTCACCGTCCGCTCGAACTCGAAGCGTCCGTCTCCCGTCCGGTAGAGGGCTTCCGGCGCGGCATCGGCAGTGACCAGCAGCTTGACCTTGTGTTCATAGAGCGCGTCGACCAGCGTGACGAAACGCGCTGCCTCGTTGCGATTGTCCGGCCCCATTTCCGGAATGCCGACCAGGATCACGGTATGATAGGCGCGGGCGATGGCGAGGTAGTCGGATGCGCCGCGGGCTTCGCCGCACAGGCGCTTGAAACTGAACACTGCGACGCCTTTGAGGCTCTTGGGCACATGCAGCATCCGCCCGCCCACGTCGAGGTCGGCAGAAGGTACGTGCGCGGCATCCTCGGGCGCATAATCGGTCAGCCGGAAGAAAGCCTCGCGCACCTGGGCGGTCGCTTCCTGACCCAGCGGCGTGTGCCAGGTCGCCATGCCGCCCAGGCGTTGCAGCCGGTAATCGACCGGGCCGTTCAGCGTCAGCACATCGAGTTCGCGTTCGATCAGGGCGATGAAAGGCAGGAAATGCTCGCGGTTGAGCCCATCCTTGTAAAGCTGTGACGGTGCGCGGTTCGAAGTGGTGAGGATGGTCACGCCCTGGTCGACGATGAGCCGGGTGAACAGCCGGCTCATGATCATGGCGTCGGCGGAATTGTTCACGACCATCTCGTCGAAGGCGAGGCATTCGCAATTCTCTGCCAGTGCCGCGGCGACGGGCGGAATCGGGTCGCCCTGTTCCTTCTTGCGCTCCTCACGCAGTCGCGCGTGGACCTCGATCATGAAGGCGTGAAAGTGGACGCGGCGTTTCCGGTCGATTTTCAGGCTGTCGTGGAACAGGTCCATCAGCATCGATTTCCCGCGCCCGACACCGCCCCATATGTAAACGCCGCGCGGCGCCGCCTGCTTACGGGAAAACAGCTTGCCGAACAGGCCGCTGCCTGCCTGCGCGCGCTCGAGTTCGTGTTGCAGCCGTTCGAGCCGTTCCGCCGCGGCCGCCTGCTCGGCATCCGGGCGGAGTTCCCCCGATGCGACCAGCGCTTCGTAGCGATCGACGAGGCCGGTCATGCGTGAATCGTGGGCTTGCGGATCGTGGCGCTGAAGGAGGCTACAAGTGAGTCGCCCTGCTCGACCAGCCCGCGCAGGAAGCCCAGCCGGCGGGTCTCGCGCAGCACCTGGACCACTGCATCGAGCGGCCTGGACGGATCGCCGGCGCCGATAAACTGCGTTTCGATGCCCAGCGTCACCGAGCCTGCCGCATCCACGTCGCGCAACTGCTTCATCGCGCAGAACAATGATATGTCGATCAGTCCCAGCGTCACCGCGCCGTGGACGTTGCCGGTGTTGTTGGTGTGGCGGTGCTGCGGAAAAATCCGCACCCGGCAGTGATCAGGCCCTTCAGTTCGGGCGATCATCCGGCCGAGCACGGCTTCGTTGTAGCGGGTGGGATCGGTAAGGCGCCAGCGCATCCAGCCCGGATTGTCCGGGTCGGGCTCGCTGGTGAAGCCCTCGGCCGGGTCTGCCATGAGAATGCCTCAGATATGCCGTTCCGCCTGCATCTTCTTGATCTCGGCGATCGCGCGCGCGGGCGACAGGCCCTTCGGGCAGACGTTGGCGCAGTTCATGATCGTGTGGCAGCGATAGAGACGGAAAGGGTCTTCCAACTCGTCCAGCCGCTCGCCCGTCATCTCGTCGCGGCTGTCGGCGAGCCAGCGATATGCCTGGAGCAGTATCGCCGGGCCGAGGAACTTGTCGGAATTCCACCAGTAGCTCGGGCACGAGGTCGAGCAGCAGGCGCACAGGATGCATTCATAAAGCCCGTCGAGCTTTTCGCGCTGTTCGGGCGATTGCAGTCGCTCCTTGCCCGAAGGCGTGGTCGAGACGGTTTGCAGCCACGGCCGGATCGAAGCGTACTGCGCGTAAAAATGCGTGAAGTCGGGAACGAGATCCTTGATCACTTCCATGTGCGGCAGCGGCGTGATGCGGATATCGCCCTTGAGATCATCGATCGCGGTGGTGCAGGCGAGGCCGTTGCGGCCATTCATGTTCATCGCGCAGGAACCGCAGATGCCCTCGCGGCACGAGCGGCGGAAGGTCAGCGTCGGATCCTGCTCGCTCTTCATCTTGATGAGCGCGTCGAGCACCATCGGCCCGCACGTGTCGAGATCGATCTCGAAGGTGTCGTAGCGCGGGTTCTCGCCGCTGTCGGGATCGTAGCGGTAAACGGTGAACTTCCTGACCCGGCCGGCACCTTCTACGCGGTGGTGCTTGCCCTTCCTGCCGATTACGCTGTTCCTGGGAAGGGTGAAGGTCGCCATGGAAATGCCCCGTGTCTTGCGGCTGCGCTTTGCCTGATATGGGGCCTCTCTAGCGATTCGGCACGTCAGGGCAAGCCCAACTCCTGCGGGTTCCTGCATTTCATGTCCTTCTCCCGGGTCGCGCCGGGCGACCCGGGAGAGGCAGAACAGGCCCGGCCGGTCCGAAAGCTTACTCGCCCTCGACGCCGTCCTCGTTGGCCATCCAGTGAACGAAGCGGTGCAGGGGGTACATCGCATCGTGCGGGTTGCCGATCGCGCTGGGACCGGCTTCGCCGAGGCGGACGCAGCGCTGGGCGCCGCCGCTGGCGAGGTGATCGCGCAGTTCGGTCATGCGGTGGAACGGATAGACGCCGACCGTCTGCGTCGCGACGTTGACGTATTTCATCGCGTCCTTGAGGTTCGGCACGCAGACCACGTTCGAGGTCTTGCGCAGCGGATGGAAGTCCACCGGTTCTTCCGAACGGATGGCGACGCCGCGGCCATCGGTCTTGCCGAACACGCCGTATTCGTCGTCCATCATGCGGAGCATGTCGATCTGCTCCTTCAATTCCATGTCGAGCGGGCGCGGCGTGCCTTCGCCCATGCGGTCGATGCGCAGGCGCTCGGACAGCACTTCGGCGTAGCGATCGCCTTCTTCCGGTGTCGCCTCGATGAAAGTGAAGCGGCTGCAAACGCAGGCTTCCTGGTTGAGGATCGAAACGTCGCGGGCGTTGAGCTCGGCCGCCTCGGCCAGTGCTTCGTCCGAGGCGAAGGCTTCCTTGCCGACCATCGAGATCGAGGTCTTGGGATCGAACGACACGAGCTGGAAGCCGGGGCCGATGTATTTCATGACGTTGTTGATGGCATCGCCGCCGCCCCAGGCGACCAGCTTGTCGAAATACTGCGGGCGATAGAGGATGCGCTCGACGGAATCGTCACCGCCGCGCCAGTAGATCGCCGACATCGACTGCACGACCGGGTGGTTGGGATCGATTTCGGCCATGGTGCGCAGGAACGCGACGGTCGAGAACGGATCGGCCGATGCCATCTTGAACAGGCTGACCGACTTGACCAGCGCCGACTGCGCGATCGAGCGGATGCCCATGCCGGGCGAGTTGCCGGGCAGCACGTGAATCAGGCGCGGCGCATAGGCGCGGATGAAGCTGCGGCGGCCCTGGTGGTCGGTGTGCGGCACCCACTCGTCGAGCGCCCTGGGATTGGGGAAATTCTGCGCGACGACTTCCTCGAGCACTTTCTTGTCGAGGTATTCGGTGGCGTTGAGCATCTGATGCTCGATGACCTTGCGCGGCGCGAGGCTGACCTTGGCCATGCGATCGATGCAGGCCTGGACATATTCGTTGTTCGGATCCTCAAGCTTCTGGCCGGCTTCGCAGAGGAAATCGATGATTTCCGACAGCGGCGTGTTGAGCAGCGGCGGCAGTTCGGTGCGCGGATGGACCAGCGCGTTGAGATCGGGTTTGGGCGTGACGAAGGTGACGCCGAGATCGCGCGAGCGGTGCGTCTGGTCGGACCCTTCGACCACTTTGCCGCGGACGAAGAAAGGCGCGGAATCGACGGCGATGTCATCGCTCGACGGCGGGTTGCTCAGTTCGGTCAGCGTATTCATGGCATTCCTCCAGTCTCGATGGGCGACTCGCCTTAATGGCTCCGCATACGTTTCATTATGCGCGAATCGCGCTTCGAGGCAAGTGGTTTATTGTGGCTCATTGCACAGGCGCCGCCTCATGCCGGAGCTGCGTCACGCCCTCGTCGGGCAGGTTTCCCGAACTTCCCGAACCTCACCCGTACAGACCACGGCGAACTTTTTTGCCGCGGCCGGAAATACCACTGACAATCAACGACTTCGACGGTGAGAAAGAGCCCTGCCTGTTTTGCGCTTTCGGCCCGTGTAGGAAAGCGGATTCTGCGTGCGCCCGCGCTGCCGGCCGGCCTTCGGACCGGGGCCGGGCGGTTATTTGCGCGCATCATCGCAGACCGGCGGCGAAATGCAATTGCGCCTTGCTGCTCCGGGCATGTGGTGAGACAAGCGCTGGCTGGAGGAATAACGGAGAGGACAAATGGCCGGCAGGGGACACAAGGATATTTTCGCCGCGGACATCGCCTGGGGGCAGGGCACTTCGCCGGGTATCCGGTATGCCCGCTTTCTTCTCGATGAAGATAACGCCGCGACCTCGCCGATGGTCATTCTCTCGACGTTCGAGCCGGGCGAGGTGGTCGATCCGCACACGCATGGCTGCAACTACTTCGAATATATCATCGCGGGATCGCAGATGGTGGGCAAGACGAACTTCGTCGCCGGCGATGTGCGCTGGGCCAGCGGCGGCACGGGTTATGGCCCGATCAGGGTGGGGCCGGAAGGCTGCACGGTGCTGATCGTTTTTCAGGAAGCGGCGAAGTCGAACACGATCCCGCTCGGCAAGGCCAGGAACCAGCCGGCCGCAGCGCAGGCCTGATCCGCGCACTCGGGGGCCGGCTGCCCGGCCAGCGCCATCCGCCCTCTTTCGCCCGGCCGACGGCAATATCCTCTTGCGTGCTTGCCGGAGCCGCCGATACCGGCCACAATCCCGGCAAGGTTGTGGAAGGGGAAGCATGTCCGGGGAGAGTTTCTACAGCAATCGCGTCGCCGTGATCACCGGCGGCGGCCGGGGTTTCGGCAAGGCCTTCGGCACGGCGCTTGCGGCGCGCGGCGCCCATGCGGTTCTGGTCGATATCGACCGCGCCGTGGCCGAAGCGGCGGCGGCCGAAATTCGGGACGGCGGGGGCAGGGCGATCGGCCTCGGCGGCGATGTCACCGACGAGGCGCGGATGGCTCAGGTGATGGCCGAGGCGGCCGGGCTCGGGGACGGCATCGACATCCTGATCAACAATGCCGGCTTGCACAGCAATGAATATGGCCGGCCGATCTTCGAGATGGGCCTCGCCAAAGTGAGGCGCCTGTTCGAAGTGAACGTGATCGGCGTGATTACCTGCACGATGGCCGCCGCCGGCCATATGCGCGGGCGTGAGGGCGCAAGCATCGTCAACATCGCATCCTCCGCCGCGCATATGCACGGATCGGCCTATGGCGACACCAAGCTTGCGGTGGCGGGCCTTACCATCACGTTCGCGCGCGAACTCGGTTCCGATGGCGTGCGGGTGAATGCGATCTCGCCGGGGCTCATGCTGACCGAGACGATCGCCGCCGAGCTTCCGGCCGAAGTCAGGGCGCGGGTCAAGGCGATGCAGATGATCGGGGACGACGGCAAGGAACGGCATATCGTCGATGCCATGCTGTTCCTCACGTCTCCGCAGGCGCAATTCGTCACCGGCGAAGTGCTGCGCGTGACGGGCGGCATGGCGGCGGGAGTGTGAGATGGCGATGAAAGGCGATCTGGACCCCGCACGGGCACGCGACCGCGGCAGCGCCTATCCGCCGCCGCATAATCAGAAAGTCGGAGGCAGGAGCTGGGCGCTGACCAGCCAATGGAAGCTCACCCAGTTCGGCGTGAACAGGGTCGAGCTGCCGCCCGGCTGCTGGTCCACCAACCGCCACTGGCACCGCACCAACGATGAACTGGTGATCGTCATTTCGGGCGAGCTTACGCTTGTCACCGACGAGGGTGAGGAAGTGCTGCGCGCGGGTGACAGCGTCGGCTTCAAGGCCGGCGTGGCCAATGCGCATCACTTGCAGAATCGCGGCACGGAGCCGGCGGTTTACTACGATATCGGCGGCCGCGATGCCTGGGACGTTTCGACCTTTCCCGACATCGGGCTCGAAGCGCGCAGCCACATGGAGATACGCTTTCGCGAGATCGGCGAGAAGAAGTAGGGGAGGGTTCGGGCAGGCTGCGTGATTTGTGAAGCACGCAGCTTGCCCGGCATTTTGACAGGGCATCGTTCTTGCGCAGGAACGATGCCCTGATTGTCAGCCGTCCTGTTATCCAGGCTGTTCTGCGCTTTCGTATAGTCTTTCCATATCATTATCTTCTCCGCTTTCCGTGCGGGCGCGGCAATGATCGGCGAAGTGAGAGAGAAATTCCATTTGCACATCCGTCTCGATCCAATGCCGGTTGGCCTGGCGGATCGTTGTTATGGCATCGGAAAAGGTAAGGCCGCTGCGCAGCAGTTGGCATGCGAGCAGCGTGCCGGTCCTGCCCTTGCCGGCGAGGCAATGGTAAACAACCGGCTCGTCCCTGGCCATGAACGTGGCGACGAGGTCCGTCATTTCCGCCGCTTGTGCAATTGTGGGCGCTTCGCGATCGGGTATCGCCAGATGCAGGTTCCCGATCTCATGGCGCTGAAGCAGGTCGGCGCAGGCCAGCGGCTTCTCCGTCAGGGTTATCAGCCATCGTGTGCCAACCCGCTGCAATGCCTCCAGATCCGCTTCCAGCCTGCCGGTGATTCCGGGGGCGGGGCAGCCGCCCAGCAGTCCGGGCGTCAGCCAGCAAAATCCGGTTGGGCCATAATAGGCGGAAACGACCCTGCGCAATGAGGGGGGGCTTGTCATGCTATCGTCTGCTCCAGTTTTATGCGGGTTTCAGGTTTTCCGGGGTCAATCTTCCAGGGAGACGATAAGGTCCATGTCCCAGAGCCATTGTTCGAACCCGTGCTGTACGGCTGCTTCCGGCAGGCAGCGTTCTGTGGCGGTGAAAGCCGTTTCGGGCGCCAGCCCCATCCTGATCAGGAACGCACCGAGAAACCGGCTTGCGGTTGCCGTACCATCGGTTTCAGCCTCGATCATGATTCCCGTAGCTGCCGCCACGTCGCGGCGCAGCGAGGCGGCGGCGGACAGCAGATCCCGATCCTCGTTCGGCCAACGGGTAAGGCTTCCGGTGCCCGGACCTGTACGGGTGAGGTGCCCGTTTTCGATCCTGTAGATGATGGGGGTATCGGCAAATGGCGCCGTTTCGCTGCCGATTTCATTGTCTTTCCGTAGCCAGAGCCGATTCGGGATGATCCACCCGCTGCCTCCTTCGGGCAGGATATGGGCGGCAAGGTCTTTTGCCGCCTGCCGGAACTCGGGGGCCAGATGGCGGGGCTCGGTGTCGATGCGTGGAAGTGCGAGATTGCGCGTGTCCAGAAAATGCGCGGCTTCCGGCCCGGCCTCCCGCCGGAAGAACGCTTCTCCTGCGACATCGCGCAATATCCGTCCGGCGGACATCAGCAGAATGCGGTCGCACAGCCCGCGGAGCTGCGTGAGATTGTGCGAAACCAGCACGATGCTTCGATCGCGTGCCAGTTCGGCCAGCAGCGCCATCATCCGCCTGCCATCGGGTTCGAGCAGGCCCGCCGTCGGTTCGTCGACACAGAGCAGGGCCGTTTCGCGAGCCCCGGCATGTTCCAGCAGCCGGGCGCGGCGCTGCATGAACGCGGCGGCGGATTCCTCCGCGGTCCCGGCTTCCTCGCGCGGGCGCTGGCCTATCAGCGCGGCATAATTTCCGGCCCCCAGCGGCGCATCGCGATAGCATGCACTGGCGAACCGGGCGGCGAGGCCATGCTTTTCGAGGTCGCCGGCGAGGAAGTGCAGCAAGGTCGACTTGCCCGAGCCCATCGGCCCCACAAGACCGACGATGCCGACCCGGGGCAGATCGAAGGAAACATGCGAAAGGATATCGCGCCCGCCGCAATGCACGGTCAGGTCGCGCACCGCAGCTACGGGATTCGTCTTTAATGTCGCAGGCGACGCGTCGAACATGCTGTCTAGAGCCTGTCTTGCAGCAGGCGCCCGAGCATCCGCAACTGGAAGCTGGAAGTTGTCATGGTGTCCTTGCCGATTTCGACGGCCAGACCTTCCTGATCGGGATTCGGAGGCATCCAGATGAGCAGTATTTTGTCTCCGAACAGCTCGTGCAGAATGGTCGGCGATTGCGCTGTCTGCGCGTCGCTGCCGCAATCCGCTTTCCGTGCGGGAGGCGGAGCTTCGGTCACGGCGACGGCCGGTGCGTGCCGGCCGCGCTGCATATCGGCATATCGCGGAGAGACGACGATGCCCGCGGGCAGTCCGTCTTCCGCCGGGAAATCCGCGTCGACCTGCTCGAAACTGCGGCTGATATCGGTTTTCCGCGCAAGAAATCCGCGGACATGCTCATGCACGATTTCCGCCGTCTTCCGCCAGTTGCCGGAATCGGGTCCGGCGCAGTGCAGGTCGCTTTCCTCGTGATCCGCAAGGCGCAGGGAAATGCCCTGAATGCGGCGGTTCGCGCCGAGGATGCCGATGCGGCCGGCCCCGGCGTGCAGCCACAGCATCTGCGGTACGATGGTGTTGCGCAGGATGCGCGCCACGAGAAGCTGCTTGCGGCGCAGGGGCATGTCCGCCGTGAGCGTCATCGCTTCGGCGTTGCGCCTTCTGGGGCTGATCCTGCGCTTGATGGTATCGGTGTGCGGCATCGCGATGTTTGCGTAAGGTGCTTGCCCGGCCGCGCGGGAGCCTGTCCCCCTGTTCGGGGAAACGCGCCCGCGCGGGTCCGGGGCTGTTGTCAGGCGAGTGCGGCGTCGACCAGCTTGTCGATCGCCATGCGCGATCTGGCCAGGACCATGCCGACGTTCGCGCTCTTGCGGCAGACGAAACAGGCCGCGTGCATCGGCTCCCGTTTCGTCCTGATGAAGACATGCAGGAGGTTTTCGCTGAAAATCAGCATTTCCTGAAAATAGTGGAAATCGGTTCCCTGCAAGCCGCGGCTGCGGGCGAAGGACTGTTCGATCTCTTTCACGATCGACCCCTCGAACAGATCCCTGGTTGCCGCGGCGACGAGATCAAGCACTTCCTGCGGATGGGAATCGAGCGTCTTGTATCCCAGCAACATGCCCATGGACATGTCGACATAGCCGCCTGCCACGCATTCCGGGATGGTGTTTATGGCATCGGCGATGGCTTTATCGAGAGACATTGCTGTTTCCTTTCATCGTGGTGGGGAGGGGGCGGGAACGGCTGCGCTTTCAATCCCGAGCGGGCGGTCGAGAAGCTGAAGGGCGATGTCGAGCGCCCATTCGTCGCGATCGTGGCCGGCCGGGCAGCGGTCGAGCATATCGAGCGCTTGCCGGAAGATGCGGCTGGGGGCAGGATCGGCCCCTTGCGCCGGCCGGAGCTGTACGATGGCGGACAGCCTGTGCCGGATTTCCCGGTGAATGCTTCCTTCCGCAAGGGTGAGGCTGGCGGCGATCTGCCGTTCCACTTCCGCCATGGCGGCTGCCCACATCCCGGGGGAATCGTTGGCCGGCGCCGGTGCGGGGGCCGGCGGAGGGGCGGCTTGCCAGGCCGCATGGCGCCGGCGCACGGCCTTGCACAGCGCCTCGCCCGCGGATCGCCGCCAGATCAGGTCTTCGGCGGAGCGGCGGATCGTTTCGCCGCTGGCTTCGACCATCAGGATTTCGTCGAAATAGTCCTGCGTCATGGGCCGGATGCGCGACAATACGGTGTCGCGCTCGGCCGGGGTGAGCAGGTCGGATCGCGTCACTGCAAGCAGGGCGCCGGCAAAGCGGTCGCGCGGCAGGTTTTCCACGATGTCGATCTCGCTGAGAGTCCAGGCGCGGGGGCCGATCGTGCACCAGACGATCATGTCCGCGGCGAGCAGTTCCGCTTCGGCCTGCGGAGTCAGGTGGCCGCTTTCATCGGCCGAAACCTCGCTGATCGTGATCCCGGCCAGTGCGGCGCAGGGCACGTTCATGTCGATCGCGCCGCTGCCGGATGCCGCTGCATCGTCGGGCTCCGGCCCGGACGGCTCGCCGCCCTGCAAGTGGATGCGCACCGGCGGCATGTGCGAATAGGTCGGGCCGACCCGCAGCAGTTCCCGCCGCAGCAGGAGGTTGATGAGCGACGACTTGCCGGAATTGAATTCCCCGGCGATGGCGACGCGAAAGGGCGATGCGTGCGTATCGCTTGTGGCGTCGCAGGCTGCTGCATCGAGTCTCGCGGGCAGGGCCGACATATCAGCTCGCGCTTTCCGTCAGAACCCGGTCCGGCGGCCGTTCCTGCCCGGCCTTTGCCATCACGTCGCCGAATTCGTGCCGCAGCCTTGCGCGGATATCCTTCAGCGCCCGCACGCCGGTTTCGATCCTTTCGGCGCGGCGATTGCGTTCTTCATAGATCTGGGCGATGTGATCGCGCGTATTGCTGCGCGACAGGGCCGTGGCATCGTCGCGCAGTGTCTGTATTTCGGCTTGCAGCAGGCTGTTCGCGCCTTTCGCCAGATCCCGCAGGCGCTCCATGGCGGCCTGGTTGCGCTGGGCGACTGCGGCGCGCACGGTCTTGACCACTTCTTCCGTCATGGGGCGCATTTCGGACAGGACGATGACGGACAGCCGCTCGATCGCCTCGTCGGGGGTCATTGTCTTGCTGCGCCAGAACCGCCAGCCGCGCTTGGCCGTGAAATCCATTTCAACCAGCGACGAGCGCGGCTTGAAGCCGGGCAGGATTTCGTTGAACGGCAGGTTTTCAACCAACTGCGTCACGTCCAGTTCGCTGGCGATCGTCTGGATGCGGGCGTTGAGCATCAGCGCGTGGCGCGTCAGAATGCGGTCGATTTCCTGCCGCCCGGCGCGATAGCCTTGCGCCACCTGGGTATCCAGCCGCTCGCACAGGGTATGCAGGTCGATGGACCAGCTTTGCTGGCCTTCGGTGATTTCCAGCGCTTCCCGAAGCTGCTGGATCTGCTTGTGGACGAAAGCCTTGACGGTGGAATCGATGACATTGGTGATCGAGATGAACGCCACGTCGCCGTTGCGCAGAATCTCGTTCTGCCCTTCGTCGATCAGGCCGGTCAGTTCGTTGCCCAGCGTGGTGAGCGTGGCGATGCGATCGTTGATCCGGCGCTTTTCGGTTTCGATGACGCGGGGAATGTCGTCGGTGTCCACCAGCGTCGTCCGTTCGGTGCGCAGGCGGTCCGAAAGGATCTGGCTGAACAGTTGCAGCACCGTGTCGCATTCCGTCACGCCTTCGGCCAGCGCCTCGCGCATGCGCCCGTCGGTGATCAGGCGGGAAAGCTCCTGCGCCAGCAGCGGCACGCCCGATGCGAAATAGAGCTGTTCGCGCGGCGGGCGGGTGGCAAGGTCCGGGCGGGTTTCCAGCAGCGTGCGGAAGCTGGCGCCGGCCACGGCCGCGGCGACTTCGCTGTCGCTGCCCGTCAGCGCGACATCGCCCCAGTGGGCGCTGCCGGTCAGCAGCAGATAGTCGGACCGGTCCAGCTGGCGCCGCAGCCGCTCGTCCAGCGTGGCCACGATATCGAGCATGGCGATTTCGGGGTTTTCCAGCTCGTCGATGCGGTTGATGAAGATCACCGTTTTCTTCGCGCTGTGCTTTTCCAGCATTTTCAGCAGGGCGATATCGGCCACGCCCAGCGCCTGATGGGCCGACAGCGTGACCACGAAGATATCCGCCGCCCGGAAGCTGGACGTGGTGATTTCGTCGCGCACCAGAAAGGGGTCGTTGATGCCGGGCGTGTCGGAAACCGTGGTCGGCACGCGGAAAGGTCCGGCGGGAAAGAACACCGATGCGCTTTTGGTGATGCCCGAATATTGCCCGGCAGAGGAATCCGGCCGGGCATCGTCGCCGTATCCGGCGCTGACATAGCGTTCCAGCACTTCGGGCGTGATATCGTTGAAGCGGTGCTTCTTGCCCAGCAGCAGCTTGTACAGCGAGCCGAGCCGCTGCCTTGCGCTTTTCTGCATTTCCTGAATCTGCTGTTCAAGGATGTCCGAACGGAATCCGGGCAGCAGTTGTTCGGCCATCTGCCGCACTTCGCTATTGCCCTCGATCATGCGGGTCCATTCGTCTTCGCTGAACAGTTCAAAGACGGCGCCGGATTCGGGCTGGTCGGGATGGCCGAACAGCAGGTTGGTGATCACCGCGGTCCACGGGTTGACTTCGGTGGGCAGGAAATCGCCCAGCCCGGTCAGCGCGTTGATCAGCGAGCTTTTGCCCGATTTCACCTGCCCGACCACGGAAATCGTCACGCAGGCATTGGCCAGGCGTTTGAGCGGTTCGGCCAGCAGTTCCCGCACTTCGCGCCCATCGTCCCCCATCACGGGTTCGAGCAGGGCGAGAAAGGCCCCGCGCCGTTGGGCGGAAGCGTCTCCTATCGGTTCTATCGTCAGCACTTTACGGTTTCCAGAGTGTTTGCGAGTGGTGCCGGATGGGAGGGTGGCGGCGGGGGTCATATGATCGGATAGCAGGCCGATGCGGAAATCTTGATCGGGATGGTGCCGGCGCCGAACATGACGTTGTATTTTCCCGTTGCCGTCACCTGATTGCCGCAGGCCAGCACTGCCGGAGTGAAGGTCAGGTTCGATACGCTGCCGATCTGGTACAGCCCCCTGGCATAGGTGTTGAGGTTGGCGGGGGTACAGGTGCCGGTCATGTCCACCGACAGGCACCGCGCCGCCTTTTCGGTGACGAAGTGCAGGCGGACGATGGCCGACATGGCCAGGCCCATGTTGATCGTGGTGAACACGGTGATCAGGAACAGCGGCAGCACCAGGGCGAATTCCGCCGCGGTGGCGCCGCGCGTATCGGTCAGGAACGCGCGCATCATGGCAGGCGCATCCATGCGGTCGCCTTGATCGGCGAGGTCAGGGCCGAGGCGACCGAGACACCGGGGAAAATCGGCTTGTAGGGGAAAGACGTGGTGGCGTGGACATAGCGGCCCGGCTTGCACGCATCGCTTTGGGCCACCGCGGTCAGGGCGCCGCCGGTGGCGCAGTACCAGCCCTGTTGCGGCGATCCGGCCAGGGTTACTTTCGCGCCCAGCGTGGTGGCCTGGGCGGCGGCGTCTATGGCCGTCTTGTTGGTCAGATAGCAGTCCGCCGCCGGATCGGTGCAGAGCGTGCGGGCGGTGCCGACGGCCTGCTGCGCCGCCAGTTCCACCTGCATCTTGCTGTAAGCGAAAGTGGCGAAATCGATCACGTTGAACACGATGAAGCCGACCATGGGAAACATCAGCGCCATTTCGGCCGCCGCCGCCCCGCGGCAATCGCGCAGAAAGGCGCGCAGGAAAGAGCGGGGCGCCGTCATCTGACCAGCTTCACCACGTTGCTGCTGATTTCCGGCACCGGCCCGGCGCAGCGATCGCCGGTGGGGACGCTGCCGTCCAGCGTCAGCTTGTAGCTGACGATGATGGCGCAGGACAGGCCGTTGCTGCCCTTGTTGATATTCCCGCTCATGGTGAAATCGGTTTTGGGCAGATAGATGATGCCGCTGATGAACAGGCTGACGGAGCCGTTGCCGGCGATATCCAGAGTGCCCTGCCCCATCCGGGGATCCTGATAGATGGCGACGCCGTTCCACGGGCTGCTTGAATCGCCCCGCCCGCAGCTTCCCGGCGCGCAGATATCGATCTTGCCCTTCTTGCCTGTCACCACATCCGTTACCGACTGGCTGCTGTTGCCCGAAAAGATCAGGGTGGTGCCGGAGTTGGGGTCGGTGGTGAGCTGCGTCACCAGATCGTAATTGCCCACGTCCAGTTGGCCGTTGTAGATCAGGATCTGCTTGCTGCCCGCCAGCGTGACATTGCCGGTAAGCGTGACATTGCCGCAATAATAGGGCTTGATCGTATCGCTCGGTCCCAGCGTGGCGCCCGGATACTTGCCGCCGCAGGGATCGGATGGAATCTTGTCCTTCAGCGGGGCCAGATCGTCCTTCGGCAGACTTGTCTGGGGCTGGAAGGGATAGCTGCTGGCCGGGTTGTCGGTGCAGGTGCCGGTGATGGTGCCCGCGGTGATGGCCCTGGTCGCGTGCAGGCCCTGGCCGGTGCATTTGGCACCGCCCCAGGAAACGACATTGCAGCCATTGAAATCCGCAACCGGCGTGCCGTGGGACAGCAGCGAATCGCTGTCGCCGGACAGGGTCAGCACGCACGCCTGCCCCGGCAGGCCGGCGCCCACGGCGACGGCGGTGGCGGCGATCGTCTGGCCGAAGCCGTTGTTTTTATCGCCGCGAAAGCCGACCAGGCGCGACAGGGCGACCGGCGCCACTTTGGTCAGGGCGGCCTGATAGCATACCGCATCCAGACCCAGCCCCGGCGGGCAGGCGACGGTCGTGACTTTCACCGTTGCCTGCCGCTGGCCATCGACATAGCCGAACTGCCCGGCCACGGCCCGGCCTTCCACATCATAGGTGATGCCGGTGCTGCCGGCATTGGCATTGCTGGCGGCGGCGATGGCGGCGGAATCGGCGGCGTTTTGCAGCGATCGCTGGAAATACCACCATGCGCCCATTTCCGTGGCCATGGCCGTGGCCCCGGCGATGGGCACGATCATCAGGGCCATCAGCGGGCTGACGGCGCCGCGCTGATCGCCTGCCCACCTGCCTGCAAACAATTTTCGCAACCGATGCATCACGCTTCACCCTTGCGAATACAGCCGGTCCGATGGCGGGGGCTGATACGGAACGCGCGGGCAATATGGGCCGCTGCCGGGCTCAAGGCAATACGACAAAGAATTTTAATCTTAATACAACAGTGAATCACTTATCAAATTGACATGGGGTGTTTATGGTATAGGCCGTGTCACATCTGCGGTAAGGCGAATTTTACCATTCGCGGCAGCGCAGGTGTGTCGACGCAGCCGTCCGGGGTCTATGGGAAGGGGTGGCCTGGCAGGATGCGTCGGATCGTGCGCGCAATGGCGCGGGCGATACCGTATTTGGGCAAACTGAAATGGGTTGTGATATTATGACCAAGTTCTTCGCAAACTTCCTGCGTGACGAATCCGGCGCTTCGGCCGCCGAATATGCTCTCATCCTGGCCATCGTCGGCACCGGCATCGCCGCCGCCGCCTGGGCTCTCGGTACCGCGATCTCATCCTCGGTTGGCTCTGCTGCGGCTTGCGTCGAGGGTGCGGCAGATGGTTCGGCTG
>JAITWR010000161.1 GCA_031285165.1 Novosphingobium sp.
GCGAAAGGCCGGCTGTCGGCGATGCCTTGCGTGTCGATCTGGACCAGCCGGTCGGTTTCGCGGCGGATATGGGTGCGGCCGAACCCGCGGCCGCGGCAGGTATATTGCACGGTCACTTCGCTCGCCGCATCATCGACGATCAGATGCTCGCAGACCAGGGCCGGATGGCGCAACTGGATCAGCCGGCGCGCATCCTGCATGCAGATCTTCTCCACGGTGCCTGCGGAATCGCGCATGCGCAGTTCCCAGCGGCCGCTTTCGAGCTGGTCGAGCATGGCGAGCGCCGGCCGCTGACCCGCAGCCGGCGCGGTCAGAGCCACAAGCCCCACGGCAATCACAGCAGCAATCCGCAACCTGCTCTTCATCGCTCGATCCCGCCCGATACCGGCCTTTCCAGGGGCCTGTCACGCCACTATTCCGGCCGCAGGAATTGTAGTAATTCCACGTGCAGCGGCCAAGCGTGCTATATGGACGGCAGGCCGATGATTTCAAGCGATCCTGAAAATACGCGAGCAGAAAGCGCAATCGACCGGGATCAGCCCGTCGTCGCCGCGCATTTCGTTGCGGTCGGCTTCGGAGAACTGCGCCAGCACCCGGGCATAGTGCTCGGCCGTGCAGCGGCAGCCGCGCGTGAGCGGTACGAGCGGCTCGACGCGGACTTCCTTCTCGTCGTGGAACAGCCGCCAGACCAGAGCTTCGAGCGAAAGGCCGGGGGCGACCAGCTCGTCATGGCGGGTGCTGCCGGCGAGCGCGGCGACATGCTCCCATTCAGGATGGTCCATGCGCACATGCAGCCGCTCACGGCCTTCCTCTCCTTCGGGAAGGTGCTGGACCAGCAGGCCGCCGGCGACGCAGCAGAGCCCGTCCCAGCGGATGCCGGTGCGAATCAGCGTCGGCAACTGCTCCGACCGTGCGAAATAGGACTGGCAGGCTTCGGCCAGCGAATCGCCTTCCAGCGGCACGATGCCCTGACAGCGCTGCCCGGTTGCGGCCAGATCGAAAGTCAGCGCCAGACAGGCATCGGCCCCGAACAGCGCCTGCATGGAAGGAAAGGTTTCGCAGGCGGCCAGCCGGCCCGGATCGTGGCGGACATAGCCGCGCAACTCGCCGGCACGATAATCGCAGACCAGCAGTTCGACGATCCCGCCCGCGCTTGCTCCGGCCTGCGCCTGGATCGTCAACTGGCCGTCATCCTCTTTCAGCAGCGAACCGATCAGCGCGGTCAGCACCAGCGCTTCGGCCAGCAAGTGACGGATCGCCGTGGGATAGTCGTGCGCCGACAGGATCTCGTCGAGTACCGGCCCCAGCCGCACCGTGCGGCCGCGCGCGTCGCGCTGCGGCAAGGCAAAGGCAAGCACCCGGTCGAAGCCGGTTTCGTCTGCGGGAAGGGCGGGCTGCTGCTTCATCGCGTGCGCCTCATAGCTGGCCGAAGACCCAGCGCAGAACCGACTTCTGCGCGTGAATGCGGTTTTCCGCCTCGTCCCAGACGACCGAGCGGTCGCTGTCGATCACCGCATCGGTCACTTCCTCGCCGCGGTGGGCGGGCAGGCAATGCATGAAAATGGCATCCTGCGCCGCCCCGGCCATCAGCGCCGCATCGACCTGATAGGGCCGCATCGCCGCGACCCGCGCATCGCCGCCCGCCTGGCCCATCGACACCCAGCAATCCGTGACGACGACCTGCGCGCCGGCGACCGCTTCGCGCGGGTTGCGGGTCAGGATCACTTCCCCGCCCGCCGCGCGCGCGCGTTCGACGAAAGCCATGTCGGGCTCGTAACCCGCAGGCCCGCCGACGCGGACGGTGAACTGCATCAGCCCGGCGGCCTCGATCAGCGAATGCAGCACATTGTTGCCGTCGCCGAGCCACGCAAGCTGAAGCCCCGGCAACGCATGGCCGCGCTCGATGATCGTCAGCAGGTCGGCCATGATCTGACAGGGGTGCGACAGGTCGGTGAGGCCATTGATCACGGGAACGCCGGCATGGTGCGCAAGCTCCTCGATTTTCGCGTGATCGTCGGTGCGGATCATGATCGCATCCACCATCCGCGAAAGCACACGCGCCGTATCGGCGACAGTCTCGCCGCGCCCCAGTTGCATGCTGCCCGCCTCCATGACGATGGCGCTGCCGCCGAGCTGGCGCATCGCCATGTCGAAAGAGACGCGCGTGCGAGTCGAGCTTTTCTCGAAGATCATCGCCAGGACGCGGCCGGCCAGCGGGGCGTCGGCATCGGGCCTGCCTTTGGGCCAGCCTGCACGCGCCGCCTTGCGGCCGAGCGCATCGTCGATCATGGCCGCAACGGCCGGGCCGCCGGCATCGGCAAGGCTGATGAAATGCCTGGTCATTTTCCTGCCGACTCCATCGGATAGCTGGCGGCGGCGGCCGAAAGCCTGTCCATGAATTCGTCGATATGGCCGTCGTCGATGACGAGCGGAGGAACGATCCGTATCGTGTTGTCGCCGCCGGAGACGGTGAGCAGGCCATGCCCGTCGCGCAGATGCGCGACGAAGCCGCGCGGCTCGACCTTGAGCCTGATGCCGAGCAGCAGCCCGCGGCCGCGCACTTCCTCGAACAGTTCGGGATAGTTGCCGATGAATTGTTCGAGCCGGCCGACGATCTTGGCGCCCTTGTCGCGGACATTGGCGAGGATATCCTCGGCGGCGATGGCGTCGAGCACCGCCTCGCCCGCCGCCATGGCCAGCGGATTGCCGCCATAGGTCGAGCCATGCGCGCCGACCACCATGCCACGCGCCGCCTTTTCGGTAGCGAGGCAGGCGCCGAGCGGGAAACCGCCGCCGATGCCCTTGGCCGTGGCGAGGATATCGGGCTCGATGCCGAATTGCTCATAGGCATAGAACGTGCCGCTGCGCGCGACGCCGCACTGGACCTCGTCGAGCACGAGCATGAGATCATGCTCGTCGGCCAGCGCGCGCAGGCCCTGCATGAAGGCGTCGGAAGCGGTGCGGATGCCGCCTTCGCCCTGGATCGGCTCGATCAGGAAGCCCGCCGTGTTCGGACCGATCGCCGCCTTCACCGCATCGAGATCATCGAAATCGACATATTTGAAGCCCGGCAGCAGCGGCATGAAGCCCTTGTGCATCTTCTCCTGGCTCGAAGCGCTGATCGTCGCCAGCGTCCGGCCGTGGAAGGCATTGTTGAAGGTGATCAGCTCGAATTTCCGGTCGTTGCCGACGTGCTGGTGATAGGAACGCGCGGTCTTGATCGCGCATTCCACCGCCTCGGCGCCCGAATTGGTGAAGAACACCGTATCGGCGAAAGTCAGGTCGACCAGCCGCTGCGCCAGATGCTCGCCCTGCGGGCTGCCGTAGAGATTCGAGACATGCATCAGCGTCGCCGCCTGGCGCTGGATCGCACCGATCAGCCCCTGATGCGAATGGCCGAAGATGTTCACCGCGATACCGGCGGCGAAATCCAGGTAGCGGCGACCGTCCTCGCCGATCAGGTGGCAATGCTCGCCGCGCACCGGCCGCACGTCCGACCTGGCATAGACGGGCATGAGCGGAGTGATCGACATCTTCGTATTCCTTTGCATTTCGATACCGGCTGTCCGGCAGGAACGGGAGAAACGAAACGACAAATGGCGGCCCCCCGGAACTGAAACCGGGGGCCGCCATTTGCGCGCGTTCATGCTGTCGCGTGCTTCCGGTCAGATGCCGGAAGCAGGTGCGGACGGGATCAATCCTGACGCGGCACCAGGTTGACCGCCGAGTATTTTCCTCGTCGATCGACCTCGATATCGAATTCCAGCCTGTCGCCTTCGTTGAGACCGGACAGCCCCGACCGCTCGACCGCGCTGATATGCACGAAAGCGTCGGGCTGGCCGTCATCACGCGTGATGAAGCCGAAGCCCTTCATCGCGTTGAAGAACTTCACCGTGCCGGTTGCCTTGTCGCCCGTCAACTGGCGCTGCGGCGCGGGCTCGCGCTTCTGCACCGGAATGACATCGCCAACGGCCTGAAGGTCGCTGGCCGAGATCTTGCCGCCGCGATCGACCAGCGTGAACTCAAGCTCCTGCCCTTCGGCCAGACCTTCGAGCCCCGCGCGCTCGACCGCGCTGATGTGTACGAACACATCCTCGCCGCCTTCATCGCGCTGGATGAAACCGAAGCCCTTGTTGGCGTTGAAGAATTTGACGACACCCTTGCCCTGGCCGACGACCTGGGCGGGCATGCCGCCACCACCACCGCCGCCGCGAGGGCCGCCGAAGCCACCACCACCGCCGCCGCGCGGACCTCCACTGAAGCCGCCGCGATCGCCGCCGCCAAAGCCGCCGCGCGGACCACCGCCGCCGCCGAAGCGATCACCGCCACCGCCGCCAAACCTGTCACCGCCGCCCATGAACGGGTCGAAGCCATCCTCTCCGAAACCGTCCCGCTTGTCGCGTCCCCTTCCGCGACGACCTCTATCGAAACCCATAAAACCGAGTGTACCTTCGCTTCGCCCCATTCAATGAACTCGGCAGCGTGGACGAAGCGCGCCAAGCGACAGAAAACAACCGCTACACTTACCGCGTAGCGCTCTACCTCTGCAATTTTCGGTGCATATATGAAAATCCGGTGAATGGCGAACAGAATCACGCGGCTTGCGACAATTCGGGTATTTTTTATGGCGATCCGGCGATTCTGCGCGCCTTGCTTGCCAGTCCCGGCTCTGCTTGGCAGAGAGGCGGGCCTATCGCGATGGAGGTTCGCCCATGTTCCGCAAGCTTTCCGACAAGATGCTCGCCAGCCCGCAGATCGATGTCGCCGACGTGGCTGCGGCAGCGGCGCAGGGCGTGACGCTGATCGTCAACAACCGGCCCGAAGGGGAAAGCGAGGACCAGACTTCCGGCGCGGAGATCGAGGCCGCAGCGCGGGCCGCCGGGCTCGGCTACGTCGCGATTCCCGTGACCCATGCCGGCTTCAGCGAGGCGCAGGTCGCGGCGATGGCGGAGGCGCTGGCGAATGCCGTGGGTGGCGTGCTGGCCTATTGCCGTTCGGGCACGCGCTCGACGCTGCTCTGGGCGCTGGCCGAGGCCAGCCGCGGCGCCAACCCGAACCGGCTCGCGGCCCAGGCCGCCCAGGCCGGCTATGACATCGGCCCGGTACGCGCGCTCGTCGACATGCTGGCCGCCGGCAAGGACTGAATCCCCGGCAGTTCCAGCCTGGCCCAGACCGGCAGATGGTCCGAGCCGCGCGCCGCCAGCGCGCTGTGATGTACTCCGGTTTCCAGCACCTGCCAGCCGTCCGAGACGACGATGCGGTCGAGTTGCGCCACCGGCCGGCGCGAGGGGAAGCTGCGGCCGGGCGCGAGCAGCCGCCAGCCGCGGGTAAACTCGTGGAAGCAGCCGCCGTGGCGCGTCCATTCGTTGAAATCGCCCATCAGCACTGTCGGGATATCGTCACCGTGATTGGCGACATGGCCGAGAATCGAGCGCACCTGCTGCCGGCGGCGCAGGCCCGAGAGGTCGAGGTGCATGCCGACAACGCGCAGCCGCTGCCCGCCGGCGACGAGGTCGGCGCGAATCGCCCCGCGCGGCTCGATCGTCGGCAGCGGCACCGCGCTGACCCCGATCACTTCGATGCCGTGCCGCACGAGCAGCGCATTGCCGTGCCAGCCGATGCTGTCGGGGCGTGTTTCCAACGGAATCGCGCGATACTGCGTATGCCGGTCGATCGAGTCGAGCGGCAGGACGCTCCGGCGCCGGCCGAAGCGCCGGTCGGCCTCCTGCAACGCGACGACATCGGCGTCCATCTCGTTCAGGATCGCCAGAATCCGTTCAGGATCGCGCCGGCGGTCCAGCCCGATAGCCTTGTGGATATTGTAGCTGGCGAAAGAAAGCTGCACGGTTCACCCCTAGCTAGGTATCCTGCCCGCCCGCAGCAATCCCCCCGGCCCTGCATTCCGCTCCGGGGCGAACCGGAACGGTGCATCACCGCTCCTTCGTTGCGCTGAAACCCAGTTCCGGGTTGCGTTCCTGCTGATAGCCGACATCCCAGCCCGACCGTGCCAGGAACACCGGATCGCCGTCGCGGTCCCTGGCAAGGCTGGCCTTGTTGAAATCGGCAAAGCCCTTGAGCGCCGCGTCCGAACCCCGGAGCCAGCGCGCCGTGTCGAAAGGCGCGGGTTCCAGCACTGCCTGGACCTTGTATTCCGCCTCGAGCCGGCTGACGAGCACGTCGAGCTGAAGCTGGCCGACCACGCCGACGATCCATTGCGCGCCGATCTCCGGGTAGAACACCTGAATCACGCCTTCCTCGGACAAGTCATCGAGCGCCTTGCGCAACTGCTTCGTCTTGGTCGGATCCTTCAGTGCGACCCGGCGCAGGATCTCGGGCGCGAAATTGGGCAGGCCGGTGAAGCGCACCTCGTTCCGCTCGCTCAGTGTATCGCCGACGCGCAGCGTGCCGTGGTTGGGGATGCCGATGATGTCGCCCGGCTCGGCACTGTCGGCAATCTCGCGGTCCTGCGCGAAGAACAGGATCGGCGAATGCACCGCGATCGGCTTGCCCAGGCCCGAGGGCGTCAGCTTCATGCCGCGTTTGAAAGTGCCCGACACCAGCCGCATGAAGGCGATGCGGTCGCGGTGCTGCGGGTCCATGTTGGCCTGGACCTTGAAAACGAAGCCGGTCACTTCACCGCGGTCGGGGCTGATCGTGCCGGATGCGGACGGCTGCGGCCGCGGCGGCGGAGCGAACCGGGCGATCGCGTCGATCAGTTCGGCAACGCCGAAATTCTTGAGCGCCGAGCCGAAATAAACCGGCGTCAGGTCGCCGTGGCGATAGGCGGCAAGGTCGAATGCGGGATAGCCGGCCTGGGCCAGCTCGATCTCCTCAGCGATGTCCTCGGGCAGCACCGGCGCTTCCTCGACCGTGCCGAGGAACTCGCGGCTGTCGCCTTCGGGACGGCTGATGCGATCGGTCGCAAGGTCGAGCACGCCCTGGAACGTGCCGCCCATGCCCACCGGCCAGCTCATCGGCACGACATCGAGCGCCAGCGCATCGGCCACTTCGTCGAGCGTCTCGAACGG
Organism: Novosphingobium sp.; assembly: GCA_031285165.1. Classification (GTDB taxonomy): domain Bacteria; phylum Pseudomonadota; class Alphaproteobacteria; order Sphingomonadales; family Sphingomonadaceae; genus Novosphingobium. The sequence continues at coordinate 7,029 of JAITWR010000161.1, forward strand.
CGAGCGGCCTTCGCGGTCGACCTTGTTGACGAAAGTGATGATCGGCACCGAGCGCATGCGGCAGACTTCGAACAGCTTGCGCGTCTGCGGCTCAATGCCCTTGGCCGCGTCGATCACCATGATCGCCGAATCAACCGCGGTCAGCGTGCGGTAGGTGTCTTCGGAAAAGTCCTCGTGGCCCGGCGTGTCGAGCAGGTTGAACGTGACGATGCTGCCGTCGGGACCGGCCCGCTCGAAAGTCATCACCGAACTGGTCACCGAAATGCCGCGCTGCTGCTCGATCTTCATCCAGTCCGAGCGCGCGCGCCGCGCCGCGCCGCGCGCCTTGACCTCGCCGGCAAGATGGATCGCGCCGCCTTGCAGCAGCAGCTTTTCGGTCAGCGTCGTCTTGCCGGCGTCCGGGTGGGAAATGATGGCGAAAGTGCGCCGGTTGGACTCGAATGTGCTCATGGCGCGGGCGGTTAGCGCGCGCGCGCCGTCACGTCCATGCGGAAGCGGGGCGGTGCCGGCCATCTGCCGCGCAGCGCCGAACCGCTTCCGCAAGCGGAATGTGCAAAAACCCGCTGCTATTCCAGATAGTTGGCGCGCAGCGTGGCAAGATCGGCGGCCGTCACGCCCACTTCCTTCTCCAGATAGGCATCGACCGAGCCATAGCGCCGGTCGATTTCAGCGAAGGAAGCGAGCAGCAGCGATTTGCCGTCCCTGTCGTAAAGCGGTTCCGGCTTGCGCTCGGCTGTCGGGTCCTGATGGCTGGCGAAAAACCGGGCGATCCTGTTGCCCGGGAAAGCCGCGGGATCGATCACCGGCATTTCCCAGCGCGGATGGCGATAGGCCGTCGACAGGTGATAGTCCGCCAGAATCGTGTCGCGCGGCACGCCCAGCGCCGCAAGCACCATCGCGGTGGTGAAGCCGGTGCGATCCTGCCCGGCCGAGCAATTATAAACGATCGGCCCCTGGTTCTCCATGAGCGTGTTGAAAACGTCGCGCAATTGCGGCACCAGCATCTTCGGGAAAGCGCGGTAAAGCCCGCCCGTGGGGCCGGCGCCTTGCCCGGCCATCTTCATCATGTCCTCCATCGAATAGGCAACCGCCGAATAGATGACACCGTGGATCTTCGTCGGCGCCAGTTCGCGCTCCTCGCTCGAGCGCAGGTCGATCATGTTGACCAGGCCGAGCGCATGGATGCGGGCAAGGTCGTCCGCGGTCAGCAGCGGGGTTGCGCCCGAACGGTAGATCAGGCCCCAGCGCACATGCCTGCCGTCCGCCCCCGCATAGCCGCCAATGTCCCTGAAGTTCGACCCCTGCGTGAGCGGCACCACCCGCTCGGCCACAGGAACCAGCGAGCCGTCCGCCTTGTCGCGCAGCAGGAAATAGGGCCTGGCGGCGGAATCGACCGCTACTTCCACGCGGCCGGTGCGATCATCCGCTGCAACCGGCTGCGCCGCGGCTGGATCGCTCACCGGGCGGTCGGCGATGAAAACGTCGACCGGCCCTGCGGCGGTCCAGCCGACCGTCACCCTGTCGGCCGCGGTGCGTTCCACCGCCGCCCTGTCGGCACGGGCGAAAGCAGGCACGCCCGCAGCAAGCAGTGCGAGGGCGGACAGGCCGATCAGGCGGTGAATCCGGGTCATGTGCAGCGCTCTCCCAGCAATGTTTTGCGGTACGCTAGAACGATTCCGGGCCGAATGGAATGATCCGCTTGCGGAAATCGCGGGCAGCCGGGGCTCGCCCGCCCGCAGCGCCTATCGGCCGACGACGAGGATATAGAGCGCGACGGCGATGACCATTACCGCGAACAGGGAGCGCGCGGCACGGGGCTGTTTCGCGAGTCTGCGGGAAAGCGGCATCGCCGCCAGCGTGCCGATCGCCCCGCCCGATGCCAAAGCGCCGAACAGCGGCCAGGACACCAGCCCCGAAGCGGCATAGGAAGCGCTGGTCGCCGAGCCGAACAGCGTCACCGACACGAGCGACGAAGCGCCCGCATTGGCCAGCGTCATGCCGGTTGCGGCCATCAGCCCCGGAGCGATCAGGAAGCCGCCGCCTATGCCGAAGAACCCTGCGGCGAGGCCGGTGACGAGCCCGACCGGCGCGAGCCGGAGTACCATGCCGGGCGTCAGATGAACGCCGGGATCGCCTTCGCTGCGCCGCGGCAGGAGCATCGAGACGGCGATCGCGATCATCGCCACGGCGAACCAGGCGAGCAGCGATTGCCCGTCGATCTGCTTGGCCGCCTGCGCGCCCGCCAGCGCGCCCGCCAGGCCGGACAGTGCGAACACCGTGGCGCAGGGCCATTTGACCCGCCCCGCGCGCGCCTGCGCCGCCAGCCCCGTGGCGCCGTTGAGGGCAACCGCGGCAGCCGAAGTGCCGATGGCCAGGTGGGTATCGGCCACGCCGACGACATAGATCAGCCAGGGGGTTGCGAGAACGGAGCCGCCGCCGCCGAACAGCGTCAGCAGCAGGCCGACGATCGCCCCGCCCAGCGCTGCCGGCAGAAGCGTTTCCCACCCCATCGGGTCAGGCCATGCCTGCGCGGTTCCACGGCGCCAGCATCAGCAGCCGGGCCAGGGCGCAAGTCCCGGTGAGGCCGGCGAAAGTCAGGCCCGCGCCGACGAAAGCGGCAAGGCCGAACCATCCCGGCCCGGCGAGAAAGCCGAGAAGGACGCCAGCCAGGACCAGCAAGCCGGCAGTGATCTGAACCTGCCGCATGAGTTCCAGCGGCGCACTGCGGTTTTCCGCGACCGGCAGGCCCGCCCCGGACCAGGCATCGAGGCCGCCGTCGAGCACATAGGCATCGCCTTCGACCCGCGCGACGAGCCGGTCGCAGGCCCCGGCCGTGCGGATGCCGGTGCGGCATGTGAAAATCACGTCGGCGCCGGGATCGACCGTGAGGTGTGCCTGCTCCAGACCGGAAAGCGGCTGCGATACCGCCCCCGGAACATGGGCGCGGGCAAATTCGTCGGCCTCGCGGATATCGACGAGGACGGCCCGCCCGGCCGCAAGCCGCGCCTGCACGTCCTGCGGGGAAAGCTTGTGAAGGAAGCCGCTCATGGTCATGTCTCCGATTGCGGCGGGCAGAACAGCTCCGCCAATGTCTGAATGACCCGCAAGGCCGCCGGATCGGCAATGCGGTAATGGATCGTCCGGCTTTCGCGGCGGGTGGCGACGATGCCCCGCGCGCGCAGCAGCGCCAGATGCTGCGACAGCGCCGATTGCGAAAGGCCGATACGCGCCTGGATCGCGCCCACCGAAAGCTCGCCCTCGGCCAACTGGCACAGCACCATCAGGCGCTTTTCGTTGCCGAGCAGCCGCAGGAGAGCGGCGGCACGGCCGGCGCTTTCCTCCAGCACGGCAAGGTCGATGCGGCTCGGATCAGGCATGTTGCCAATATATGCTTTGATACTAATTTAGCAATATGTAATATGAATGAACGAAGGAGATCGCCCATGCCGAACCGGCCCCACGTCGCAGCCTTTTTCGATCCGGCCACTTTCACCGTGAGCTATGTGGTCCACGATCCCGCAACCCTCAGCGCCGCGATCATCGACCCGGTGCTCGATTTCAGCCCGCGCAACGCGCGCACATCGACCGGCTCGGCCGATGCGCTGCTGGACCATGTCGCGGCGAACGGCCTCACCGTCGCCTGGCTGCTCGAAACGCACGCCCATGCCGATCACCTTTCCGCCGCGCATTATCTGCGCGGGAAGACGGGCGCGCCGATCGTCATCGGCGCTAACATCGTCGCGGTGCAGGAGACATTCGCCGCGCTGTTCGGGGCCGACGACGTCACGCCGGACGGCAGCCAGTTCGACCGTCTGGTCGACGAGGGCGATGTCCTGCCGCTCGGCCGGCTCGATATCCGCGTGCTGCACACGCCCGGCCATACCCCGGCCTGCGTCACCTGGCTCATCGGCGATGCCGTTTTCGTCGGCGATACCCTGTTCATGCCCGATTACGGCACCGCGCGCAGCGACTTTCCCGGCGGCAGCGCGGAACTGCTGTACCACTCGATCCGCAGGATCCTGTCGCTGCCGGGTGAAACGCGGATGTTCGTCGGCCACGATTACCTTCCCGCGGGGCGCCGGGACTATCGCTGGGAAACCAGCGTGGCGGAACAGAACGCCGGCAACGTCCATATCCACGAAGGCATCGGCGAGGCCGATTTCGTCGCCGCCCGCCGCGCCCGCGATGCCCTGCTGGAAGCGCCGCTGCTCATCCTGCCATCGCTGCAAGTAAATATCCGCGCCGGCGCCCTGCCCCCCACCGCCGACAACGGACGCATCTATCTGAAGCTGCCCGTCAATGCGATCTGAAACCGCCGGCGCCTGCCGGCCAGCGGCGCGTCGGGTTACGCAAAACCCGTTCCCACTTCTGCGCACGTACTCTAGGGCCTGATCGCATTATGACAGAACGATTCGACCCCGCCACGGCCGACCTGCGCTGGCAGCGCGTCTGGGACGAGAAGCAGTGCTTCCGTGCCGACGATGCCAGCGCGCGGCCACGCAGTTATGTGCTGGAAATGTTTCCCTATCCTTCGGGGCGCATCCATATCGGCCATGTGCGCAATTACACGATGGGCGACGTGCTGGCGCGCTACAAGCGGATGCAGGGCTGCGAAGTGCTGCATCCGATGGGCTGGGACGCTTTCGGCATGCCGGCCGAGAATGCCGCGATGGAAAAGGGCGTCCACCCCGGAAGCTGGACGCGCGACAACATCGCCAATATGAAAGCGCAACTGAAGCGCCTGGGCTTCGCGCTCGACTGGAGCCGCGAAATCGCCACTTGCGATCCTGCCTATTACGGCCACGAGCAGGCGCTGTTCCTCGATCTCTACGCCGCGGGCCTCGTCTATCGCAAGGAAAGCGCGGTCAACTGGGATCCGGTGGACATGACCGTGCTGGCCAACGAGCAGGTGATCGACGGGCGCGGCTGGCGCTCGGGCGCACCGGTGGAAAAGCGCAAGCTGAACCAGTGGTTCCTCAAGATCACCGATTTCGCCGAAGATCTGCTCGACGGCCTCGATACGCTGGCGGGCTGGCCCGAGAAAGTCCGTCTGATGCAGGAAAACTGGATCGGCCGGAGCCGGGGCCTGCAATTCCGCTTCCGGGGCGCGAACTTCGACGAGGAGATCGAGGTCTATACGACCCGGCCCGACACGATTTTCGGCGCCAGCTTCGTTGCGGTCGCGGCCGATCATCCGATCGCGCAGACGGTGGCGGCCACATCGCCGGAAGCACAGGATTTCATCGCCCTGTGCCGCGCCGGCGGCACGACCGCCGCCGAGCTGGAAACCGCCGAGAAGCTGGGCTTCGACACCGGGCTCAAAGTGCGGCACCCGCTGGCAGCGGGCAGGGAACTGCCGGTCTATATCGCCAATTTCGTGCTGATGGACTATGGCACCGGCGCGATCATGGCCGTGCCCGGCCACGACCAGCGCGATTTCGATTTCGCCGCGAAATACGGCCTGCCGATCCTGCGCGTCGTTGCCGCTGCGGCCGGGGAGGCCGACAGGCCCTTTGCCGGCGAGGCGGAAGCGGGCGACGGCGTGCTGGTCAATTCGGATTTCATCGACGGCATGAGCGTGGCCGAGGCCCAGGCCGCGGTCACTGCCCGCGCTGAACGGGAAGGCTGGGGCCAGGGCAGGACTGTCTGGCGCCTGCGCGACTGGGGCGTCTCGCGCCAGCGCTATTGGGGCACACCGATCCCTTTCATCCACTGCGGCGCCTGCGGCGTGGTGCCGGTGCCCAAAGCGCAACTGCCGGTCACTCTGCCCGAGGATGTCGATTTCACGACGCCGGGCAATCCGCTGCTGCGCCATCCGGTCTGGAAGCATGTGGCCTGCCCGCAATGCGGCGGCCCGGCCGAGCGCGAGACGGACACGCTCGACACTTTCGTCGACAGTTCGTGGTATTTCCTGCGCTTCGCCAGCCAGCCCGCGGACAAGCCTTTCGACCGCGAGAGTCTGGCGCGCTGGCTGCCGGTGGAGCAATATATCGGCGGCATCGAGCATGCCATCCTGCACCTGCTCTATGCCCGCTTCTGGACGCGGGCACTGGAACGGATCGGGCTGATCGATGTCAGGGAGCCTTTCGCCAGCCTGTTCACGCAAGGCATGGTGACGCACGAAACCTATTCGCGCAGCGATGCCGCCGGCGGCCAGCCGGTCTATTTCAGCCCCGGCGAGATCACGCGCAGTGCCGACGGCGCGACGCTGAAAGCCGATGGCGCGCCGGTCGAGATTGGCCGCGTCATCAAGATGTCGAAATCGAAGAAGAACGTCGTCGATCCCGACGAGATCGTTGCGACTTACGGCGCCGATGCGCTGCGCTGGTTCATGCTGTCCGACAGCCCGCCCGAGCGCGACCTGCCCTGGTCCGAAGCGGGGATCGAGGGCTGCGGTCGCTTCGTCCAGCGGCTGTGGCGGCTGTTCGGCCAACGCGGAGCGGGGGGCGCTGGGGCGGATACTCACGAAGACCGCGCACTCGACCGAAAGGTCCACCAGACCGTTGCCGCAGTCGCTGCGGATATCGAGGCGCTGTCCTTCAACAAGGCGGTCGCTCGAATCTACGAGCTGACGGCCGCAATTGAGAAGGCTCCCTACTCGGCCAGCCGATCGGAAGCGATCAGCAAGCTTCTTCTTCTCGTCGCGCCGATGATGCCGCATCTGGCTGAAGAGGCTCGTCAACAATTCAACGTGGGCATAGGCCTCGTCGCCCATGCCGCCTGGCCCGAGGCCGACCCGGCGCTGCTCGCCGACGACGAAGTGACTGTCGCCGTTCAGGTCAGGGGCAAGCTGCGCGATACGCTGACCGTCGCCCGGGGCACGAGCCGCGAGGAACTGGAAGCGCTTGCCCTGGCCAGCGACAAGGTGCAGCGTGCGCTGGACGGGGCGGAAGTGAGGAAAGTGATCGTCGTGCCCGACCGGCTGGTGAATCTCGTCGCATGAAAGCTGGCGCCGCCCTTCTGCTGCCGCTCGCGCTCGGCCTTGCCGCCTGCGGGCTTCGCCCGATGTATGCCGGCGGCGGCAGCGGCGCGGTAGCGCAGGGGCTGGCCGCTGTCACCGTCTCGCCGATCGAGGGCCGGTCCGGCTGGCTGGTGCGCAACGCGCTGGTGGACCGGCTCGGCGCAGCCGGCAGCGGCGCGGGCACGCGCTACAGGCTCGATGTCCGGCTCGACGACAGGCTCGAAGGCCTGGCCCTGCTGTCCGACGATACGGTCGGGCGCGAACGCCGCACGCTGCGCGCGCGTTATCAACTCGTCGATCTGGCGAGCGGGGACATCATGCTCGACGCCACTGCCGGCTCGGATGCGGGCATCGATGTCGGCTCCTCCGAATATGCAGTGATCGCGGCGGAGAACACGGCGCTGGAAAACCTGTCGAAAGACATTGCCGACCGCATCGTCACGAAAATCGCGCTGCGCCTGCGCAAACATCCGTGAACGGGCGCCGGTGAAAGCGACCCAGCGCGATTTCGCCGGCATTGCGCCCCGCGCGGCGCAGGCGGCCAGGGTGTTCTTCTTCTGCGGGCCGGACGAGGCCGGCGCGCAGGACGCGGCGGCCAGGATCCTCGCGCTGCTGCCCGATCCCGGCGAGCGGGTCGAGCTGTCGGGCGCCGAGCTGAAGCGCGATCCGGTGCGGCTGGGGGACGAGGCGCGCTCCACCTCGCTGTTCGGCGATTCGCGGCATATCATGGTCCGCGCCCAGGGCGACGAGGCGCACGATGCAGTGGCGGTGCTGCTGTCGGGCGCCATGGCCGGCAGCGCCGAGCCCTGCCCGGTGCTGATCGTCGCGACCGGCGCCACCGACAAGTCGCGCACCGCCAAACTGCTGGCCGACCGGTCCGATGCGCTGGTGGCGATGTTCTTTCCGCCGGATCTCAAAGCGGTCGCCGCCGCGGTGCGCGCCATGGCCGATGCCGCCGGCCTGCGCATCGGCGGCGATCTGGCCGAACGGATCGCCCGCGCCGCCGGGCTCGACACGCGGCTGGCGCGCTCGGAAGTAACCAAGCTCGCGCTCTATCTCGATGCCAGCCCGGCCAGCCCGCGCAGCGCCGATGCCGCCGCATTCGACGCGATCGGCGCGAAAACCGAGGAAGACGGCTTCACCGCTCTGGTGAACGCCGTGCTGACCGGCGAGAAAACGAAAATCGCCGGCGAACTCAGGCGCATGCGCGAACTGGGGCTCAACCCGGTCGGGCTGCTGCTCGCCATCGAGCGGCGCGCGGCGCAGCTTGCCGGGCTGGCCGCCAGGCTCGGCCCCGGCCAGAGGGGGGACGGCGGCGACATCGCGGCGCTGCTCAAGGCGGAAGTGGCGGCGCGGCGCGTGTTCTGGAAGGACGAGCGCGATCTCGGCGCGCAGTTGCGCCGCTGGCGCGGCCGGCGGCTGGAACGGCTGGTCGACAAGCTCGTCGGGCTGCACCGGGCCTTGCTGGCCAACAGCCAGGACGCCGAACTGCTGCTGTCGCAGGGCCTTGCCGAAATCGCGCGCGTGGCCGCCGCCGCATAAAAATCCGCGGCGAAAATGCCGCACCGGCCCGCAAGCCGCGATCATTATGGCCGGCTGTGAAGATTTTTTGTCGTGATTCATCGCAGCGAAAGCGCCGATGCTTGATGAATGGAGCGGCAAAGGGCTATATTGCGATGCAGCGCGGCCGCCCCTTCGATAGCGGCCATCGCATCCACCATGGATGATTCGGACAATGACACAGGGGTTCAAGTTGGAACTGCGGACAGCCTTGATTGCAGCGGCGATGGCGGCGGGCGGCCCGGCACTGGCCGCGCCGGACGAGGCCGCCCCCGGCGCGCCGGCCGGCACTGCGCCCAAAGCGCAGACCGTGCCCGCACCGGCACCCGTGCCCGAGCCGGTCCTGCAATGGCGCCGGGCCGATGCCCAGGCATTGCTGGAAGTGATCCGGACGATCGACAGCCGGGGCCTGTTCGCCAGGGACTATCTGCCCGATGCGTTGCAGGCGGCGATTGCCGGGGGTGAAGGCGATGCGCTCGACGCGGCCGCCGGCAAGAGCTTCACCTGGCTGGCCGAGGATCTGCGCGACGGCCGCACGCCGGTCACTGCGCGCGCGCAGTGGTTCGCCGTCGATCCCGACCGTGACGCGATGCCCACCGGTCAGCTCATGGCCAGGGCGCTCGAAACGCATGACGTGGCTGGCGTGCTCACCGGGCTCGACCCGACGCATCCCGATTACCGGGCGCTCAAGGCCGCGCTGGCGGCGACTCCCCAGGCCGATACCCGCACGCGCTCGCTGATCCGCGCCAACATGGACCGCTGGCGCTGGCTGGCGCATGATCTGGGCGAGGTCTATCTGCTGACCAATGTTCCCGAATTCCAGTTGCGGCTGACGGTGAACAACAAGATCATCCGCACGTACCGCACCGTCGTCGGCAAGCCCGGAAAGACGGCAACGCCGCAGCTTGCCGAGAAAGTCACCGCGGTCGTATTCAACCCGACCTGGACGGTGCCGCAGTCGATCGTCGTCGGCGAAGGGCTCGGCAAGCGGCTGATCGGCAACGCACGCGAGGCGACGAGCGGGGGCTACAAGGCAACCCGCAACGCCGATGGCACGATCACGGTCGTCCAGCAGCCGGGGCCGAGCAACGCGCTCGGCCTGATGAAGATCGACATGCCCAATCCGCACGCGATCTATCTGCACGATACGCCGTCGAAGCAGTATTTCCAGCAGCCCGTGCGCGCCTACAGCCACGGCTGCATCCGCACCGAACGGGCGGTGGAACTGGGCATGACCATGGCCATCCTCGGCGCCGGCATGCCGCAGGAGCAACTGGTCGCGAATTACAATTCGGGCAAATATACCAAAGTGCCGATGACTCGGACTTTCCCGGTTTACATCACCTATTTCACCATGGCCCAGGACATCACCGGCAAGCTGGCGACTTTCCGCGATCTCTACGGACGCGATGCGCCGGTACTGGCCAGCTTCGCCAAACCGCGCGAAGCCAAGACGGCACAGCGCATCAGCAGCGAGCCGGTGGTGAAACTCGACAACCCGTTGTGACGGGGGCGCTCTGACCGACCCCCGCCGGCCCCGGCTTTCGCCGGAGCCGGCCCGCATGGGTTCAGCGCGGTTTCAGCACGACGTGGAGGTTTTCCAGTCCGCGGATGATGTAGCTCGCCTCATAGGCAAGGTTGCGGTTGTCCGGCGGGCCGTGGTGCTTTTCGCAAAGCGTAATTTCCGACGTATGCTCAAGCAGCCGCTCGAACAGCACGCGCACCTCGACACGGGCGAGCGGCGAGCCGGCGCAGGTGTGTGCGCCGCGGCCGAAAGCGAGATGCTCCCTGATCCTGGGCCGGTCGAGCCGGAACGCATGCGGATCGTCCCAACGCCGCGGGTCGCGGTTGGCGGCGGCCAGGCCGATGAAAACGCGCTTGCCGGCGGGCACCGGCAAATCGCCGATCCGCGTGTCGCGCACGGCCAGGCGCGCGGTCATCTTGGTCGATCCTTCCAGCCGCAGCATCTCTTCCAGAAAAGCCGGGATCAGCGAGGGATCGGCGCGCAGCCGGTCCTGCATGTCGCCATGCTCGCAGATATAGCGCATGGCGTTACCGATCAGCTTGGCGCTGGTGTCCTGTCCCGCGGCGAACAGGAACATCGCCGCCTTGGCCGGCTCGATCAGCTCGGGCAGGGTGCCGTCGGGGACGCGGGCAAGCGCCAG
>JAITWR010000194.1 GCA_031285165.1 Novosphingobium sp.
CGGCGGATCAGGATATCGCCATCCAGCGTCTCGATCTCGACGGGTTCACCATCGCTGAGGCCCGCTTCCCGGGCCACTTCGAAGGGCACACGGATGGCGAGATTCTTGCCCCATCTGCCAACGATTACCCGGTTCATGTGCGACGATCCTTTCATGCAGGAATATTCTGGCGTATTTCAGTTGGTGCGGCAAGCGCGCGAGACAAGGGAAGCGGCAGCCTGGCGCCGATGCCGAACCGGATCAGCCCTCAGACGTGAGCCATGACGGCAAGATGGCTCAGGTGAACGGGTTGACGACCCTCACACCGAACTTTTCGAAATCCCGCACATTGCGGGTCACGACAGCAAGGTCATGCACATGGGCCGTCGCCGCGATCAGCGCATCCTCGATCAGATGATCCTGCTCACGGTGCATGAACCGCGCCCATTGCCGGAATATGGCGCCATCGGCGGACAGGATATTGTAGCTGTCCGCCACCTTGTCGAGCCAGGCCTCGATTGTGACGGCCTTGGCCGGATCCTGCGCGCGGGTGATTTCGATCCCCGCCTGTATCTCGGCAAGGGTCATGGCGCTGAAATGGAGATCCCGGTCATCGACGCCGTCCAGCCAGGCAAGAACCGCGCCATGGGGGCGCGGCCGGCGCAATTCCGAAACGATATTCGTATCCAGCAGATACATGAAATCAAGCGATCCCGGCGGGTGTCCTGCGCGCCATATGCCCCCGCTCGGGGATAGGCAGATCGGCCCGCGCTTCATCCGAAAGCAACAGCGCTTTCAGAGTGGGTTTCGTCCTGTGCTGCATACGGCGCCATTCACCGATGGGAACGAGCACCGCCGTCTCGTCGCCGCGCTTCGTGACCAGTTGCGGCCCCTCGCGCAGGCAGGTGGCGAGCAATTCGCTGAAGTGCGCCTTGGCGTCCTGAACCGGCCAGACCTTCATCGCGTGCAATCCTTACCGAGCTAACTAGTCAGAAATCTAGTCTGATGAGGGTGGCGTTTCAAGGCGGAACATGCCGTGAAATTGCCTTCACCGACGCACAGCCGGATCAGCCCTCGGGGTTGAGCCAGGACGGCATCGCCATCCAGCCCAGCACACTCTCCCCGCTGTCGTGAACCGAATTGAGGCCGATATCCCGCCACGGGGAGAGCGGGCGATAGTCCGGCATGTAGCGAGCGGTGATCACCTCGAAGCACGCGCTTGCCTCCTGAACCAACCAGGCTTTCAACGCCAGACTCTCATCGAATGCCATCTTCTTTGAACGGGTCCGATCATCCCGTTCTGCCCCGAAGCCGGATCAGATCATCCGGCAGACGCAACAAGTTTGCCAAGCAACTGCGGATCCTCCAGGTCGGCGACGGAGACCGGCTCGCCTCCGGCCGGGGTGAACGTCCCCGTCCAGGGATCGAGCACGGGCACGGGAGCAGCGACAAAATGCACCGTATCCCGGGTCACCACGATCAGGCTGGCCTCGGCAGCGCTGGCCGCAATCAGGAGGTCGGGCTGCCCGAAAGTGTGACGGCGCCGTCTGCCGGCCTCGAGCATGAGCCGCCAGCGCAGCAGCACATCCTCGCTGATCGGCAAGGTCCGGCCACTGAACAAGGGTCGCAGTTCATTGTCCAGCCAGGATATGAGCAGTGCCCTGCGCTCCGGGTCTTGCAGTTGCTCGATGCCGAAACGGATTTCAGCGAAGGCCACATCCGAAACGAACAGATCGTCTTCGGCCTGTGCGGCGACAAAAGCGACCACACCCGGAGCCGGGCGTGGCTTGCGCAGTTCGGAAAGGGCATTTGTGTCCAGCAGGAAGCCGTTCACAAATCGACGTCCCGAACCGGGCCGGTCACTGGAAGGCGTTCGATCACGACATCCTGAAGCGGAGCTGCGGCAAGCGTGTCGACCAGCCTGCGTCCGCTATGCTTCTGGCGCTCGCGGTCCCAGGTTTCGGCGGAGACGATCACCACCGCATCGCGTCCGTGCAGCGTGACACGCTGGGGACCACTTTCCCGGGCAAGCCGCACGACTTCGCTAAATCTCGCTTTCGCGTCCTGTAACCGCCAGCGCTTGCGCGCAGGCAATTCGTGAGCGTCGCGGGAGTCGGGAATGGCCATATGTCACCTTACTGGTCAGCATGACTAGAATATGGAAAGCCATGTGAACAATCAACCTGTCGGCCACATGGCATGTTCTGCCGCTTGATTCCGGATGCCGCACTGACCAGTATATTCAGTCAGAACGCGAGATCGGCCTCGTAGGTGGACCTGATCCATGCCGGCAAGCGGGCCTTCGCGAAAACCAGTCGTCCCCCGGAAAAGGTGAGGCAATGGACCGGCGGCCGGTTGAGCCCGGAATTGTCGAAGACCATGGCGCGGTCGGCTTTGAGAACCGCCGCGCGAATGAGCGGAGCCCCGCGTTCATAACGGGCGCGGATCTTGGCCTCCGGCACATGGTGCCCGCCTTCATCGACCCGGGCGCCGACACGGTGGACCGAAAGGTCGGGCGTATCGACACCGACATGCAGGACAATGACCGTGAAGCCAGCCCCATGCGCCTGATCGACAAGGTCGAGCTTGGAAGCATGCGAGAAGACGGTTTCCGTGACGAAATCGCGCGCCTCAGCCAGATATTCGGCGCGGCGGGCGGCAGCGATGCGGGCGGCCTCGTAGGAAGCCTCGGGCGATGCGTCGCGCAATTCATCGCGCTGTATGAGATCGGCGTTGATAAAGGGACCGGCAAAGCCGGGCGCCACGCGGGTTTCATAAAGTGTGGATTTGCCCGCCCCGTTCGGTCCGGCCAGCAGGACCATCGTCGGTTTCATGAGCGGCTTGCGGCGTCCTCACGCACAAGGTTACCGGCCGCATCGAGGCCGACGCCGAGACCGAGCTGGCGCCGCCGCGCGAAGAACGCTTCCTCGTTCGGCCCGGGCTGCCCCATCTGCTCGATGAAGCTGTCCAGCCAGACGTCCTTTTCCTCGTCGGTAAGCTGGGCCGT
>JAITWR010000199.1 GCA_031285165.1 Novosphingobium sp.
GCCAGCTCGGTCATGATGTCGTTCTGCGGATTGGCGCGGCGTTCGGTCAGGTAGCGCATGAAATAGCCGATCATGAAAATCAGCGCGCTGCTTTGCGAAGTGTCCTCGGCATCGTCCATATTGCCCGGCGGCGGGCCGGCATCGATGACATCGCGGAACTGCTGGCGGTCCTCGGACGGAACGCCGAGCAGGTCGGCGATCACCAGCGTGACATAGGGCACCGCCACGTCCCTGATGATCTCGCAGGAGCCTTTGGCCACCATCTCGCGCGCCATTTCATCGGCGAACCGCTGCATGAATTCCTCGTTCGCCTTGAGCCGCGAGGGGACCAGCAACGGATTGAGCAGCGAGCGCGCGGCAAGGTGGAAATCGCCGTCGTAATTGACCATCAGGTCGCGCTCGCGGATGCTTTCGGAATAGGCCTGGACAGTGGCGGAAATGTCGCTGCCCTCGACCGGGAAAGGCAGCGGCGCCGCCGGGCCGGGCGTGGCGATCACCGACGAGAAATCCTCCTTGTTCAGCAGCACCTCGATCGCTTCCTGAAAGCCGGTGATGAACAGCATGTCGCGGTTGTGCAACTGCACCACCGGCCCGCGCGCGCGGACTTCCTCGAAGAAATCATAAGGATCGAGCAGAACCGACTTGTCGGTGAAATAATCGCGCTCGGCGGGATCGGGCGCAGCGGCCATCCGGGTTCTCCTGTCGGGTAGTGATACAGTATGTATCATAGACGACGAAGCCGTTGTCAAGGAACGGCCACCCGCCACCCGCGCCGGGCTTCAGCGCCAATGGGCAGACGTTACCCTGCGGGAGCCTATGGGGCGGATTTTGCCGCTGGCGGTTGATCCGAACGAATCGTTGAACCGCGCGGCCCCGACACCTAGCCAGATTCCTCCATCGTTCAGGAGGAAAAGGTGGGGCTACGCTTTACGGCCGCCGCAGCGGTGGACAAGGCCATGCAAGGTCTGTTCGGCACCCGCATCATAAACAACGTGCACAGGGGCCTTCTGGTCGAAGCCATGGTCGCCCTGGCCCTGGAGCCGGAATGGCGTTGGTGCAGCGGGGGCTACAATGGCTGGGATTTTGACCGAGCCGATGGCCTCAAGCTGGAAGTGAAGCATTCGGCCGCCAGGCAATTTTGGCCAAGGGCCGAACCCAGCAAACCAGTATTCCGTATAGCCCAGAACAAAACGTATTGGGACTCGGAGCGGAGCGTAGATATCGCGCTTACAGAGCGCCCCGCAGCACTGTACGTGTTCGCCTATCATGCCGGCTTCGATGATCAGATAGACCAGCGAGATCCGCAGCAATGGCAGTTTTATGTCGTGCTGACGTGTGCGCTGCCTCCTGCCAAAACGGCATCCCTGCAAGCGGTGGAGGCAATCACCGCTCCGGTTCATATCCCGGCTCTTGCCGACGAGGTGTGTCGAGTGGCTTCTCAGGTTTGCCGGGATAAAAGTGCAGGTGTGACGACCGAGAAAGTGGGCACGCACCGCGGCAATCATTTGCGTATAACCCAAGGCCCCGATGGTTTGATTGGCCTGGTTATATCCAAAGGCAGGGAACTGCGCCGCATACAGGGCGATGACGTGCCCCGGCTATGGCGAAAATTGTTGGCGGCCTCCCATCAATGCGCCGATATCTAAAGCATCGTGCATAATATCGACGCCCTTGCCCCATAGCCCTTCCCCCATCGTCACCCTGAACTTGTTTCAGGGTCCATCGGGCGTTTTGCCCCTGCCTCGCGGTGTTGGCGGCACCATGGACCCTGAAACAAGTTCAGGGTGACGATGAAAGAGAGCGAAGCGGTTCCGATTGTCCGCATCCTGCCCTAACCCGCCGGGAGCGGCCTCGTGGCATTACGCCTGAACGGGGCAGCGCCGATTTCTCCCTCGCGCTTGCGGGTCCGGGCGATGTCGTAGCTGTTCTGCATCCGCATGAGAGTGTCCATCGACACGCCGAACGCCTTTTCGATACGCAGCGCCATTTCCGGCGACAGGTGCGCGCGTTCGTTGAGCAGGGCGGAAAGCGCCCACCCGCCTGCTCACACCACGACGATGCGCGCCCGGGCGAGGTTGAGGACGCGGGCGTAAGGGGTATCGGGATCGCCCTCGCGCTGGGCGGCGATGCGGATCACGGCGAAATGGGTGCCGGGCCGGGCATAGGCGTGCGCGGCGGTGAGCGTCACCCGCTCTGCCGGCGCACCGATCGCGGCGGGGGTGAAATCGCCGGTGCCGGCAAAGTCCCATTCGGCCGAAACGATCCTGCCCATGCCGGGCGGCACTGCCGCCGTGGCGGTCAGGCAAACCGTCTCGCCGCTTTGCACTTCGGCGCGGGCGCCGCCATCGGCCAGAAGCGCAACCACCGGCTGCACACCGCCGCGTGCGCCGGCGCCGGCGGGGACCGTCACTTGCGTATCGGCCACCCGGTAACGGGTTTCCGCCGGCCTGCACCCGGTTTCCACCCAGGCCGCCAGATCGCGCAGGGCCTGCTGCAATGCGCCCGAATAGCTTGCCACCTGGCTGCGTTGCAGCGGCGTCAGCGGGTTTTCGTGGTGCGCGCGGTCGATGAACCAGAGCGCGAAGCTGTCGGCGAAACCGGCGCCTTTCGCTTCCCGAACCAGCGCGCGATACCAGTCGGCCTGCCAGGCATAGGCATCGATATCCATCAGCGCCGAAAGCATCAGCACCTTGCCGTGGATGTTCCCGGTCAGCACCGCGCCGGCGGCATTGGCCGTCCCCGCCGGCCCGACCAGCACGTCGCGCTGCGGATAGAGCGGGCGGCCGGCGGCATCGCGGAACTGGTTCCAGCCGTAATAGTCTTCGGTCGGCGGCACCTGGTGGCGGTGATAGGTCTGCAAGGCCAGCGCCCAGCTATTGTCGATCCGCACCGCGTCGCCGGGGCGGATGCCGGCGGCCTTTTCCCCGTCGAGCACGGCGATCAGCCGCACGGCCTTCCCCGCAACCCGGTCGATCGGCAGGCTGGCCCCGGCCGAAGCGCCGCTCAGGACCACGAGATGCGCATCCCGGCAATCGCCCGCCGGCGGGTCCGTCAGCTCGATCGTGAAAGGCGGACCGCTGACGGCGGCGACAGTTGCATCGCAGCGGAAGCGATCCTGCCCGATCGTGCTGGCGGGATCGGTGCCGAGATAGCCGGGCTTGCTCCAGAAATCCGCAGCATAATCCGGGTCCATCATCGGGATCATGCCCGCAATATTGGCGAAATAGCCACTGTCGAGCGTCTCATGCAGATACCAGCCGCGCAGCGGATAGCCCATCAGCGACGCTTCGCGCAGCGCCGCGGCTTCCTCTGCGTCCAGCCCGGCCCAGGGATCGCCGCTGCCGCCGGCATCCATCGCGTCGGCAATCGCCGCCAGCACGCCCGGCCGCCGGCGCAGCACGCGCAGCGCGTGCATCCGCACGGTGAACATGGAAGGGATCGCGTGGTTGCAGCCGGGCACGAAAGGCACGAAGCCGTCCCACACGCCGCTGGTGTTTTCCGCCGCGCCCAGCGTCTGATAGGCGCCGCCGCTGCCGCCGAACAGATAGCCCCAGGGGCGGTGCGCGCCGTAGATGCCGGCCGCGACCACCCGTGAGAACTTCGCCGCCGCGGCATTGACGCGCCAGGCGGCCGCTGCGGGATCGGCGCCGGGATTGCGGAACACCGCGCCGTTGTTCGTCTGGACATAATAGGCGCCGCTGGCGAAAGTGAAGCCGAGATCGCCCACCGCCACTTCGAACTGGATCGGGAAAGGCCCCACGTCCGATGTTACCGCCATCGGATAGGTATTGTGGAAGAAGCGCCCCCGATAACGCTCCGGCGGCGGGAAATAGAACGAGAAGCGCGCATCGGTGCCCCTGAAGCCGCCGCTGACATAGCGATGCGGCACGGGCTCGCTGCGCGCCTCGTCGTGATCGACGAAAGGCCCGGCATAGTCGGGATCGATCGAATCGGCGGTCACCCGCACTGCGCCTGCACCCGTCATTGCGGCTCTCCCCGTGTACCCTTGCGCGCATCCCGCGGCAGGGCCGGCGCCGATTAACCGGGAAGCGGCCGGGATTGTCAATCGCCGCCCGGCGGCTTGCCACGCCGGCGGTCTGGCCCTAACCCCGCAGCCATGTCGCTGGTTCCGCCCGGAGAAGGCCGTGAGGCCGTCGTGCTTTTGTCGGGGGGGCTCGATTCGATGGTCGTCGCCGGGCTCGCGCGGGAAGCCGGCTATCGGATCAATGCGCTGACGATCGATTACAACCAGCGGCACCGGCGCGAGCTGGAAGCCGCCCGCGTGATCGCCGCCGCGCTGGGCGCCGCGCGCCATGTCGTGCTGCCGCTCGATCTGCGGCAATTCGGCGGTTCGGCGCTGACCGACGATATCGCCGTGCCCAGGGACGGCGCCGGCCTGACGGATGATAGCGACATTCCCGTCACTTACGTTCCCGCGCGCAATCTCGTTTTCCTGTCGCTGACGCTGGCCTGGGCCGAAGCGCTGGCCGCACGCGACATTTTCATCGGCGTCAACGCGCTCGACTATTCGGGCTATCCCGATTGCCGCCCCGCATTCATCGCCGGCTTTGCCGATCTGGCCGAGCTGGCGACCAGGGCCGGCGCCGGCGGCGCGCGCTTTGCCGTCCACGCGCCGTTGCAGCATCTCGGCAAAGCCGACATCGCGCGCGAAAGCCGGCGGCTCGGGCTCGATCCGGCGATGAGCTGGTCATGCTACGATCCGCTGCCCGATGGCCGCGCCTGCGGCCTGTGCGATAGCTGCCGGCTGCGCCGCGCAGGCTTCGCCACAGCCGGGATTGCGGACGGAACAGTCTATGCGGGGTGAGGATTCATGGGGGATGGAACGGCGCCACGCGCGGCGCGCGAGGACGGGCAGGTAGAGCCTTATGCCTGGTACATGCTGGGCGTGCTGGTGCTGGTCTATGTCTTCAATTTCGTCGACCGGCAGTTGCTGGCGATCCTGGCCCCGGCGCTGAAGCGCAACCTCGGCATTTCGGACAGCGATTTCGGCTTTCTCTACGGCACGGCTTTCGGCGTGTTCTATGCGCTGTTCGGCATTCCGCTGGGCAAGCTGGCCGATCGCTGGGTGCGCGTGCGGCTGCTGGCGACCGGCCTGGCGATCTGGTCGCTGATGACCGCGCTATCGGGCTTTTCGCGCAATTTCGGGCAGCTTGCAGTGGCCCGCGTCGGCGTCGGCGTGGGCGAGGCGACGCTGACCCCCTGCACCTATTCGCTGCTCAGTGACTTCTTCCCGCCGCACCGCCGCGCCACGGCGATCGGGCTCTATTCGACCGGGCTCTATATCGGCAGCGGCCTGTCGCTGTTCCTGGGCAGCAGCATCGCCGGCAATTGGGACCGGGCTTACGGCACGGCGGCGCCGCTGGGCCTGGCCGGGTGGCAGGCCGCCTTTCTGCTGATGGGCATTCCCGGCCTGCTGCTCTCGCTGTGGGTCGCCAGCCTGCGCGAGCCGGTGCGGGGCCGCTTCGATCCCGCGCCTGCCGCGCCCATGGCCGATGCGCCCGCCGATAGCGTCATGCGGGGCTTTATTCGGGATGTCGCCGATATCGTGCCGCCGTTCACCCTGATCGGCGCGGCCCGGCGCGGGGCGGCGGCGCTGGCGGCCAATCTTCTGGCCGGCACGCTGACCGCGCTGGCCGCGGCGGCGCTGATCGCCTGGCTGGGCGATCCGGCGCAATGGATCGCTTTCGGCCTGGGCAGCTATGCGGTGATCTCGTGGCTGCTGGCGCTGCGCGCGCGTGAGCCCGCATCCTTTGCCGCGCTGTTCCATTCGGCCGCTTTCATCGGCCTGACGCTGGGCTATACGCTGCTGTCGATCGTCGGCTATGCCAATCTCGCCTTTGCCCCGCTCTATGCCATTCAGGAACTGCATGCCAATCCGGCCGCGGCGGGTTTCATGCTGGGCGGGATCGGCGCGCTCGGCGGGTCGCTGGGCGTGGTGCTGGGCGGAATCGCGGCCGACCGCGCTGCGCGCGACGGCGTCCATGCCCGCCGCGTCGTGCTGATCGGCATGACCGTTGCCGCAACCATGCTGCTGCACGGCGTCATGTTCACGGCAACGACGCTGACATTCTATTATCCAGCGGTTTTCGTGACGATGGCCTTCATGAGCGCCAGCCTGGGCGGCGCTTCCGGCACCCTGGTCAACATCGTTCCGCCGCACCTGCGCGCGACTGCGACGGCGGCTTTCCTGCTCAGTACCAACATGCTCGGCCTGGCGCTGGGGCCTTATGCCGCGGGCAAGCTGTCCACGGTCACGGGCAGCCTCGGCACCGGCCTGCTGGCGCTGCTGGTGCTGGCGCCGCCCTCGCTGATCGCGCTGGCCCTGGCCTATCGGGCACTGCCGAAGCGGGCCGGTCAAGAGCATCGCGCCTGATATCGCGCGCCACTCACCCTACACCGTCACCCTGAACTTGTTTCAGGGTCCATTTCTCCGTTCGCGCGGGGCGAGCGGGGGCAGGCCGAGTCCTGCCGCCAGATCCGCCCAATGCGGATTGCTCTCGTTGATCAGGTTGATTTTCCATTGCCGGTGCCAGCGTTTGAGCTGCTTCTCGCGCATGATCGCCGGCTCCATCTCGCCGAAGAACTCGTAATGAACGAGCCGATGGACATGATGGCGTGCCGTGAATCCCGGCAGCGCGTTGTTGCGATGCTGCCAGAGGCGACCGACGAGATTGGACGTCACCCCGACGTAAAGCGTGCCGTAGCGGCCGCTCGCAAGGATATAGACGCAGGGGATGCGTTCTTCCCGCATGGGCCTGAGTGTGCGGCACGATGGATGCTGAAACAAGTTCAGCATGACGAAGAAGGATCGGTTTCCCTACAATCCCCTCACCCCACACCGTCACCCTGAAACAAGTTCAGGGTGACGAAGCAGGAAGCGGGGCGCCGGGCGTCAGCGCGGGCCGGCGAGGATGCCGCAGGCGATGCGGGGGCCGGCGTTGCCGGCGGGGTCGGTGTGGTAATCGTCGGGCGCGGCGTGGATCACTACGGCGGTGCCGTCGGCGTCGAACAGCAGCGGGCGGGTTTCGCCGGGCGTGCCGCTGATGCCCACGGTTATCGTGCCCCGGCCGTTGCGGCCCACTTCGAGGTTGGGCAGATCGCCGAGATGGCTGCCTTGCGGGTTCATGCTGCCGTGCATCCGGCCGGCGGGGTTGAGATGCGGCCCGGCGCTGGTGAAGTCCGGCGCGGTGCAGGTGCCCATGGCATGCAGATGCACGCCGTGCTGGCCGGGCGACAGGCCGCGGACGGCCACTTTCAGTTCCAGCCGATCACCGATCGCGACCACGCGCGCCCGCCCCTTGTGCGTGCCGTCGGCGGCCAGCAGCGTGGCCGTGGCGAGTGTCGTGCGGCGGGCTGCGGATGCCGGCCCGGCAAGCGCCGCCAGCACGGCCATGCCGGCGGCCAGACTGCAACCAACCCCGGTGCGCATTGCCATTTCAGCTTCTCCTGCCCGTTTTTGCCAGGGGGGCAGCATGGCACAGCTTGCCGGCAAAGAAAAAGGGGCCGGATCGCTCCGGCCCCCAATTCATTTCAGCGTTGCCGCCGTGATCAGTAGCCCGAACCCGGACCGTAAGTGATCTCGACGCGGCGGTTCTGCAATTCACGCACGCCGTCCGCAGTGGGAACGCGCGGCATGGATTCGCCGAACGCCTGGCTGGTGATCGCACCGTCGGGGATGCCCCGTGCGGTGATGTAGGCACGAACCGAGTCGTTGCGACGGGCCGACAGAGCCATGTTGTACTTCTCGGTGCCGGAACGGTCGGTGTGACCGGCCAGCATGATCGGCACGCGATCGCAATCGGCATAGGCGCTGATCGCGCTGTCGAGAATGGTCGAAGCCTCCGGCGTGATATCGTACTTATCCCAATCGAAGAAGACGATGTACGGCCCCTTGTTGCAGACCGCCATCGGAGGCGGCGGCGGGGGCGGAGGAGGCGGCGGGGGCGGCGGGGGCGGCGGCGGAGGCGGCGGGGGCGCTTCCGTGCCGAAGTTGTAAGCCAGAGTCGCCAGGATCGAGTGCGAACGGAAACGGGTGCGGAGCGGAACGCCACCGCTCTCGGAGACCAGATCCACCTTGTCGACATTGAAGAAGCGATACTTCAGGCCGAGATCGACATGGCTGCTGATCGGCGCGCGCACGCCGGCGAGCGCCTGCCAGGCGAAACCGCTGTCGGTATCGTTGACGATGGCAGAGTTATCAGCATTCAATCGCGCCTTGACGCGGCCGACGCCGACACCGCCGCCGATGAAGCCCTGGATGCCGTCGTCGCTGCCGAAATCCAGCAGGCCGTTGAGCATGAAGCTGAGTGCGCTGGTGCTGCCGTTGATATTGACACCTTGGGCACCCGCAATACCCGAGAGCGGCTGGCCGCCGGCATAAAGCTCCTTGAGGCCGGCGCGGCGATAGCTTGCTTCGGTTTCGAGGCGGAACATGCCGAAATCGTAACCGATGATGCCGCCGAAATCGTATCCGGTCTTCAGGTCCGCCCTGAACAACTCGCCGCGGGTGCCGACCGCGTCATTCGTGGTGGAGCCGGTGACCGGCAGGTTAAAGCGCATGTCTTCGACGATCATCGCGCCGCCGTCTGCTTCGACGTACCACGAACCTTGTCGCGCCAGAGCCGGTGTGGCGAGGGCCGAAGCCGCCAGCGCCATACCTATGACGAGTTTCCGCATTATTGTTCCCCTATATATTAGAGAGAGACTGAAGCCACCGAGTAGCAGCTATCTACTGCCATAAACAGACCGGCGCAAGTATGCAAAACCGGCCCCTGTTGCAAGAAAGCCGCGATTTCGGGGGGTTGCAGAAAGAAACGACAAACGGCGGCATCGGTATCGCCATGCCCCGCCGCCGGTATCGCCTGTTCTGCCGCCATATTGCCCCGTTCACGCGCTGTCGGGAAAAATCCCGGCTTCCCTGAGCCCGGCGACGATCTGCGCGATCGCCGCACGGGCCTGGACATCAACGATCGTGCCGCCGTTTGGTTCCACGATACCCGCGGCCATGCGCCATGTGCCGAAAAACCGCCGTTCCTGCCCGGTCGCGCGATCAAGCAGGCGCATGCCGTCGCGCGGGGTGACGAACAGCCAGTTGCCCGCCTGGCGGCAGGCCAGCCGCCCTTCCTGTCCCGTCCAGGCATCCGCCGCCGGCGCGCCCACCAGCCAGCAGGCACCGTCCGCCGGATCGGCCGGCGGCGCGGCCGTTTCTCCCTCGATGGCGCAATGCAGCAGGGCATCGGTCAGGGCATGGGCTTCGTTGACGAAAGCCTCTTTCTGCGCCTGGCCGGCGAAAAGCAGCGGCAGGCCGAAGCGGGGGCTGGTGCTGTCGAACAGGAAAGGGTCGCTCATGGCAGGCTCCGGGTCAGATCGATGTGGTGAGGAAAAGCGGCGCGGACAGGGCATGGCTGCCCTGCTGGCGCACGTGGAGCGGCCCCGCGGGCAGGGCGGCCAGCATGTTACCCGCCAGCGCCAGTCGCGGCTCCGCAACCGTCCAGGCGGCGGCCGGCGCGGCCGGATCGCCCAGCGTCACCAGATAGCGCTCGGCTTCCTCGTGCAGCGGCGTGTCGGCGCCGTCGGGCCAGTCCCAGGCGCCGCGCGCCCGGCGCGTCCAGGCAAGGGCGAGCGTGCCGTCCGCCAGCCGCCCGACGCGCGAATGCACCGGCGCAAGCGGCCGCAGCGTCATGCCCCGGCCGGCAATGGCGGCCGTCACCGGCGCCGCATCGCCCAGGCCCACCGCGGCGATAAGGGCTTCGGGCGCGGTGCCGACCAGCGCCGGGTCCAATGCGACGGGCCGTGCATCGAGCAGGACGAAACTTTCCCCCGCGCGGTGCCCCGCCACTGCGCTTTCACCACCGCCGCGCCCGCGCAGCAGGGCGGACAGGCGCCAGCGGCCGGCACCGAGCGGCTGCGCCCGGCCGAACTGGATCACTTCCCCGCCGAGCAAGGCCCGATTCGCCCCCAGCGCAAGCCGGCGGCCGGTGGCATCGGCCAGGTCCATCGCCGGATCGGCCAGCGCGACGACGACACCCGCGCCGCGATCGAACAGCAGCGGGCTGGCCGGCGCCAGCGCGGTTTCGGCATGGCCGAGAATGCAGCGCGTGCGCCCGCCCGGCCCGAGCGGCTGCAAGGCGCCGTCGCCGCGATCGACATAGAGCGCGGCGCCGCGCCAGTTCGCCCCAGCGGCGGAAACGGCGGCGAAAATCGCCGGCCTGTCGCCGCTGCCGGTGCCGTCCCAGGGCAGCTCGAAAGCGGCCAGCAGCGTTGCCGGCGCCGGCAGGTCGGGCGGCGGAGCAAAGCGGCCGGCATCGGCCGGGGCGGCCGGCGCGGCAGCGGCAGGCGCCGGCACCACGCGCTCCAGCGCCAGCTCGACACCGCCGTCGCGCCATTCCCAGGCGGTGATGCGCCAGCGGCCGGCAATGCCGGGCAGGACAACGAGCGCACCGGGCGCCAGCGCCGGGTCCAGCCCGGCGCTGCGCCAGGCGATCGTCTCGCGCCGCCAGCCCGCCCGCTGCGCCATGCCTTCGGCCAGCCGGCGCGCATCGGCGGCGGCCAGCGCGGCGGGCAGCTCGATCACCTGCGGCTGCCCCGGCCCCGCCCGGCCCGCCGCGCGCTGAACACCGGGCTGGTAATCGCGGCCCGTATCGTAATAGCGCAGGATGGCGGGCGGGGCGGCCGGAGCAGGATCGCGCCGGCGCGAAAAACCGCTGCGCGCGCCGAAATCACCGTCATCCACCGGCAGGGCCGGCTCGGGCAGCAGGACCGGCGCCTGCTGCAAACGCTCACGGGCGATAGTCAGCCGCTCGCCGCCGGCATCGCAATCCATCGGCAGGACCGGATCGAGCAGGCGCAGCGTGTCGGCCAGCGGCCCTTCGCAGGAAAGCCCGGCAATGCCCGGCAGCGGCACCGCGGCATCGGCATCGCCGATCAGCTCGCCCACGACCTGCCGCAGCGACAGGTCGCCGGTATCGGCGATCACTTCGAAAGCGAGCGCGGGAATGCGGTTGAAGAAATCGCCGAGGGCAAGATCCTCGAACACGACATAGGCCAGCCCGCGCCAGGCCGGGCAGCGGTCCACCCCTTCCGCCGCGGCAATCAGCGGGTCCGCCGCCTGATCGCCCCAGCCGGTGTGGATGCGCATGGTCCCGCCGGTCTTGAGATCGCCGGCCGCGCCGCGCAGCAGGTTGCCGTCGGCCCAGATGCGGCCGATGCCGGCGATCGGCCGGCTGGCCAGGGCCACGGCGAAAGAGACGGTGTAGCTGTATGTCGTGACCGATGGCTGCCCCTTGCCGCCGCCCTGTGTCTCGCTGTGCTCGACCAGATCGGTCGCCCAGATGATCGATCCGGGCACGCGCATCCGCCCGAAATGGCGCGGCAGCGCTTCGCCGTAAGTCGATGTGGTGGGGGCCAGTTCCTTGAGCCGCGCGCCTTCGCGGTTTCCGCCGCCGATGATCGCGCTGTCCACCGCGCGGCCGGCCAGCGCGCCGAGCGCACCGCCGAGCGGCCCGCCCAGCATCGTGCCGACAGCGGAAAAGAGCAATGTCGCCATATGGGGGAATCCTTGCGAAATGTGTGCAAGAGCAAGAGCACGGGCAGGGCCGGCCTATGGAAACGGCTTTCCGCCCCGAACCCCTCACCTATTCGTCACCCTGAACTTGTTTCAGGGTCCATGGTG
>JAITWR010000063.1 GCA_031285165.1 Novosphingobium sp.
GGGCGGAAGGAAGCCGCCCGGATTATCGGGCGCATCGCGGAAACGCGGGCCAACGGCTTCTCGGTGAGCGCCGGCTCGGTGGCGGCGGGGCTGGCCGGCGTGGGCGTTGCCATCCAGCCCAACGATGGCCTGCTGCAACTGGCCATCAGCGTATCGGCGGTAACGGATGCGATCGACCCCACCGAAGCCCGCCAGATCGCCGCGATCATCCAGACCAGCATCCGCAATCACCGTTCCTGAACGTCATTGGCAACACCGCCGCGAGTTATTGCAGGTGTGGATGGCGCTGCCGATCGGCGGTTGCTTTTTGGTGGCGAAACTGGTGGTATCCTGCCCGAGTGCCGGCGCGGCCCTGACTTCGGGCTGCCGTTGCCGGGCACCTGTTTTCCCGGTGCTTCGCCGGGGTGAAAGCAGCGAGGGGCGCATGTATCAGCACATTCTCATTTCCACCGATGGTTCCGACCTTGCCCGCAAGGGTGTTGATCACGGCCTGGCCCTGGCCAAAGCGCTGGGTGCCAGGACAACGCTTGTCACCGTGGCCGAAAACCGGTTTCGCTATGTCGGCGCTGCCGCCGGCATGAATGCGGATGCTTTCGTCGAATTCGCGGCTCTCCAGCAAGCGGCAGCGGAAAAGGTGCTGGCGGAAGTCGGGGAGGAAGCGGCGCGGATGGGCGTGGCGGCGGATGCCGTCTGTTTCGAAACCACCCTGCCGGCCGAGGCGATCGTCAAGACCGCTACGGAGCGCGGGTGCGATCTCATCGTCATGTCCTCGCACGGCCGGCGGGGCCTGCGCCGCATGATTCTCGGCAGCGTCACGTCCGAGGTTGTCGCCCACAGCCCGGTTCCCGTGCTGGTCGTTCGCTAGGCGGTGTGCCGCTTCGGGTCGAGCCGGAACGATTCCGGCGCAGGCTCTGCGCGACTTGCAGCCATATGAACTGGCAGGACGATGTCAGGAACCTGCTGCCGCTATCCGGGCGGGTCGCGCCGGATGCGGGGCTGCCTGCGGGGCCGGGCGCCTATGCCTTGATGATCCGCCTGGGCCGGCCTGTCGATATCCCCTGGAAGGGAGGTGCCCGGCGGTTCTCCGCAGGGCGCTATATCTATGCGGGAAGCGCCAGAGGGCCGGGCGGTATTCGCGCAAGAGTCAACCGGCACTTGCGGCGCGACAAGACTGTCCATTGGCATGTCGATCACCTTACCACGGTTGCGGACAGGATAGATGTTCTGGCGATCGAGGGGGGCACGGAATGCGCGATCGTGGCGGCCCTGCTGACATCCGGGGTGTGCAGAGTCGTGCTTAAAGGTTTCGGCAGCAGCGATTGCCGGGACTGCCTGTCGCATCTTCTCGCGTGGGAAGGCGATTGATCCAGGGCCGGCAGACAGCCAGCGGCAATGCCGCTGCATGTTCCGGCAGGCCGGCGGTATCGGCCGGCAAGTATCGGGAGGTCGGGAGCAGCGCTGCAATCCTTTTGCGGCGCTGCTCCGCCCGGATCAGCCGTTGAGCCGGTCCTTGACCGCCTTGGCGGGGGTGAAAGCCAGCTTCTTCGAAGCGGCGATCTGGATCACGGCGCCCGTGGCGGGGTTGCGGCCCTCACGCGCCGGGGTGTCCTTGACCTTGAACTTGCCGAAGCCGTTCAGCGAAATTTCCTCGCCGGCCGCGGCGGCATTGGCGATGGCGGCAAAGACGCCATCGACGAGCTTGCGGGCATCGGCCTTGGTGACACCGTGGGCTTCGGCGAGCTTGTCGGCGAGATCAGCGTTGTTCATGGGATCCTCGATAGTGGTGTTTCCGGGAGCAAGCCGATTAGCGGTGTCCACGCGCCGGGTCCATGTATTATCGCCATATTATCCGCATCAATTTCAGGCAGGCGATACGATACCCGGCTTCCTGCTGCGGTATCGGCTTGCGTATGCCGAATGCGTCACTGGACGGCCGAATGTGGACACATTATATGACCAGTCATGCAATCCGGTCGGGAGTGTCCAGTCATGCGCGCGGAAACCTACGGTGCCGCCGATTTCAAAACCCGTTGCCTTGCGATCCTCGATCGCCTGGCCCGCCATGATCTCGACCGGGTGACGATTACCAAACGTGGCCGCGCCGTCGCCGTGCTGACGCCGCCGCCCGGCACGGCCGATGCCGTAGAGGCGCTCCATGGCTTCATGCGGGGGTCCGTGACCGTGCCTGCGGGCATCGATCTCACGGCGCCCGTGCTCGATGAGGAACTGACCGCGGTGCGCGGAAAGCTCCACAGGTGATGGCGGCGCAGGACGCCGATGCTCCGGCACGGGCGGTACTGCTCGATACCTGCGCGGTCATCTGGCTCGCCAACGGCGATCCGCTTGCGCCCGCTGCGCTGGCGGCGATCACCCATGCGGCTCTTGCCGACGGCGTGTTCGTCTCGCCCGCGACGGCATGGGAGATAGGGCTGCTCTGCCGGGTGTCCGGCAACAAGGCTCCGGCCGTTGTCTTCCAGCCCGATCCCCAAGCCTGGTTCACGCGCTTCATGGGCGGTCCGGCGATCAGGGAAGCCCCGCTCCTTTCCGAGATCGCGATTGCCTCCTCGCTATTGCCGCAACCCTTGCATGGCGATCCCGCGGACAGGTTCATCATCGCCACGGCGCGGCATTACCGGATGCCCGTGGTCACACGCGACGGGAAGATCATCGACTATGCCGCCGCAGGGCACGTTCAGGCCATCGCATGCTGAAACTGCACCGGCTGCGGATCATCGCCGGGGCTGGCCATAAACGGATGGCATCGCCGGCACGGCTGCGCACGAGTCGACCCGTCGTTCACTCCGCTGCCGGTTGCCGCGGTGTCATGGCGTTCCCGTGTCCGAGCCCGGCGAACACGGCGGCCATGGCGAGGATCGCGGCGGCGATGGCAAAGCTCAGGCCCGGCATCGTGCCGCTCGATACCGCATAGACCCAACCGAAAAACACCGGGCCGCTGATCCCGGCCACGCTGGCGAGGCTCTGCATCGCGCCCTGGAGCTGGCCCTGTTCGTCCTCGGGCACGCGGCGCGACAGCATCGACTTGAGAGTCGGTTCGGCCAGGCCCATCAGCGAGGCCGGGATCATCGCGGCGATGAACCATAGGGCGCCCGGTGCAAGGCCCATCGCCAGAAAGCTCAGGGCACCGCCGGCAAGGCCGGTGATCGTCGTGCGGCGGTCCCCGAAACGCGCGGTTGCCGGGCCGACGACAGCCCCCTGGACGGTGAGGTCGAGCACGCTCGAAAAGGCCAGCAGGGCGCCGATTTCCAGCGTCGAAAGCCCGTGCTGGTGGCCCGCGAAAAGCACGAACACGGTCATGAACAGGCGGTGGGAGAAAGTCAGCAGAAACACGCTGAAGGACAGCGGGCCAAGCTCGCGCCGCCCCAGCAGCATCCGCAGCGCGGCAACCGGGTTGGCGGTGCGCCAGGCGAAAGGCTTGCGGCGCTCGCGCGGCAGCGACTCGGTCAGCACGACCAGCCCGTAGAGGAACGCGGCGCCGGAGAACCCGGCGGCGACCCAGAAAGGCAAGCGCGGCGCAATATCGCCGAGCACACCGCCGAGCGCGGGGCCGAGCACAAAGCCTGCCGAGATCGCGGCCCCGATCAGGCCGAAGGCCCGCGCGCGGCTTTCGGGAGCCGTGACATCGGCCATGTAAGCGAACAGGGCCGTGGCGCTGGCCGAAGTGATTCCGCCGATGATCCGGCCGGCGACGAGCCACCACAGGTTCGGGGCAAGCGCCATCAGCACCCAGTCGAGCGCCAGCCCGGCAGTGGAGATCAGGATCACCGGCCGACGGCCGAAGCGATCGGACAGACTGCCGAGAATGGGCGCGCAGACGAACTGCATCAGCGCCCACAGACTGCCGATCACCCCCGTCCAGATGCCGGCGGCAGCGAGCGAGCCGGTCAGCTTCTCGATCAGGCCGGGCAGCACCGGCATGACGATGCCCATCGCCATCATATCGAGAAACGCGGCGATCAGAACCATCCAGATCGCCGGCGATCTTGCCGCACCCGCCATCGCATCCTCCCCGTTGTATCTGGCACAGAGGAGACGGGGTGGGGCGGGCATTGTCAATGCCGGCGTGATCCGCATTTTCCCGGCATTTTAATTGATATTTCCAAATATATCGAATAATGGAATCCGCATGGAAGCTGCCGCCGTGATTCGCGCGCTTGGCGCATTGGCCCAGGAGCATCGCCTGGCCGTTTACCGCCTGCTCGTCCAGGCCGGTCCCGAGGGCCTGCCCGCGGGCGCGCTTGCGCAGGCCGTGGGCGTGCCGGGTTCATCCATGAGTTTCCATCTGGCGCAACTCGCCAATGCCGGCCTCGTCACACAGCGCCGGCAGAGCCGCTCGATCATCTATGCGGCCGACTTCGCCGCCATGACTGCGCTGATGGCCTATATGATGGAAAACTGCTGCGGCGGTGTGCCGTGCCTGCCGGACGATAGCTGCTGCCTCTCCACCCCTGAAACGAAGGATGCCGTATGAAGCGTTTCCATGTCCATCTCGGAGTCACCGACCTCGACGCCTCGATCGCTTTCTATTCGGGCCTGTTCGGCGCCGGGCCGACCGTGACCCGGCCAGACTATGCCAGGTGGATGCTCGATGACCCGCGGATCAATTTCGCGATCTCGCAGAAATGCGGCGCGGACAAGGGCGTCGAACATCTCGGCGTCCAGGTCGAGGACGCAGCCGAACTGGCCGAAGTCTATGGCCGCCTCAAGGCGACCGACAGGCCGGTGCTGGAGGAAGGCGCAACCACCTGCTGTTATGCGCAGTCGGAAAAGAGCTGGATCGCCGATCCCGACGGCGTGGTGTGGGAAGCCTTTCTGACCACCGGCGACAGCACGGTCTATGGCGAAAGTCCCGACCTTGCCGGACTGGCATCGGCCGGGGCGACGGCAAATGCCTGCTGCGCGCCGCAGATGCAGCCAGCCACCGGGTCATCCTGCTGTTGAGCCCGGAGGGCCGCACGCGGCGAACTCAGCGGCGGCATCTGCTGCCCCGCCACTCCCGACTCACCAATCTGCAAAGGAACCGAAGCATGACCACTATCACCGTCTATGATCCGCCGATGTGCTGCTCGACCGGCGTTTGCGGCCCGGAAGTCGATCCGGCGCTGGCGCAGTTCGCGGGCGACCTCGACTGGCTGAAGGGCCAGGGCGTCGAGGTCCGCCGGTTCAATCTCTCGCAGGAGCCGGCGAGCTTTGCGGAGAACGCCGAGGTCAAGGCCATCCTCGATCAGTCAGGCGGTGACGATCTTCCAGCCATCCTCGTTGACGGCAAGCTGGTTGCGCACGGGCGCTATCCTGCCCGGCCGGAACTGGCAGCGTGGGCGGGCGTGAAGACGGCCGCGGCTCCGCTCGAAGTGACCGAGCAGATCAAGGAACTGATCGCGCTCGGCGCGGCCATCGGGGCAAGCTGCGAGCCCTGCTTCAAGTTCCACTACGACAAGGCGCGCAAGATCGGCCTGTCGGACGAGACCATGCGCGAAGCTGTGGGGATTGCCCGCGCGGTCAAGGAAGCCTCGGCCAGGAACATCTTCGGGCTTGCCGACCGGATGCTCGGTGCTCCCGAAGCTACCGCCGGCTCCTCCTGCTGCGGCGCGTCCGCCAAGGACAGCGAACCGAAAGCCAAGGCAGCAAGCTGCTGCTGATCCAAGGCCCTTCGTCGGTCTGCCGAGCGCAAAGGAGCGACCATGTTCCACGATCTTCCCCGCTTCGTGTTCTTCACCGGCAAAGGCGGCGTCGGTAAGACTTCGCTCGCCTGCGCTACCGCGCTCGGTCTGGCCGATGATGGCCGCAAGGTGCTTCTGGTCAGTACCGACCCGGCATCGAACGTCGGCCAGGTGTTCGGCATCGAGATCGGCGACCGGATCACGGCGATCCCCGGCATCCCGACGCTGGAAGCGATCGAGATCAACCCGGAGGAAGCCGCCGCTGCATACCGCGATAAAATCGTCGGGCCGATGCGCGGCGTGCTGCCGGAGAAGGCGCTGAAGAGCATTGAGGAACAGCTTTCCGGCGCCTGCACGACCGAGATCGCCGCCTTCGACGAGTTCACCAGCCTCTTGACCGATGACGCGATGATCGGCCGCTACGATCACGTCATCTTCGACACCGCGCCCACCGGCCACACAGTGCGGCTCCTGAAGCTGCCCGGCGCGTGGACGGGGTTCCTCGACGACGGCAAGGGCGACGCCTCCTGCCTCGGGCCGCTCGCCGGGCTGGAAAAGCAGCGGGAGCGTTATGGGGCGGCGGTCGACAGGCTCATGGACGGAGCCGAGACGCGGCTTGTGCTCGTTGCCCGGCCCACCCGCTCCGCGCTGGCCGAAGCCGCCCGCACCTCGCGCGAGTTGGCCGGCATCGGCATTCGCAACCAGCACCTCGCCATCAACGGCGTGATGCCGGCGGACGATGACGCCGATCCACTGGCGGCAGCGCTCTACCGGCGCGATCAGGCGGCGCTTGCGGGGATGGACGCCGAGCTTGCCGCGCTGCCGCGACAGACCTTCCCGCTCCGCTCGGAAAATCTGGTCGGCGCGGCGGCCCTTCGCCGGTTCGCCAGCGGTGCGCCGGATGCCATGACGGCCGCGCCGGATCGTCAGGTCAGGACCGCCGACCTGCCCGGCCTCGGCGCACTCGTTGACGGGATCGAACAGCCCGGCAAGGGCCTTGTCATGTGCATGGGCAAGGGTGGCGTCGGCAAGACGACCGTGGCGGCGGCTGTGGCTGTCGAGCTTGCCGCCCGCGGCCATGA
>JAITWR010000074.1 GCA_031285165.1 Novosphingobium sp.
CCTTCAAGCCGCCCCCACATCCCATCACTGACCACAAAACGGTTCGGGTCCATCCCATCACTCCCAAAAGGGAGATTGAATCACTTCTCGCCGCAGAATGAAATCCCTATTGTCCACAGGACTTAGAGCAAACTGCATGATTTATGAATCACGCATCTTGCTCCAGGCGCCGGAGGAGGGGGCCATGGATTTTTCCGTCGAACACTTGAGTCGCTACCTGGGCGTGCGCCTAGGCCTGCCGGTCGAGGTGCTGGAGGTCGAGCGTTTCGGCCGCGGCGTTTCGCGCATGACCTGGTTCGTTACTTGCCGCCGCGACAGCGGCGAAGCCGAACGGCTGGTTTTCCGGCTCGACCCGCCGGCGGGCAGTGTCGAGCCGACCCCGCTCGATCAGGAATACTTCATCTACGAGCGGCTCGGCCGCACTGACGTACCCGTTGCCGCAGCCTTGTGGTGGGAAGATGTCGGCGAATGGACCGGTCGGCCGTTTTATGTCCGCCGGGCAGTCGAGGGTAGCTGGAACGTGCCGGACTTCCTGACCGACGACCCCGGGTTCGATGATTGGCGGATTGCCATATCCAGGGAGCACATGCGCGCGCTCGCCAGGGTCCATGCGGTGGACTGGCGCGGTCTCGGGTTTGATCGCTACCTGCCGGCACCGGCGCGACCCGAAGACTGCGGCGTCAACTATGCCAATGCCGCGCTGGCCCAGTACGAGGGCGTGCGCGGACAAGCGGTGCCTGTCGTGCTTGAGGCGATCGAGTGGCTGCGCGACAACGCGCCGCCCGCACCTTGCATCTGCTTGTGCAAAGGCACCAACGGGTACGGTGAAGAGATCTTCCGGAATGGCAAGATCGTTGCCTTGTCCGACTGGGAGGAAGCTTCGATCGGCGACCCGGCTGCCGATTTCGCGTTCATGCAATACTTCGCGCCGGAAATCATGCGCGACGGGGTCAATGTCTGGGGCATGGAGAAGGCATTAGCCTACTACACCAGCGTCAGCGGCATTCCGGTAACCGTCGAGCGCGTGCAATATTATGGCGTAATACGTGCCCTGCGTCTGATCATCATGGCCGAAAAATGTGCGGCGGCGCTTCATACCGACCCTGCCCGAGCCGATGTCCGCATGGCCTGGACCGGCACCGAGGTCGGCCATGTCTGCCGACAGGGGGTACTCGCGGCGATGGGCCTGCGCGCGCCGCCGACCGCACAGATGCTGGCCGACTTCCACCTTTCCGTCGAAAGCCAGGTGCAATGATCAACCCGCGTCCGACCGAAGTGATCGAGAACCTCATCGCCACGCTCGATTCGATCATCCTGCCCCGGCTCAAGGAAGCCGACGTGTTGAGCGCGGCCACCACCACCCGGCACATGCTGCGCTATGTCCTCAACCAAATGTGGCTTGAACCGGTCATTTTTGCCGCGGAACTGCCGAAATTGGAGGGCCTTCTCGACGAGGCGAGGCAATTTTTTCATGCAGTGGGAGCTTCGGAAGCGCTGGCCATCGTGGCCACGGCGCTGGCCCACGACGCCGACGATGTCGAGCCCGGTCATGAGGGCATCGCGATGCGCGTTGGAAAACTGCGCGAGGGCATTCATGGCGCACTTCGCCAACTGATCGATCATCGCGCGGATTGGTCGGGCAGCACAGGGTATGACGACTTGCGCAAGGCTATTCGGGATTATCTGGCCTGGCAAAATATCGAGGAAGCGAAAATCGTCGCGCCGGCCTTCTACGGACAGGGCGCGCGCCGCTGACCCGAGTTTATCGAATCCAGGCAGACATCACCGCGTGATCGCGTTGCCGATGATAAACTCCCCGGCGGGGCGGCATGCGCCGGCACCGCCGCAGATGCCCGGAAAGGCCAGGCAGGCCGGGTTGCCGCATTCCTTTCTTCCGTCAACCCGGGCCATCGAATCATCCCGAGCCCGGATTGCCGGAGAGGTAAATGGCAGCGGTGCCCGACTGCCCAGGCGGGGTCAGTCGCCTTCGCCAGGCTCGGCCGAGAAGTATTGCCCGAACTTGTTCTCGACGCCCTTGAACTCGTCGGCGTCCGCCGGCGAATCCTTTTTCGAGGTGAGGTTGGGCCATTCCGCCGAGTATTTGGCGTTGAGTTCAAGCCACTGCTCAAGGCCGCTTTCGGTGTCGGGCAGGATCGCCTCGGCCGGGCATTCGGGCTCACAGACGCCGCAGTCGATACATTCGCTGGGGTTGATGACGAGCATATTCTCGCCCTCGTAGAAGCAGTCCACAGGGCACACTTCCACGCAATCCATATATTTGCAGCGAATACAGGCGTCGGTGACGACATAAGTCATGGCTGCAAATCCCTTTCGGCAGCTTCGTTACGGTTGGCTGCTGCTATGGGAAAAGCGCCGCTCTCGTCAAGCACCCGGTAGCAGGTTTGTGCTTCGCCTGCCGGACCGCGGCGCTGCGGCAGTGCCAGAAGCTCGATCACACGCACTTCCGGGCCGAGCGGCACGGTCAGCACATCGCCCGCCGCGACTTTCCGGTGCGGGCGGTCCACGCGGCGGCCGTTGAGGCGGATATGCCCTTCCTCGGCCATGGCCCGGGCCAGGGTACGCGTTTTCGCGAGGCGCAGGAACCAGAGCAGCTTGTCGATCCGCATCGGCGATCCGCCTGGAGCAATCTCTCGTGATTTGCGAATCATGAAAGATTGCTCCAGGTTTTTGTTGTCGCATCGTTTTTGCACACGATGCTCTAACGGACCAGTTCGGCGAGCGCGGCGAAAGCGCCTCCGGGCCGCGCCGGTGCGATCCGTTCGGGTTCGCCCTGCCGCCGCGGCGGGCGCCAGCGCCAGGCCGGCGGCGCGGGCGGGCCGAAAGCCCCTTCGGGCAGCGCCCCGGGCATCAGCGGCCGGAAGCCGGCGAGGCGCAGCAGCCGGGCATAGCTCGCGGTCGCAAGGCCCATCGACACTGCCCTGGCGGGATCGAGCGTGAAAGGCCGGCGGCCGGCAGCGCTGCGGGCCGCATGGGCATCGCGCAGCAGCTTCTCGGCCATGTCGAGCCGCAGCCACTGCCTGCCGAGCGCGCGATAGCCGGGCGGTGGCTTGCGGGGGCCGGCGGCAAGCGTGGGCGGCATCACCGGATCGGGCGCTGCCGCTTGCGCGTGGATCTGCCGCCAGACTTCGAGCGGCGCGGGGCGCAGCATCGCCGGAACGAACAGGTCGAGCGCGCCGACGCGCACGCCCAGCCGGGCGAGCATGGCGCGCTGGCCCTTGTCGAGCCGATCGATGTCCGAATCGGCGCGCGCCATCATGCCCCCGGCCTCGACCAGCCGGATCAGCAGCGCGCGCAGTTCGGGGCCGGCCTCGTGCAGAGTCGTGGCGGCATCGAGCTTGCGCAGCGGATCGAGCGGCAGCAGGGCCTGCGCCAGCCAGGCTTCGAGCGCGGTGACGAGCGCCTTGCGCGCGGGGCCGGGCAGTGCTGCCAGTGCCGCATCGGGTACGAGTTGCGGCGCGGGCAGCGCCTTGCCGCGCTGCAATCGCGCCAGCACCTGCCCTTCCCGGTCGATCGCTCCATTGCGCAAGGTCAAATCCACGGCGCCTTCGGCAAGCGCCGATGCAAGCTGCGCGGCCCGTTCGGCCAGCAGTGCGGGAACGTGCCGTTCCGCCGCGGCCAGTAGCAGCTTGCGGTCGGCGTGGCGGGCCGAGGGATCGACGATGAAACGGAAGCCGCGAAGCGCGCCGATATGCTCGCCATCGACCAGCACGTTCTCGCCGTCGAGCCCGACCGGCAGCAGGCCGGCATCGGGGCCGAGCTTCTTCATCAGCACGGCGGTACGGCGATTGACGAAGCGCTCGGTCAGCCGCGCGTGCAGCGCGTCGGACAGCCGCGCTTCCACCGCGCGGGCGCGTGCGGCCATTTCCTCCCTGGCCAGCACCCAGTCGGGCCGCTGGGCGATATAGGCCCAACTGCGGATCGAGGCGATGCGGTGCTGTAGCGTGTCGATGTCGCCCGAGGCATTGTCGAGCGCGGCAATCGCGCCGGCAGCATAGTCGCCGCCAAGTTCGCCGTGGCGCAGATCCTGCCACAGCCGGGCGACGAAGCGGGCGTGAGTCTCCGCGCCCTGGTGGCGGAAATCGGGCAGCGAACAGACTTCCCAGAAGCGCCTGACCGCCTGCGGCGAGCATACCGCGGCGGCGATTCCGGGCTCTTCGGCGAGGCGCTTGAGCACCTGGAGATCGATAGCTTCGGGAGCCGGCACGAGTTGCGGCAGCCGCGGCGGCGCCTCGAGATCGGCGATCAGCGTGTCGATATTGTCGAAGCGCGGCTCTGCTTCGCGCCAGAACAGGCGGGTCAGCGGCGGGAAGCGATGCTCCTCGATCGCATGGACTTCGTCGTCGGTGAAAGCGGCATCGCGGCTTCCTCTCCCGTTGCCATTGGCGCCGGCGAGCGTGCCGAAAGTGCCGTCGCGCTGGTGGCGCCCGGCGCGGCCGGCGATCTGCGCCATTTCCGCCGTGGTGAGCCGCCGCTGGCGCTGGCCGTCGAACTTGGCAAGGCCGGCGAAAGCGACATGGGTGATGTCGAGGTTCAGGCCCATGCCGATCGCATCGGTGGCGACGAGATAGTCGACTTCGCCCGACTGGTAGAGCTGCACCTGGGCGTTGCGTGTCCGGGGCGAGAGCGCGCCCATCACTACCGCTGCGCCGCCGCGGAAACGGCGCAGCATCTCGGCGATGGCATAGACCTGCCCGGCGGAAAAGGCGACGATCGCGCTTCGGGGCGGAATGCGCGAGAGCTTGGCCGTGCCGGTGTGGCCGAGCGTCGAGAAGCGCGGGCGGCCGATCACTTCGGCTTCGGGCACCAGCTCCCTGATCATCGGCTGGAGCGTTGCCGAGCCGAGAATCATCGTCTCCTCACGGCCGCGGGCATTGAGCAGCCGATCGGTGAAGATGTGGCCGCGCTCGCGGTCCGCGGCAAGCTGTGCCTCGTCGAGCGCGACGAAGGCGAGGTCACGGCCGACCGGCATGGCTTCGGCCGTGCAGAGCAGCCAGCGCGCGTCCTTCGGTTCGATTCGTTCCTCGCCGGTGATCAGCGCGACGCGATTCTCTCCCTTGATCGCGCAGACCCGGTCGTACACCTCGCGCGCCAGCAGGCGGAGAGGAAAGCCGATGGCACCGCTGGAATGCGCGCAAAGACGTTCTATGGCGAGATGAGTCTTGCCGGTGTTGGTCGGCCCAAGCACCGCCTTGACCCTGGAATCGGCGCTGTCGTGTGCCTGAACGGGCGGGAAGGTGGCCATTTCGCAAGCCAGTGTGGCACCGGGCCGGGGTGCCCGCAAGGCGGGATGATGGCGGCCGCTTTATGTGTGCCGGGAAAATCCACGGGATCGGCGGCATTTTTCGCATTGCCGCTTGCGGAAAAGCGGTTCCCTCCTTTCGGTGCGATGTTCTAGACACTGCGGCCATGACCGCGTCTTATCCCGCTTTGCGCCTTCGCCGCACGCGCGCCACGGCCTGGAGCCGGGCGATGCACCGAGAGACTGTCCTTACTCCGGCCGACCTGATCTGGCCGCTTTTCGTCACCGACGGCAGCGGCATCGAAGATCCGGTGGCCGCGCTGCCCGGCGTCTCGCGCTGGTCGCTCGACGGCATCGCGGCACGGGCGAAGGAAGCGGTGGCGCTCGGCATTCCCTGTCTGGCGCTGTTCCCGCATACCCGGCCCGGACGGCGCAGCGAGGACGGGCGCGAAGCGCTCAATCCCGACAATCTCATGTGCCGCGCGATCCGCGCGATCCGCGATGCCGTGGGTGACGAGGTGGGCGTTCTTACCGATGTCGCGCTCGATCCCTACACCAGCCACGGCCAGGACGGGCTGATCGACGATGCCGGCTATGTGCTCAACGACGAGACGGTCGACGTGCTCGTCGGCCAGTCGCTGAATCAGGCCGCGGCGGGCGCCGACATCATCGCGCCATCGGATATGATGGACGGCCGCATCGGCGTGATTCGCACCGCGCTCGAAAGGGAGGGGCACAGGAATGTGCAGATCATGGCCTATGCCGCCAAATATGCTTCTGCCTTCTATGGCCCGTTCCGCGATGCCGTGGGGTCCAGCGGCGTGCTGAAAGGCAACAAGAAGACCTACCAGATGGACCCGGCGAACAGCGAGGAGGCGCTGCGCGAAGTCGCGCTGGACCTCGCCGAAGGCGCCGACAGCGTCATGGTAAAGCCGGGCCTGCCCTATCTCGACATCGTCCGCCGGGTGAAGGAGCGCTTCGCAGTGCCGGTCTTCGCCTATCAGGTGAGCGGCGAATACGCGATGATCGAGGCCGCCGTGGCGGCCGGCGCGGGGGATCGCGATGCCCTGGTGTTCGAAACGCTGACCGCCTTCAAGCGGGCCGGCTGTTCAGGCGTGCTCACCTACCACGCCGCACATGCCGCACGGCTGCTGGGCGCATGAGCGGGGCGACACACCCGGCCGGCCGGGCGCTTTTCGTCGTCACGATTCTCACGGGCAGCTTCCTGCTGTTCCTGGTCCAGCCGATGATCGCGCGCATGGCGCTGCCGCAGCTCGGCGGTGCGCCGAACGTCTGGAACAGCGCGATGCTGGTCTATCAGGCGCTGCTGCTGGCGGGCTACGGCTATGCGCACTGCCTGGGCAAGATGCCGGTCCGGCGCGCGGCGAAGATCCATCTCGTGCTGCTGGTGCTGGCGGGCGTGACACTGCCTGTCGGGCTGGCCCACCTGCCGTCGCCCGCGCCCGGATGGGAAGTGCTGTGGGTGCCTGCGCTGTTCGTCGTAACGATCGGGCCGGTGTTTTTCCTCGTCTCGGCGCAGGCGCCGCTGATGCAGCGCTGGTTCGCGCTCCAGCCCGGCGCGGGTGAGCCCTGGGCGCTTTACGCGGCTTCGAACATCGGCAGTTTCGCGGGGCTGCTGGCCTATCCGCTGCTTGCCGAGCCGCTGCTCAGTATTCACATGCAGAGCCTGGTCTGGAGCCTCGGCTATGGCCTTCTCATCGTGCTGATCGCGCTGGCGGCCCGTGCCCGGTGGGCCACGCAGCCTGCACCGGCCGCCGCCGAACAGCCGCTCGACGGGGAAGCGCATGCGGTGGGGTGGCCGCGCATCCTGCTGTGGCTGGGGCTGTCGGCCGTACCTTCGGGGCTGATGCTTTCGACCACGACGCATCTCACCACCGATGTCTTCGCCATGCCGCTGCTCTGGGTGATCCCGCTGGGCCTTTACCTGTTGAGCTTCGCCATCGCCTTTTCCGACCGGCGCGAACTGGCCGGCCTCTTTACCCGCGCCGCGCCGCTGATCATACTGCTGGCCGGCGGCATGGCGATGGTTTCGCGCGGTTCGGGCAGCATGGTACTGGCGATGAGCGGCGTCATGCTGCTTTTCGTGGTTGCGGTGGTGCTGCACACCAGGCTCTACGATTCACGCCCGCCGGCGGCGCAACTGACGCTGTTCTATTTCGTCATGTCGGCAGGCGGCGCGCTGGGCGGCTTGTTCACCGGGCTGATCGCGCCGGTGGTGTTCGACTGGGTCTGGGAGCATCCGCTGCTGGTACTCGCAGCGGCCCTGCTGATGCCGCTGCTGCCGATCTGCGACTGGCGGCGCATGCCCGGCCTCGACCCCGGCATGGCCCGTGTAGCGGTGGCGGTGCTGTTCCTCGTCGCGGTGTTCCTGGCCATCCGGCTGCTCGACGACACGCTCCAGGCCGAACTGCCGTTGAGCCGGCTGTGGTTCACCGGCGGCATCGTGGTGATCGGCCTGCTGGTAGTGCCCTGGCGGGCGGCTTTCGTGGCCGTGCTGGTGCTGCTGATGTTCGCGCAAGGGGGCGTCGAAACCGCCAGGGCCTCGTTCCAGGGAGCCCGCACGCGCAGCTATTTCGGCATCTACACGGTGCGCGATTACCCTTCGCTGCATCTGCGCACGCTGGCGCACGGCACCACGCTGCACGGCCAGCAATCGACCGACCGGGCAGCCGAATGTATGCCGATGACCTATTACGGACCCGGCTCGGGAGCGGCGATCGCCCTGACCAATGCCCGGAAGCTGTTCGGCGGCAATGCGCGGGTGGGTGTGGTCGGGCTCGGCACCGGCACGCTTGCCGCCTTCTACCAGCCGGGCGAGCACTGGCGCTTTTACGAGATCGACCCGGCAGTGCTGAAGCTGTCGCTCAACCGCACGTTCACCTATCTGACCGATTGCGCGCATCGGCCGGAGGTGGCGCTGGGCGATGCGCGGGTCGAGCTGGCCAGGGCAGCGCCCGGTTCGCTGGACGTGCTGGCGGTGGACGCTTTCTCCTCCGACGCGATTCCGCTCCACCTTCTCACCGACGAGGCCATCGGCGTCTATCTGCGCGCGCTGTCGCCCGGGGGGCTGCTGCTGATTCACATCTCCAACCGCTATATCGAGCTTGAGCCGGTACTGGCGGCGGTTGCGAAGCATCGCGGCCTCACCGCGGCGGTGCGTGACGACAACCCCCATGACCGCACTGTGCTGACCGCATCGTCGTGGGTGCTGATGACGCGCGATCCCGGCCAGCTCAAGGTGCTTGCCGCGGCCCGGCCCGATGCGCCATGGACGAAACTGATGGCGCCGGCACCGCATGTCTGGACCGACGACCACGCTTCTATCCTGCCCTATATCCGCTGGGCCAATCTGGTGGGCAAACCATGACTGCCGAAAGAACCGATATCACTCTGGCTGCGATCAACGGCAAAGGGCCGCGCATCCATCCTTCCGCCTTCATCGCCCCCGGCTGCCGCATCATCGGCAATGTCGAAATCGGACCCGACGCGTCGATCTGGTACAATTGCGTGATCCGCGCCGACGTGAACCGCATCGTCATCGGCGCGCGGAGCAATATTCAGGACGGCACCGTCGTCCATTGCGACAGCCCCAGGCCCGGACGGCCCGACGGCTTCCCGACGATCATCGGCGACGACGTGCTGATCGGCCACATGGCCATGATCCACGGCTGTACGCTGGAGGACCGGGCTTTCATCGGCCTGGGTGCGATCGTCATGGACGGGTGCCATGTCCATTCGGACGGCATGCTGGCGGCGGGCGCGCTGCTTACCCAGGGCAAAGTGATCGAATCGCGCCAGCTCTGGGCCGGCCGCCCCGCCAGGTATCTCCGCGATCTTACCGACGCGGCGCTGGCCGACATGCAGGCCGGGGTGAAAGGCTATGTCGTCAACGGCAGGATTCACCGCGAAGCGCTCGATGGCGCGGCCCAGGCCTGAACTGCCGCCGGCGCAGGCGATCCGCGCGCTCATGGACGGCGAGGGCCGGCTGGCCGTGCGCGTGACGCCGGGCGCGCGGGTGGAAGCGCTGGAAATCGCCAACGGCAGGCTGCTGGCCAAAGTCCGCGTCAAGCCCGAGGACGGCAAGGCCACCGCCGCAGTGATCGCCCTGCTTGCCTCGGCGCTCGGCATCGCACCCTCGCGCGTGAACCTGTTGCGCGGCGCGACTTCGCGGGAGAAGCTGCTGCAATTGTCCTGATCGTCCCGATCCGATCCGCATTACGGGCAGGAACGAAACGGCGGCCGATCGGTTACTCGACGTCGGTGCTGGACTCCGGCTGCTCGCCCGGCTTCGGGGCCGAAGGCTTGCGCTTCGGCCCGGCGGCGGCGGGCTTCGCGGCTTTCCTGACCAGTTTCGGCGGGGCGGGAGTCAGCTCGAAGCTCAGTGCCTCGTCCTTCATCGAAACATGCACTTCGCCGCCATGCGCGAGCTTGCCGAACAGCAGCTCCTCGGCAAGCGGCTGCTTGACCCTGTCCTGCAACAGACGAGCCATCGGCCGGGCGCCGTAAAGCCTGTCGTAGCCGCGCTGTGCCAGCCACGCGCGGGCGTCGCTGTCGAACTGGATATGGACGTTCTGCTCGGCAAGTTGCAGTTCGAGCTGGAGGATGAATTTGTCCACCACCCGGCTGACGACATCGGTGCCGAGATAGGCGAACGGCACGGTCGCATCGAGCCGGTTGCGGAACTCGGGGCTGAACATGCGCTTCACCGCCTCGTCGCCGGCGTCCTCCCTGGAAACGTCGCCGAAGCCGATGCCCTGCCTGGCCATGTCGGAGGCGCCCGCATTGGTCGTCATGATCAGGACGACGTTGCGGAAGTCCACCGTCTTGCCGTGGTGATCGGTCAGACGGCCGTTGTCCATCACTTGCAGCAGGATGTTGAACAGGTCGGGATGCGCCTTTTCGATCTCGTCGAGCAGCAGGACGCAATGCGGCTGCTGGTCGATCGCGTCGGTCAGGAGGCCGCCCTGGTCGAACCCGACATAGCCCGGCGGCGCGCCGATCAGGCGGCTGATGCTGTGGCGCTCCATGTATTCCGACATGTCGAAGCGCTGGATCGGGATGCCCATGATGCCGGCAAGCTGCTTGGCAACCTCGGTCTTGCCGACGCCGGTGGGGCCGGAGAACAGGAAGCTGCCGATCGGCTTGTCGGGATCGCGCAAGCCCGCGCGGCTGAGTTTCATCGCGGTCGAGAGCACTTCGATCGCCTTGTCCTGGCCGAATACGACGCGCTTGAGATCGCGCTCGAGATGCTCGAGCACTTTCTTGTCGTCGCTCGACACCGACTTGGGCGGGATGCGCGCCATCGTCGCGATCACCGCCTCGATCTCGCGCGCGGTGATCGTCTTCTTGCGCTTGCCCGGCGGCACCAGCATCTGCATCGCGCCCACTTCGTCGATCACGTCGATCGCCTTGTCGGGCAGCTTGCGGTCGTTGATGTAGCGCGCCGAAAGCTCAACCGCGGTCTTGATCGCATCGGGCGTGTACCTGACCTTGTGGTGTTCCTCGAAGGCCGTGCGCAGGCCCTTGAGAATCTTGATCGTGTCCTCGATCGTCGGCTCGTTCACGTCGATCTTCTGGAAGCGCCGCAGCAGCGCGCGGTCTTTCTCGAAGTGGTTGCGGAACTCCTTGTAGGTGGTCGAGCCGATGCAGCGGATCGTGCCACCCGACAGCGCGGGCTTCAACAGGTTCGATGCGTCCATCGCCCCGCCGCTGGTGGCGCCGGCGCCGATCACCGTGTGAATCTCGTCGATGAACAGCACGGCCTCGGGCATCTTTTCCAGCTCGGCGACGACTTGCTTCAGCCGTTCCTCGAAATCGCCGCGATAGCGCGTGCCGGCCAGCAGCGAACCCATGTCGAGCGAGTAGATCACCGCGCCCGCAAGCACCTCGGGCACGTCGCCCTCGACGATCTTGCGGGCGAGTCCTTCGGCGATGGCGGTCTTGCCGACGCCGGGGTCGCCCACGTAGAGCGGGTTGTTCTTGCTGCGGCGGCACAGGATCTGGATCGTGCGATCGACTTCCGGGCCGCGGCCGATCAGCGGATCGATCTTGCCGGCCAGGGCTTTCTCGTTGAGGTTGACGGTGAACTGGTCGAGCGCCGAATCCTTCTTCTGGCTCTTGGCCTCGCTTTTCTCCTCGGCCTGCGGGGCTTCGTTCTCCGCGCCCCTGGGCGTGCGGTCATCGATGCGGCGGCCGCCCTTGCCGATGCCGTGGCTGATGAAGCTCACCGCATCGAGCCGGCTCATGTCCTGCTGCTGGAGGAAATAGACCGCATAGGAATCGCGCTCGGAAAACAGCGCCACCAGCACGTTGGCGCCCGTCACCGTGTCCTTGCCCGAGGACTGGACGTGGAGAATGGCGCGCTGGATCACCCGCTGGAAGCCCGCGGTCGGGGCGGGATCGCCCTTGTCCTGCGTCTTGAGCGACTGGTATTCCTGGTCGAGATACTGGCGCACGACATCGCCGAGATCGCCAAGATCGACACCGCAGGCCTGCATGACCTGCGCCGCGTCCGGGTCGGCGATCAGTGCCAGCAGCAGATGCTCAAGCGTCGCATATTCGTGGCTGCGCTCGGCAGCATGAGCCAGCGCCGAATGCAGCGTTTTCTCAAGGTTCGGGGCGAAACTGGGCATACTCGGTCTTTCGCTGGGGGAAATGTCTGTCCGCTGTCGGAAAGCATATAGGAAGGAATGTTCCATCCCGCATGTCCCGATGCCTGTAGGCCGATGTACAGGAGAACGCGGCCACGGCGTTGCGAGAGGGTGCCGGCGTCACGGCGCCTTCGGCTTGAACAGCGCGTCGGCGGCAAGCCTGTGGGCCGCGGCCTTGTGCTTGTGGGCGATGACGCGGGCGATCTCGGTTTCAAGCAGGACGATGCGCGCGCCCAGCTCTTCCTGCGAATAGCTGTCGAGGCTTTCGCCGGCTAGTCGGCTGGCGGAATCGCCGCGTGGCCGTGGTCGATCATCGTCGTCCATTGCGGCGCAACATCGGATGCCCGGTGCCTGCTGTCAACCGGCAGCGGGCGTAGCGGCGGCAGCCGATCGGGGCAGGGCGATGGACAGGCCGATCCTCCATGCAGATCCGCACAGCGGCAGGAGTTCGGGTTTTGGCGCGTTCCCCTTGCTCCCGCCGCCGATTACGCCTAGATGGCAACGGGTACGGCCGCTCCGCAAGGGGCGGCCCTTATTGTTTCCCCGGAGAAGAACCTTGAACCAGCCCACTCCGCTGATGCCGCATGCGACCGCGTCGTGGCTTGTCGACAGTACCTCGCTGACCTTCGAGCAGATCGCCGAATTCTGCGGGCTGCATATCCTCGAGGTGCAGGCGATGGCCGACGATCTCGCCAGCAGCAAATATACCGGGCGCGATCCCGTGCGTGCCGGCGAACTGACCATGGCGGAGATCGAGCGCGGCCAGGCCGATGCGAACTATTCGCTGAAAATGCAGAAGGCGCCGGTTACCGTCAGCCGCACCAAGGGGCCGCGCTACACGCCGGTTTCGAAGCGGCAGGACAAGCCCGACGGCATCGCCTGGGTCTTGCGCCACCACCCCGAGATATCGGATGCGCAGATCGGCAAGCTGATCGGCACC
Source organism: Novosphingobium sp. (assembly GCA_031285165.1). Classification (GTDB taxonomy): domain Bacteria; phylum Pseudomonadota; class Alphaproteobacteria; order Sphingomonadales; family Sphingomonadaceae; genus Novosphingobium. Next base: position 12,872 of record JAITWR010000074.1, read on the forward strand.
ACGCGCAACACCATCGGCGCCATCCGTGATCGCAGCCACTGGAACATCGCCAACATCCAGCCGAAAGATCCGGTGACGCTGGGCCTTTGCTCGCAGCGTGAACTCGATGCGCTGGTGGCGCGCGCCGCCAGGAAGGCCGGCATCGTCGATGACGGCGCCGACGACGTGCGGCTCGGCGACGATCGCGAGGCGCTGATCGAGGAACTGCGCGCCGAGCGTGAAGCCGCCGCCAGGGCCGCCAGCGAGGCCGCGCAGGAAGCCGAGGCGCAGGCCTGGCTCGAAGCCAGGCGCGCCGCGGAAGCTGCGGGCGAAGCCTGAACGGCCCCGCGCCGCCTGATCTGCAAGGCGCGATGGAGGCTGAAACGCGTTCGGCATGACATGCCGATCGCTTCTGCCGCATCTCATCCGCTTGCCCTTCCCGCAGGGAAGGGCCAAACAGGCAGGATGGAAGCGGTACATGGCACGCAAGTCTGGCGCACGCGCTATGCGCATCCCTGCGCCTGGGACCAGCAGTTTCCACCGCTCGCGATGACCGAACTGTTCGTCCGGGCGGTCGCCGGGCATGGCGGGGAGCCGCTGGTCGATTTCTACGGCCGCAAGTATTCCTACCAGGCGATGCTGGCCGAGGCGCGCGCTTTCGCCGCCTGGTTGCAGGCGATGGGCGTGGTCAAGGGAGACAGGATCGGGCTCTACCTGCCCAATGTGCCGATCTATATCCCGGCCTATTTCGGCGCGATGCTCGCCGGGGCAATCGTGGTCAATTTCTCGCCGCTCTACACTGCGCGCGAACTTGAGGCGCAAGTCGAGGATTCGGGTGCCCGGCTGATCGTCACGGTCGATGTCCCCGCACTTCTGCCGACTGCGCTGGAAGTGCTGGAATGCTCTTCGCTCGGGCATCTGGTGGTCGGCCGGCTCGAACAGATGCTGCCTTTCGTCCAGGGCATCGGCGTGCGCCTGTTCCGCCGCAGCGAGATCGTGCCGATCCCGGTACGGCCCGACGTGATCGATTGGCACGATGCCCTTTCGCACGACGAGCCGCGCCCCGTTGCGATCGATCCGCTGACCGACCTTGCGCTGCTGCAATACACCGGCGGCACCACGGGCACGCCCAAGGGCGCGATGCTGACGCACCAGAACCTTTCGGCCAATGCCCGCCAGCTCGTGATGATCGATCCGTGCCGGGCCGAGCGCGATGTGATCCTGGGCGTGCTGCCGTTCTTCCACGTCTTTGCCAATGCCTGCGTGCTCAACCGCACGATCTGCAACGGCGGCTGCATCGCCATGCTGCCGCGTTTCCAGGCCGGGCAGGCGCTGAAAACGCTACAGCGCACCGCCGCGACGGCCATGCCCGGCGTGCCGACGATGTACCAGGCGCTGCTCGACCATCCCGACCTGACGAAAACCGACTTCTCCTCGCTGCGCCTTTGCAGTTCGGGCGGGGCGCCGCTGTCCGCACCGCTCAAGCACCGTTTCGAGGAAGCGACCGGCGCGCGTCTGATCGAGGGCTATGGCCTGACCGAGACTGCGGGCGTAGCTGCGACCAATCCCTTTTACGGCGACGATCGCACCGGAACGATCGGCCAGCCGCTGCCGGGCACGCGGCTGCTGCTGCTCGACAAGGAAGACCCCGCCCGCATCGCGCCGCCGGGTGAGGCCGGCGAACTGGCCGTGCAGGGGCCGCAGGTGATGTCGGGCTACTGGAACCGGCCGGAGACGGCGGCCGCGACCTTTGCGGAGATCGCCGGCGAACGCTGGCTGCGCACCGGCGACATCGCCGAGATTGATGACGAGGGCTATGTCCGCATCGTCGACCGCAGCAAGGATATGATCGCCGTGGGCGGCTTCAAGGTCTTCCCCAGCCAGGTGGAAACCGTGCTGCTGCGGCACCCCGCGGTCAAGGAGGCGCTCGTGATCGGCGTGCGCGACCCTTATCATGGCGAAATGCCGCGTGCTTTCGTCACGCTGCTGCCCGGCGCCGCCGACGATGGCGCCGGTCTCAGGGCCTGGCTCAACGAACGGCTCGGCAAGCATGAGCGCGTGGATGAGGTGGTTATCCGCACGAGCCTGCCCAAAACGATGGTCGGCAAGCTCGATCGCAAGGCATTGCGCGGGGAAGTGGCTGCCGCTGCCGCCTGAACCCTTTCCGGGTATCGTCGCTGCGGGAAATCATCCGCCCCGGCCGGCGTAAGCCTCTGCTGCCGCACTGCCGGCGCGGGCATTGCGGGCCGCCTTGCCGAGCTTTTGCCTGAGCGCGGCCAGGGCTTCCGGCGACCAGTCGCGCACATCGGTCACGGCAACCCAGGCATCGATGTAGTGCTCGGGAGCATAGACATGGCCATAGCCCATGGGCGTGGCCATCGACAGCGGCATGTCCATGGCGGTCTGCGCCATCGTGACGATGGGATACCATTGCAGATCGGGCGAAACATCCGGCCCGACCGGCGCTTTCATCCATTCGGGTTTGCGGTAGAGATCGCGATAATCGAAAAAGACGATGGCATCGCTGGCATATTGCAGATAGGCGATGCGCATGTTGCCCCAGGGTGTGCCGGCCGGCACGGAAAAGCCATCCTGGTTGGCGAACCGCACGATGCGGTTGTCACGGAATTGCGGCAGCCAGACGGGCGAACCCCGGTTGCGCCGGGCGGTTATCGAGCGCCGGACAGGGCTTGCGAAGGGCGGGCCGCTCCACACGGCGCCGGCGATGGGATCGTCGACCGTGCCGAAAAGCTCGACCGACTTCTCCGAATTCATGGCGCCGAGGCTGAGGCCGTGGAGATAGAGCGCGGGCCGTTTGCCGCGCGGCAGCTGCGACCAATAGCCATAGATCGCGGTGAACAGTTCCTGCGCCGCTTCCGCCCCGTTTTCCGGGTGGACCAGCAGCGTCAGGGGGCTGCTGAGGTAGGAATACTGCATGGCGACGCTGGCGATGTCGCCATGGTGCAGATATTCGATGCTGTCGATGGCGGACGGATCGACCCAGCCGGTGCCGGTGGGAGTGATGATCAGCAGCACCGAACGATCGAAGCCGCCTTGCCGCTTCAGTTCCGCCAAAGCCAGCTTCGCGCGCGCCCGCGCCGTATCGGCGCTGCCCAGCCCGACATAGACGCGGATGGGCTGTTTGGCCGGGCGCCCCGTCATCGCGCTGATCTGGCCGGCACTCGGGCCGGAGGCGACATAGCGCCTGCCCATGCGGCCAAGCTCGGCCCATTTCACCAGAGAGGCGGAACTGCCCGTCCTGCCCGGGTCCGATGGCTGCTTGCGTTCGGGTTCGAACAGCCCGTCTATCTCGCGATAGGAGGAATCGAGTGAGCGGAAGGCGCCTTGCAGCGCAATGTCGCTGGTCAGCGACCAGAAGACGAAGGCCGTCACGGCCACGCCGATCACCCGGGCGACACGGGGCGGCACATGGGGCTCCGCGCGCCTGGTCAGGAAACGGGCCAGCCGCCGCAGCAGCCGCGCCAGGACCAGGATAGCGAGAAACACGGCCAGGGCGATCAGGCAGACCGTGAAAGTATAGCCCGCGCCGACCGGCCCGAGGCCCATCGGCGATCGTATCGCATTCTGCCAGCCTGCCGACCGCCACAGGACGATCGCCAGGACCAGGCCGGTGCCGGCCGCCATTGCGCCGGGCGCGATCCTTCCGCCCTTTCCGGCCGGGTCGGGCAGTTGCATGTAACGCCACAGCCAGCGGCAGAAGACGCCGATGAGATAGCCGACGGCAAGGCACAGTCCGCCCAGCGCTCCCTGTTCGGGCGCCCCTCTGGGAATCAGCGTCGGCGTCAGCGCGGCGGAAAAGGCCAGCAGGCCGGCGATGATTCCGCAATTGGACAGTGAGCCCGCCCACTTGCGCAGAATGCGCGCCGATTGCCTGACGGCATCCACCCGGCGCTCTCCGGTTGCCGGGCGGGCGGACCTCGTGATCATGGTTCGGCGTTTGCGGCTGCCTGAACCGGGCGTTCCTTCACGAACCCGTGCATTCCGAACCACCATTGCAGGGCGATGGTCGCGCCTTTGGCGGGTTGCAGCAGCCCGATCATCAGCACGATCGCCAGGGGCATGATGATCGCCAGCATCGCCGTCACCGACAGCGCCGTATCCCGCGCCAGCGCGATGATGATCGGCGCCAGGATATGACCCGTCACGAAGATCGCGATGTAAGCGGGAAAGTCGTCCGCGCGCTGGTGGGTCCAATCCTGCCCGCAGTGCGGGCAGGCCGGGATCGGCTTGAGAAAGCGGAGGAAAAGCTTCGCCTGGTCGCAGCGCGGGCACCGGCACAGCAGGCCGCGCCCGATTGCCGCCCATGCGGTAAGCGGAAGCGCGATCCTGCCGCTTGCGGCACGGGGTTCATGGGCGGGCATCGGTTCGGGCCTCTCCTTGCCGCTTCGGGAAACCGCTCTCCTGGACCACACAGGACATATAGACAACCACGCATGGAAGGCACCCGGAAGTCAGGTGCAGCGAACACCACCGCCTTCGTGCCGGTGGTGACATTGATGAAGCCGGCAAGGCCGCCGCCGAGGGAATGGCCGGTGAGCGTGACATTGGGCGCGCATTCCGTATCGCTTTTGCCCGTCACCGCCGTGTAGAACGCCGCGGCCAGTTCGGCCTGCCGGGTCGCAAAATCAAAGACTGAACCCGGCGCTGCCCCCAGGGCAATGCCGTATCCATTCAGCGCATCGCTGCCCACCGCCCCCAACGGAGAAACCAGATTGGCATCGGTCCCACGGTACGCAATCACGACCTCGCCCGTGTCGATGTTCTTGTAGGCGATTGCGTAGAAGCCGGCGTTGACACCCTCAGACCCCGGAGTAATGTCGGATTGACGGATGATCTGGTAATTTCCGATCATCCCAGACGATGGCAGTGCCGATATACCGGTTCCATAACCCCGGTTATAGGAATCCATCGCCAAAATGGCATAGATAAGATCTATTTTCGGATCATTATTCATTTGAACGCCTCAGTTGAAAATGACCGTGATGTCAGATGTGCTGCCAATATTTCTGTAACCAAATCTTCGCTGATGGTGGATGATCCATCAAAAAATTTACCTTTGTATTTATAAAACCAAGGCAACCGCTTCTCGATCCCGGTCGTCACGGGATCGCGGGTGGTTTCGAGCATGATGCTGAAGATGCCGGCGGTTTCGGGCGCGACCCGCTCCACGCTTGCCGGATCGGCGATGTCGGCGAAGCGGACCATCAGCGGCCAGTCCCAGTGCAGCAGTTCGGCCCGCAGTGGGCGCCAGCTTGCGGCGATGCGCCGGGCGCTTTCGACCCAGTCGTTGCGATAATCCTTGTCGAGAGCCGCCATGGACAAGCGATCCAGACTTCCGTGTGGATTGCCATCGGGAGCCTTGAGCAGCACGAAGATCGGCCCATCGGGAAGATCGACGACCAGCGCCTCGCCGCGCACGGCCACGCTCCGCTCGGCCTCCTCCGCAGTCAGTGCCACCAGCCTGCGTGCCGAGACTTCGTAAACCGATGATCCCGTGCGCAAGCCCTGCGGCGTCTTCGCTTCCACAGTCATGCGGAAGCGATAACTGTAGCCGAGCAGCCCGCACCCGCCGAGCCCCGCCGCCGCGCCACCCGCCAGCAGCCCCAGCACACTGCGCCGCGCGATCATGCCGCAAGGCCCGGCAAGGGCCGCGCACAGGGCCGATCACCCCGATGCCGGCCGGCGCATCGCCCGACGCCAGCCATGATTCGCGCGCATCGCGCGCCAGCGAAAAGCTCAGGCCCCAAGGCAAATCCCTCCCTCACAATGCCCGCAAGCTGCCCGGCGCGGGCGGCATGACGCGGGTTTCGGATCGGACCGCTACACCGCTTTCAGCGCCCCGCCTTCCCTGGCCGATGCCCGGATCGCATCCATCACCTGCATGGCGGCAACACCATCGGCGAAAGTCGCGGGCCTGACCGGGCTTGCCGGGGGCCTGCCTTCGATCGCGGCTTTCAGCGTCCGGCACAGCACCGTGTAGGGCGCCAGCTCAACCTGGACCAGACCTTTCCAGCGCGGCGTTTCGTGGCGCGGATCGGGGGGAATCGGCGGGATGGGGGGCAGCGCCAGCGCGGATGCGATTTCCAGTGTGCGCGCACCGCTCCGGCCGGCGAAGCGCACTTCGCCGTTTTCGGTCCACAGCGTGCCTTCGCTGCCGCAGACACGCGCGACATCGAGCGGCGGCCCCCAGGCGCCGGCGCTGCTCTGGATCACGCCTTCGAGGCCGTTCCTCATGCGGAAACGCACGGTGAAGCTGTCGTCGGCGGGGCCGCGCGTGGCGCTGACGCTTGACAGCGAGGCGCTGACCGATGCGAATTCGCCGAGCCAGGTGCGCAACTGGTCGACGACGTGCGACCCCAGCGCGCCCAGCCAGCCGCCGCCTTCGCCGGGATCGAACCACCAGTCGGGCATGTCGTCCTGCTGGCTGGTGAGCTGCGGCAGCAGGATGGTGATATTGGCCAGCCGCGGTTCACCGATCAGGCCCCCGGCGATGGCCTGGGCGATAGTGGCGCGCAGCGGCTCGAAGCGGAATTCATGGCCCATCATGTGCACTGTGCCCGCCTTTTCGGCCGCCGCCAGCATCGCCCGCGCCTCGGCGATGTCGGCGGCGAAAGGCTTTTCGCACAGGACATGGCAGCCGCGCGCGAAAGCGGTGATCGACAGTTCGGCATGGGCATGCGGCGGCGAGGAGATGACGACGACCCGGGCGCCGGTCGCGTCGATCGCCTGGCCCAGATCGGTGAAGCTTGCCGCAATGCCGTTCGCTTGCGCGCGTTCCGCCGTGCGCGCCGCATCCTGCCCGACCAGCCCGGCAACGTCGAAGCCGGCGCCCAGCAGCGCGGGAATCTGGATGCGGCAGCCGAAGCCGGTGCCGACGACGAGGGCTTTCAATCTATCGCTCACAGCAGTTCCCTTTCACCTTGCGTTCGCGCCCGCCGGCACCGGCAGCCGGGTTTCCGCGACACCCCTCTCCCGTATATATACATTTCGCGCGGGACGGATTCGGGTTCTTGCCTTGCCATCCCGGCCATGCAACTTTCGCCGGGCAAGATAGTCGGCACCTGCTGCCGACGGCAATCCGCAAGGGAGAGGAAAATGCCCGGTCCAGGAGAGAAACTCCGCGCGCTCATCGAAAAGGGCGAACATTTCGTCTGCGGCGATACCTATTCCGCGATTACCGGCCGCATCGCCGAATATGTCGGCTTTCCGGCGGCCTATCTCGGCGGCCATGCCTGTAGCGCCTTTCACTATGCAGTGCCCGACAACGGCGTGTTCAGCCAGGTCGAGCAGATCGAGCAGGCCAGCCGCATCGCCAATGTCATGTCGATCCCCCTGATCGCCGATGCTGACACGCTGGGCGAGACGGTGGCCGATGCCTATCATTTCACGCGCCGCTATATCCAGCAGGGCATCGCCGGCTTCCACGTCGAGGACGAGCGCAATCCCAAGCATTCGAAGCACGTCAACGGCCTGTGGTCGATCGCCGACCAGCAGGCGCGCATCGACGCGGCGCGGCGCGCGCAGCGCGATTCCGGCCGGGACTTCGTGATCATCGCCCGCTGCGACGAGCTTTATCCGAGCGAGGCGGGCGGCGGCGGCACCGGCGACATGGCGGAAGCGATCAAGCGCGGCCACGCCTATATGGAAGCGGGTGCGGACGTGCTGTTCTTCCCGCCGCGGCCCGACCGCGTGCCCGAACTCGTCAAGGCGTTCGGATCGCGGATTCCGGTGGCGACGATGGGCTTCAGCGTGCCGGGCACGGCTTTCAACATGGCCACCGGGGGCTGGGTGACGGCCGCCGCCAACCACCTGAAAATGATGCGCGAGCTGAAAGAGGAAGGCCAGGTCAAGTCGGGCAACTGGAACTTTCCGGAAAAGTACGAGCTGATCGACCATCCGCTCTACGACGGGCTGATCGAGGAATGGGCGGAAAAGACCGGCCGCCAGAGCCGCCCGAACCACGCGCCCTGAACCGTCTTGCGAAACGGGAGAGAGACAGCATGAGCAGCACGGATATGCTGGGACTGGCCGGCAAGGTCGGCATCGTCTGGGGCGGCGGCTTCGGCATGGGCGAGCGCAGCGCGCTGCGCCTGGCCGAAGCGGGGGCGCAGGTGGCGGTGGTCGACCTGATTCCCGAGCGCGCCGGGAAGATCGCCGGCGAGATCGAAGCCAGGGGCGGCAGGGCGGTGGCGCTTGCCGCCGATGTCACCGACGAGCCGGGCGTGGAACAGGCGCTGGCCGCGGCGGAAGCGGCGCTGGGGCCGGTCGACGTGATGATCACGGTGGTCGGGCTCGGCGTCTGGGGCCAGTTGCTCGATTTCACGCTCGAACAATGGAACGACGCGCATCGGCTCAACCTCACCTCGTTCTTCATCCCGGCGCGCGCGGTGGCGCGTTCGCTGGTGAAGCACGGCAAGCCCGGCGCGATCGCCTGCGTCAGTTCGGTCAGCGGCCTGACCGCGGCACCGAACCACGGCGGTTACGGCGCGGCCAAGGCGGGCATGATCAACCTCGTGCGCACGATGGCGAACGAATGGGGCCAGTACGGCATCCGCGTGAACGCCGCGATGCCCGGCGCCGCCGCCACGCCGCGCCTTGCCATGACCGCCGAAGGGCTCGAACGCTTCAGGGACATGCTGCCGCTGGGCCGCCCCGCCGACCCGGACGAACTGGCCAAGGCGCTGGTCTTCCTGGTGTCGGACATGGCAAGCTACATCACCGGCGACAACCTGCGGGTCGACGGCGGCTGGACTTCGCGCTTTCTGATGCAGGGCGGGATCGGCAGCATGTCGCATGCGGCGGGAGTGAAAGCGAAGTGAAAGCCCTCCCCGTGCCGGTGGACAGCCTGTTGCGGATCACCATTTCAGGCTGATACCGATGCGGGCCTTGAGCTCGTGGGATCTGGCGAAGTGGTCAAGGCTGGTGTCCATGTTGACCTCGCCGTAGAGTGAGATCCTGTTGTCCTTCCAGCTATTGCTGCCGCCGATCCCGAGCCCGCCCCAGAACCGGCCGTCGCGGTTGACGAAGCGGACCGGGTTGCTGCCATCGGCGCCGGATACCGTGACCCGGGCGCCGTCGAGGAACTCGTAGTAGAGGTTCGGGATGATGTAGAAGTGCGAACTCCTGCGCCGGCCGTTGGCATCGGTGCCGCCGGTTTCGCGATCGAGCGCAAGGCCGAGCCGGCCGCGCAGGCTTTCGCCCCGGCCATTCGAGACGCGGGCATTGAAGGCATCGTTGAACCGGTCGAAACTGACGCGCGAATAGACCAGTTGCGCTTGCGGTGTGAGCAGGAAGCCGCCGCCGAGCGGGCGCTTCCAGCCCGTTTCCAGCGAAGCGGCAATGCCATGGCCGCCGTTGCCCTTGACCATGGCCGCGCCTGCGGTCTGCGAAGTGAGGTCGCTCTTGTACCAGGCGTAGGAGCCCTGCGCGTCCGCATAGAAGCCATCGGCCCCGTACCAGGTCAGCGTCGCCCCCAGCCCCCGGCCATCGCTGCGGATTTGTCCGTTGCCCTGGATCGAGCGGATGTGCGAGCGATCAACGCCATAGCGGGCATTGACACCCCCGATAAGCGATCCGTCGTCCGCCTCACGCAACACGAAGTCGGCACCGAGGTTGAAAGTATAGGCATCGCTGTCGCGCGCAGCGGCTGTCGTCGATCGGCCGGGCCTGAACACGCCGAAAGTGCCATCGATCCGGCCCCAGATACCGGAGCGCCTGACCTCGTCCATCGCGCCCCCCGCCCAGGACCGGGTGCCTACCCGCTGGCGCAGCGTCGGCAGGTCGTTCATCCCCAGCAGCACCCGGGCATAGTTCTCGTACAGCGGCGTGCCGGGGTTGTAGGCCGGCACATCGCCGCCGCCGCCGTCATCGCCGCCGCCGCCATCGTCACCACCACCGTCGTCGCCGCCGCCGCCGTCATTACCGGCCTTCAGTTCCGAACGCAGATACCAGTCGCCGTCATCGGGGGTGCTCTTGCCGCCCTTGTGCAGCGTATAGGCCCAGGCGCCGGCCACCACGGCCTGCTGGCCGGTAGTGGTCACGAAATCGCCCAGCAGCGTAAACACCCCGTCCGACGCGCCCGCCACATCGATGATCCTGATGCCTTCGCCGGTCTGTGCGCCGCCGCCGCCGGCGTTGAACACCCTGACCTGGCCGGTGCCGCTGCTGTTGCCGGTGATCCGCAGCAGATCGGTCGCGGCACTGTCGCCTTCGAGCACGGTGTTGAACAGGACCGCGCCGCCCTGGCCGATATAGTTGCCGTTGACGGTCAGGATCGTGCCCGGCGCCGTGCCGGTCCCCATGTTGACCACGCCCGCGTTGCCCAGGCCCGGAATGGCCTGGCTGAAACCGGCAAGATCGAGCGTTCCTGCGCCCGCCACCATCACCGCCGAGTTCGGCGAGAACGTATTGACGGCCGTTGCGGCGAATGTGCCCGCGTTGACGAAGGTTGTGCCGCTGTATGTCAAGGCCGTACCGGCAAACAGCGTGCCCACGCCGTTCTTTTCCAGATCGCCCGTGCCCGAGACTGCGTTGTCCAGCGCGAAACCCGCCGCGTTGTCGATCACCAGCACACCGTTATCGATGACCTGGGCCGTGCCCAGATTCTTTTCCTCGGTCACGGTCATGGTCGAAAGTGCGCTCGTCGCGGGCGAATCGATGGCGAACGTGCCCGAGAAGGCGCTGTTGTCGCCCGCGAAAGTCACTTGCGAACCGTTGAGCACCTCGACCGTGCCCACACCGCCAAGATTAACCGATGCCGTGCCGTCGGGCACGATCGGGAACGCCGCCCAGGCCGGGTCGATCGCGCTGTAGGCATCCAGCCGCGAGAAGGTCAGCTTGTCGGCGGCGCCCTGCACGGTGATGCCCGCCGCATTGTTGAACGCCGGGGCCGAATCCAGAATCAGTTGCGAGCCGAGGGTGATGTTGACCATGCCGAAATAGCCCGGCTGATCGCCATGCACGGCCAGAACCGTCGGGTCCAGCGTGATGCTGGCCGGGGCCGCGCCGAACAGGGTGTTGGCCTCGATCAGCCCGCCCGAGGCCACGCCGGCGGCGCGCTGGCTGTCGCTGATCGTCAGCGCGCCGGTATTCACGTCCAGCCTGCTGCCCGCCTGCGTCAGCACCGCGCCTGCGGTCTGGCTGAACTGGTCGAGATCGACCGTGGCGCCGCTGGTCACCGTCAGCAGGTCCGTCCTGCCCATCGCATGATCGGACCCGAGCCGCACCGTGCCGGTAAGCGCTGTCGTATGGCCCGTATAGCTGTTGGTGGAATTGGCCAGGATGATCGTTCCATCCCGCGCGTCGGTTGCAAGATTGCCTGTGCCGATCACCCTGGCCGACAGCGTCTGGTCCGCCCCGGTCGCCCCGGTGTCCTGCGCCAGCGTCAGCGTCTGGCCCGCCTGAAGGTCGAGCTGGGTGAGCCCCCAGGTCAGGTAGAGCCCGTCGGCACCGGCGCCGCCATCGGCCGTAAAGCCGTAGCCGTAGGAGCCGATGGCAACCGTGTTGCCGCCCGGCTGCTGGATATCCACGTTACCCCCGACGACCGAGATGTCGGCGCCGGTTCCATCCACCGCCGCCAGCGCCCCGATATTGCCGATGCCGTTCACCTGGCCGGCGCTTACCAGTTGCGTAAGGATCTGGCCGTTGTCCTGCACCAGCAGGTTCACATGGCCGGCCGTATCGGGCGGCGACGGTACGAAGGCAGCAGCCGGCGTCACCCCCACCTTGCCGCCGGCAGTGGCGATGGTCAGCTCGTCCACCGTCACCACGTTGGTCGCCGCCACGGCATCCGGAATGGTCGCATCGAAATCGACCCGGCCGCCATTGAAAGTCAGCCCGTGGATCGCTTGCGGGCCTGCCCCCACGGTCGTAAGGTTGTCCGTCCCGACTTCCAGCGTCGCGTCGGCCAGCGCCGCCGCGTTGTCCTGCTCCAGCAGGAAGGTGTTGTGCGCCAGCGCCGCCGTGCCGGCGAACCCGCTGCCGGCGGCGGCGGTGCCGAACGAGAACGCCTGGCCATTGTTCGCTGCCTGCAACCGGCCGGTGCCGGTCAGCGCGTTGTCGAAGGCGAAGGCGGCGCTCGTATCCGCCAGCAGCGTGGCGCCTGTGGCGATGTCGACGGTGCCCGAGCCCAGGTTGGTGAGCGACGTGGTGCTGACGGCAGCGACCGCCAGTGTGCCGACGTTAACGTTCGTGCCGCCTGCGTAGGTGTTGTTGCCCGTCAGCGTCAGCATGCCCGCGCCGATCTTGGTCAGGCTGCCGCCCCCCTCTAACCGGATACCGAGCGTCGGGCTGAAGCCGTTGGTGTCGATCGTTCCGCCGCCCTGGTCCAGCAGGATCGGATCGGGGGTACTGAGCGCCGTGGCGGCGTCGCCATAGCGCAAGGTGCCCTCATCCAGTCTCAGCTTGGTCGTGATGTTCGATGCCCCGGCCGCCATGGTCCAGATCGCGCCGGAAGTGACATCAAGGGTATCCACATTGATCGCGCGGCCCGTCCATGTCGCCCCGTCCGTCAGGCTCATGGCAAGCGCGCTGGCGGCGGCGGCGTTCACGTTTCCGCTCATCGTGCCTTCGGCGAAATTGAACGCCACCGCTGCCGCGGTGCCGGTGACGTTCAGAACATTGCTGCCGCTGGCCCCCGCCGTCAGGCTGCTGGCGGCGCCGCGCACATCGAGCTGGTAGCTGCTGTCGGCAACATTGATGAGGTTGGCACTGGTGGAAAGGGTCGAGGCGTCCAGATCCTTGAACGCCATCCGCGTCTTCACGGCACCCGTCGTATCCTGATTGCCGCTGACCGAAATGGCTGTGTTCGCGGCCTTGATCGTCGTGCTGGACGTATCGGCGTTCGCATCGAGCAGGCTGCCTTCATAGACGGCCGTGATCGAGGCGGCACCGGTGCCGGTCATGTCCTGCGTGTTGAGGTCCATGTGCCCGGTCGAATAGAGCTTGCCGATTCCGGTGCCGACATTGGTGCCAAGACCATCGGCATTGGTCTTGCCCAGCCTGATTCCGGCGGCGCGCGTGGATGTGCTCTTGATGGTGATCGTGCTGTTGTTGAGATGCACCTCCGGCGAGATGAGCGTGCCGGAGTCCAGGGCGCTGGGCTTCTCAGTGCCGGAGATGTAAATCCCCATCGCATCATTAGAGGCGGCGCTGATATTGATCGTCAGGTCTTGCGTGACCTCGACATAGCCGGCGCTGCCGTTGCCGGACCCTTGCCAAGCCCCCTGAATTGCCCGGATTCCGGCGAGAAGAGGAGCGGTCGCCGGAAGGGTATTATTACCGGAACTCATTGCGATATTGAGATTGCCGAATAACGCCCTCGAAAAGAGCCCGTTGTGCGCGGCGCCTTCGCCTGCGCTGACGGAAGACCCGGCAAGCACCCCATAGTGCTCGATGCTGCTAAAGGCCGACCCGGTCGGCAGGCCGTTCATCGTCAGCTTCAGCGTGCCGACGGTCACCAACGCGCCATTCTGCACAGTGCCGACGGTCACCAACGCGCCATTCTGCACATTCACGCCTGTCTTGCCGATGGTGTTGGCACCTGGATAATTGACAATAGACAGGTCGATCGTCCTGCCGTCGGCATTGAACGTCGACGTTCCGGAGCCTCCGGCAAAGGCGGAAATGCCCGCCGTGCCCGCGAAGGTCGTCGTGATATCGTTCACAACATTTATGACGCCCCTGCCAAGACCTTGGCCGTACACAAGAAAAAGAACCGAATCGCTGCCGCCGGTCGTCGCATTGACCGGCTTGGTGTTCGTGGAAATGTCGCAGGGTAAAGCATTGTTGGCATAGACCGTGCCTGTAGTAGCGTTGGCCGCACAATCCGCGGCCTCAGCCGGATTTGCTGCCGAGAGCCCGGCAAGCAGCCCGGCCAGCGCTGTCGAGCACAGCAGCACGCGGGAAACGGCAGCGCGATGGCTGGTGGCGTTACGCATAAATCAGCATCTTTCCGCAGTTGCGTGAATCGGAAGGATGCCCCCATGCTGGGATATCCGATTCAGGCTGGCCACTGGCGAGGAAGCCAGCATGGATGCGGCCCTTGCCGCAGGGTTGGCGAACAGGGTTCCGCCGGGCGAAGGCATGGCGGATAACGCGCGCGGCCGTGCGCCTGCGCGCATCGCGGCAAAGTGCAGCAAATCCGGCGCAGGGCGGCCCATGGGCATCAGGTGCGCACGACAGGGGCCGGACAGGCACCGCATGCGTTCCGGCCGGCAAAACCGCTTTCCTGAAAAACCGCCGCCCTTGCGCGGCAGGCCGCTAGCGCCGGACGCGCCTCGCGCGCATGAGGCGCATTGCGTCGGAGCGTCGGAGCGTCGGAGCGTCGGAGCGTCGGAGCGTCGGAGCGTCGGAGCGTCGGAGCAGATTATAACGAGCCAATCGCCGCCGCTGTCAAGCGCATCGGCTCGACTCATCAGGATCGCAGCCCTCGTCATCTCGACTTTCAGTATATACCCGATTCAGCGAAACAGGCAATGTAATCGGGAATTATGCATCACGGCATCGGATTGTGCAGCATTACCAATGCCCGGCCGGGGCGCCGACAGTGCCTTCCAATCGCTCGAGGATGCGGCAAAAGGGCCGGGGCTGCCGTGACGGGCACCTGTCCCCGTACCCGTCACCACACACCCGTACCTGTACCCGCACCGTCACCCTGAACTTGTTTCAGGGTCCATCGGGCAGTTTGCCCCTGTTGCCGCAGTGTCGGCGGAGAGATGGACCCTGAAACAAGTTCAGGGTGACGAAGAAGGGTGACGATGCGGGATGGGGTGACGGGTGCGGGGCGAGTGGTTCCGATTCCAGGAGGTGGCCCAGCGCGGAAAGATACGGTCGAGGCTGCTCATGCGCTTCCCTCCTGTATCGGCGGCCATTGCCGGGCAGTGTGGATCAGAACCAGGATCCAGACCGTGTCATCCACGACCTCGTAGACGAGGCGATAACTCCGGTGCGGGGTCAGCTCGCGTGTACCGGCGACCGTGCCGACATGACCGAGCATGGGGAAATCGGCCAGCCGGGCAACGGCATCGCTGAAGAGCTGATCTACCCGCAGGGCGGCGTCAGGATCGCGCGCCGCGAGGTAATCCCAGATCGCTGCGCGGTCCTGTTGGGCCTCTGGTGTCCAGATGATTTTCACGAAGGGGCCGTGCGCCGGGCCGCAAAGGCTGCCTCAACCTCATCATTCGACTGGCCCCGCCCGGCGCGTACCGACGTGCGCGCAACTTCAACCTTGCGATGCAGAAAGGCGTCATGCTCGCGCCGCGCCCGCTGCTGCTCGATGAACGAGCGCATGAGTTCGCGGACCACCTGAGAGGCGGGGCGATGGCTGGCCTCGGCTTCGGCCATGAACTCGGCCCGCAGATCGGGTTCGAGCTTCATCGAGAACACAGCGGCTTTCATGACGGCATCTCCAAAAGGTACTGACGTTGTATATACCGTGGAGAGGCGGTGAGTGCAATTCAACTGGCTTTTGACCGAGGCGCGGGCTTCCAGGGCGGGATGGTTACGCCCCCTTCTTCCTTCTTCGTCACCCTGAACTTGTTTCAGGGTCCATCGGGCAGTCTGCCCCTGTTGCCGCG
>JAITWR010000137.1 GCA_031285165.1 Novosphingobium sp.
GTTGTCCCTTACGCACACAAGGGACAACAGCCCCCGCTCCCCCGGAACCGACGAAAAATGTTCCACGTGGACCATTTTTCAGCATGCGCCGCGCAACGGGCAGCCGCTGATTTTCCCCCTCCCCTTGCACGGAGGGGCCGGAGGTGGGGTCTGTCCGGCAAACGCGACAACCCGCCCGACAGACACCGCCTCGATCCTGAAACCGAAAGATGTTCCACGTGGAACATTTTTTGTGCACACCTCCCGGTCTTCCCGCATCGCCCACCTTCATCGTCACCCTGAACTTGTTTCAGGGTCCATGGCCCCGCCAACACCGCAGCGGCAGGCGAAAAACTGCCCGATGGACCCTGAAACAAGTTCAGGGTGACGGTGCGGGGACAGGTACGGTATGTGTAAATTCCGGAACCGACGAAAAGTGTTCCACGTGGAACACTTTTTCACCCCCCGCTATTTGCCGATGCAGAAGCGGGCGAACAGGGTGTCGAGCATGTCTTCGGTCGTGGCGCGGCCGACCAGGCCGTCGAAAGCGGCGCGGGCGAGGCGCAGGTGTTCGGCCGTCAGCAGCGGGTCGTCGGCTTCCCGCGCATGCAGCAGGGCGGAACGGGCCTCGGCCAGCAGGCGGTGCTGGCGGGCGTTGAGCGCCGCCGCGCCCGGCCGCGGCAGCGCCGCCCGCGCCGTGGCGACAAGGTCCGCGCGCAGGGCGGCCAGGCCCTCGCCGGTCAGCGCCGAAACCCGGTGGCGCGGCTGGCGCTTGGCCACGGCGCCGGGACGGTCCGCCTGCGGCGCGATTTCCCAGGCGCTGGCCGGCCCTTCCCCTTCCGCGCCGAGCCAGAGCACCAGATCCGCCCTGACCAGCTCGCCCCGCGCCCGGCCGATGCCCAGGGCCTCGACCGTATCGGCCCCGGCATCGCGCAGCCCGGCCGTATCGACGAACAGGAAAGGCAGCCCGGCCAGTGCCACAGGCCGGGTCAGGACATCGCGCGTGGTGCCCGCCAGCGGTGCCGTGATCGCCGCGTCATCTTCAACCAATACATTGAAAAGAGTGCTTTTTCCTGCATTGGGTGGGCCTGCCAGAACCACCCGGAAGCCTTCCCGCAGCAGTTCCGCCCGCGGCCGGTCGAGCCATTCGCCGATCTCGCCGGCCAGTGCCGCCAGCCCCGCGGCGAAATCGGCCGGCAGCGTGGCGGCATCGTCCTCGTCGGCGAAATCCAGCAGCGCCTCAACCGCCGCCGCCGCCGTCAGCACCTGCTCGCGCCAGCGCTCGACCTGGCGCGAGAAGTGGCCGCCGGCCATGGCCATGGCGCTGCGGCGCTGCAATTCGGTTTCGGCCGCAAGCAGATCGGCCAGCCCTTCCGCTTCGGCCAGATCGATCCGCCCATGGGCAAAGGCCCGGCGGGTGAATTCCCCCGGCTCCGCCCGGCGCAGCCCGGGCTGCGCGGCCAGCCGCGCTTCCACCGCCGCCACCACGGCGCGGCCGCCATGGCAATGCAGCTCGGCCATGTCCTCGCCGGTAGCGCTGGCCGGCGCCGGGAACCACAGCGCCAGCGCGCGGTCGAGCATGTCGCCCGCCGCATCGCGCAGCGCCGCATAGGCCGCGCGGCGCGGCTCCGGCAGGCGTCCGGCCACAGCCTGCAAGGCCGCGCCGGCATCCGGCCCGCTGATGCGGATAATGGCGATCGCCGCCGGGGGCGCCCCGCTCGACAAGGCGAAAATGGTGTCGGTCATGGACCGGGGAAAAGACTAGCCGCCTTTCCCGCTCTTGCCGCCGCCCATCATGGCCCCGCCCTGGAGGAACTGCTCGAACAGCTTCATCCCCATCTGGCCCATCGGCGCGATCTGCCTGGCATAGTCCTGCAACTGCTCAAGGCTGCCGACACCCTGCATGGCCTTGACCATGGCCGCGACATAGGCCTCGTTCGCCTGGCTGACATCGGGCAGGCCCAGGAAGCGGCGGGCTTCCTCGGGCGTGCAATCGATCTCGACATTGACTTTCATGCCTCTCCCTCTCGCCCGATCCATCCATGACACGCGCGCAGCATTGTTGACACACGCCTCCGGCAAAGTCCATCGTCCGCGTTTACCGGATGAGGAGAGCCCCGCCATGACGACCAACACCGCGATCCCGACGCTCGACAAGGCCGGCAGCATTCCCGCCTATGTCGCCAGACCCGCAGGCACGGCGCGCGGTGCGATCATCGTCGTTCAGGAGATTTTCGGCGTCAATCCGGGCATCCGCAAGAAAGCCGACGACTGGGCCGCCAAAGGCTATCTCGCCGTCGCGCCCGACGTGTTCTGGCGCCAGAAGCCGGGCGTCGAGCTGGATGCCGACGTGCCCGAACAGTTTCAGGAAGGCGTCGGCTATATGATGAAGCACGACTTCGACCTGGGCATTCGGGATATCGAGGCGGTGATCCACTGGATCCGCCGGGACGCGGGCATCGCCAGGGTCGGCCTCGTCGGCTTCTGCATGGGCGGCCGCATCGCCTATATGGCCGCGACGCGGACCGACGTGGATGCCGCGGCCGGCTATTACGGCGTCGGCATCGACCAGATGCTGAACGAATCGCACGCCATCGCCAGGGCACTGCTGCTGCACGTGCCCACGGCCGACGGCTTCGTCCCGCCCGCCGCGCAGAAAGCCATGCACGACGGACTGGACGGCAATCCGCACGTGACGCTGCACGACTATCCGGGGCTGGACCACGGCTTCGCCGCCGAACACGGCACTCGCCGCAATGCGGAAGCCGCCCGCATCGCCGACCGGCGGACCGAGGATTTCTTCGCGCAGCACGTCGGCTGAAGACGGCGGGGGGAAACCGGAGGCGAGGGCCGGGTTTCAGCCTGCCGGGCAGGCGCTACCTGGCTTCAAGGGTGCCTATGCGCTCTTCGTGGTTGTGCAGCAGGCCAGCAAGCATGTTGAGAATCAGGGTATTGCCATCGATGCGGTTGGTCAAATCCTCCCGCATCTCGCGCATTTC
>JAITWR010000146.1 GCA_031285165.1 Novosphingobium sp.
TTGATCCCCATCATGCCCATGTTGGAAATGCTGGCAGTGCCGCCCTGGTACTCACTCGGCAGCAGTTTGCCTTCCTTCGCGCGCACGCCAAGGTCGTGCATCGCCGTCGAGATCGAGGACAGACTGCGGCCGTCGGCATCCTGGACGATCGGAGTGATCAGGCCGCCGGGGATGCTCACCGCCACCGAAATGTCGGCGCGGGCGTATCTGATCAGCTCGTTTCCGGCGAAAGTGACATTGCATTCGGGCACCGCGATCAGCGCCTTGCCCAGCGCCTTGATCAGCATGTCGTTGACCGAAAGCTTCACGCCCTGCGCCTTGAGCGCGTCGTTGAGTTCGGCGCGCAGGCCCATCAGCCTGTCGAGCCGGATATCGACCGTGAGGTAGATATGCGGCGCCTGCTGCATCGACTGGACGAGGCGGCGGGCAATCGTCTTGCGCATGCCCGAAAGTTTCTCGACGGTGTGCGGGATGCGATCGTCGAGAAGCTGGCGAGTCTCTGCCGCCATCTCGACAGCGGCAGGCTTCTCCGCCGCGGCGGGTGCAGGAGCGGGTGCCGGTGTCGGCGCAGGGGCCGGAGCAGCGGCTGCGGCGGGCTTGGCCGCACCGCCCCGGGCGCTCTCGACGTCGGCCTTGACGATGCGGCCATGCGGTCCGCTGCCGGTCAGCGCGGCAAGGTCGACACCCTTTTCGGCGGCAAGGCGCTTGGCAAGTGGCGATGCGGGGATACGTCCCTCCCTGGTCTGGATCTGTGCGGGTTGTGATGTCGGTGTCGGTGCAGGTGGCGGCGCGGCTTGCGCCCCGACGAAAGCGGGGGGCTCGGTCGGCCGGGCGGCAACGGCGGCATCCTCACCCTCACCCGCCAGCCTGGCGATCACCGTGCCGACTGGCACGTTGTCGGTGCCTTCGGGTACGGCGATCGCGACGATCGTGCCCTCGTCCACCGCTTCGAATTCCATGGCCGCCTTGTCGGTCTCGATCTCGGCGAGAATGTCGCCCGAACGGACTGCATCGCCTTCCTTGACCAGCCACCTGGCCAGCTTGCCCGTCTCCATGGTAGGCGACAGGGCAGGCATCCTGATCTCGATGGGCATGGTCCGATCGTGTCCTCGTCAACGCCGGCCCGGCGCGGGGCTTGGTTTCGTTCTTGGCCAAAATGGCCGGGCAGGGCAAGAACCTTGCGCAGATCGCGAATGTAACGGATATCGCAAGGCCAGGGGGCAACAACGATGCGCGTCTATCTTGTGATCATCGATGAATCCGAAGAAGCGCTGGCCGCTTTGCGCTTCGCTTCGCGCCGCGCGGCCAAGACCGGGGGGACGGTACACCTGCTCGCCGTCGTCGCGCCGCCGGAATTCAATGCTTTCGCCGGCGTCCAGGCCACGATCGAGGAGGAAGCCCGCACCCGCGCCGAAGCACTGGTTGCCGCCGCGGCGGGCAATCTCCTTTCCGAAAGCGGGCGGATGCCGGTGATTTCGGTGATCCAGGGCGAGACCGAAAAGGTAGTGCGTGAATATCTTGCCGGACACCCCGAAGTTTCGGCGCTCGTGCTCGGAGCGGCGAAGGAAGGCGGTCCGGGGCCGCTCGTGCAGTATTTCACGGGTGTCCATGTGTCGGATCTGCGCTGTCCGGTATTCGTCATCCCCGGCTCGTTGAGCCTCGAGGATATCGACCGGGTTAGCTGATCGTTATTTGCGCCGCCCCTGATGCCGGATATTCGCCGGCCTGCTGCGCCGTCCGACCAGATGCCCGCCCCTGCGTTTCAACGGCGCCGGCTTGCCGCGTGGTTCGATGGGAGCGCCGGCGCCTTCCTCGGGCTCGAACTTCAGCGCGCCGGTCAGCGGATTCGCCTCGGCCAGCTTCAGCCGCAGCCGGTCACCGATCGCATGGCGCGTGCCGCTCTGCTCGCCTTCCAGCACTTGCGCCTTCTCGTCGTAGTGAAAGCGCTCGGCCCCGAGCGTCGATACCGGCACCAGCCCATCGCCCCCGAGGCCGAGAATCGTCGCGAACAGGCCGAACTTCTGCACGCCGGTAACGCGGGTGTCGAACACCTCGCCGACATGCGCCGAAAGCCAGGCGGCGACATAGCGGTCAATCGTCTCGCGCTCGGCTTCCATGGCGCGGCGCTCGGCCCCGCTGATCGCCTCGCTGACACGCACCAGGTCGGCGCGGTCGCGATCGGCCAGGCCGGAGCCGGCGGGCAGCCTGTCGCTTGCCGGCTCCGGCTGCTCCAGCCCGAAAGCATCGACCAGCGCGCGGTGGACCAGAAGGTCGGCATAACGCCGGATCGGCGAGGTGAAATGCGCATAGCTGCCCAGCGCCAGGCCGAAGTGTCCGACGTTGCGCGGACCGTAATAGGCCTGTGTCTGGCTGCGCAGCACCGCTTCCATGACCAGCGCCTTTTCGGCTTCGTCGGCGATGTCCTTGATCAGCCGGTTGAACAGGCCGGGGGTGATGACCTGGCCCAGCGCCAGCTTCCTGTCGAACGTCGCAAGGTAATCCTTGAGCGCGACCAGCTTCTCGCGGCCCGGCGGTTCATGCAGGCGATAGACGACGGGCGCCACCTTGCTTTCGAGCGCCCGGGCTGCGGCAACGTTGGCGGCGATCATGAAATCCTCGACCACGCGATGCGCGTCGAGCCGCTCACGCAGCCGGATTCCGGTAACGCGGCCTTTGTCATCGAGCATGACGCGGCGCTCCGGCAGGTCAAGCTCGAGCGGGTCACGATTCTGCCTCGCCTTTTCCAGCGCGCGCCACGCGGCCCAGAGATTGCGAAGGTTCTCAGCCGCCTCACCGCTGTCGATCCGTGCCTGCGCATCCTCGTAAGCGATCACTTCCGCGATCCGCACGATCGCCCGGGTGAAGCGCCAGTCCGTCACCCTGCCTGCCGCATCGATGCCCAGATGGCAGGCCATCGCCGCGCGATCCGCGCCGGCGCGCAGCGAACAGGCACCGGCGGACAGCACTTCGGGGAGCATCGGCACGACGCGATCGGGGAAATAGACCGAATTGCCCCGCTTGCGCGCCTCACGGTCGAGCACGCCGCCGGGTCGGACAAAAAACGAGACATCGGCAATCGCAACCACCGCGCGGAAGCCCCCCTGCCCGTCCGGTTCCGCCCAGATCGCATCGTCGTGGTCGCGCGCGTCGCTGGGGTCGATCGCCACGATGGGCAAGTGGCGCAAGTCCTCGCGCCCGAATTTTCCCGACCTCTGGTTCAGCGGCAGCTTTGCGGCGAGATCGGCTTCGGCCAGAACCTCTCCGGCGAAGACGTGCGGGATGCCGTGCTTGTGAATCGCGATCAGACTGAAAGCGCGCGGCGCCAGCGGATCGCCGAGAACTTCGGTGACTTTGACGCCCGAACGCGGCGAACGGCCTGCGGGCTCGGCGAGCACGAGGTTGCCCGCCTCCGCGCCACCCAGGTCCGCGATCTGGACGGAATTGCGCACGCGCTTGTCGACCGGGGCGAGCCAGCCCTTGCCGGCGCCATCGATCTCGACCACGCCCAGCATCTGATCGGCCATAGCCGGCAGCTTCTTCATCGGATACGCGCGCCAGCCCGCACCCGCTTCCTCGGTGCGGGCGAGCACGCGGTCGCCTTTCCTCAGCGCGCTGACTCCTGAGCGTGTCGAAGGGCCTTTCTCCACCAGCCTCAGCCGCGGCGGGGGCGTGGCATCGTCGGGCTGCCAGGTGTCGGGCACCGCGATCGCTTCACCGTCCTCGATATCGATCACGCGCAGCACGGTGACGCGCGGCAGGCCGCCCATGCGATGAAAGGCGGTCCGCTTGCCGTCGATCAGCCCTTCCTCGGCCATGTCCCTGAGCAGCGCCTTGAGCTGGATCTTCTCCTGCCCCTTGAGGCCGAAAGCGCGCGCGATCTCACGCTTGCCGGCCGGCTCGACCGACTGCGCGATGAAATCGAGAATCTGCCGGCGGCTCGGAAGGCCCCGGGGCTGTACGGAAGGCTGTTTGGCAGGGCGCGACATCATCGTCCTGTGGCGCCTTGCCGCGCCGAGTGCAACGTATTCAGACGACGAACGGCTCGTCGCCGTAGCGATTTGGCCCCGGCGTCGACTTGCGCATGCCCAGCACGACGACGACGAGAATCCCCGCCCAGCCCAGCAGCGACGCGGCCTGAACGGAACTCTGCATCGCCCGGAAAGCCGCTGCCGGATCGTCGGTCTGGCTCATGGCCAGATCCATCGTTGCCATCGCCTTCCGCGTCAGCCCCGGCGTGATGATGATATTGACCAGTTGCATCGTACCCGGCAGCAGCGCCCACAGGCCCGACAGGTTGGCATCGTGCAGCCGGCGCACGAAGCTGGCCGCCAGCAGCGCCAGCATCAGCAGGTTGACGACCGTGCTCACGGCCACAAGGCTCGATATCGCGCCGCTTATCGAGCGTATCGCCGCCGCCTGCACCTGCATCTGCGCCGCTGCCGGATCCTGCGATGGACCCGCTGCGACGGTTTCCCGAACAGCGGCCATGACGGCCTGAACCATCATCGGAACGGCGAACAGCATCGTGACCGCTACTATCGCTGCGTAAACCAGCAGGGCATAGTACCAGAACGCCTGCCGCGCGTCGCGGCCCTGGAAGTTCAGCAGATTGCGCAGACCGTGCCTGAGCGCTTCGAGCATGATCCCTCCCTCCTCGGTATGGCCCGGCACGATAGCCGCTGCCTGCATCAAGGCAATAGCATCTTCTGGACCAGGCTGCGGAAAATCGGACGCCCATGAAAAAGGCCGGCCCCTTGCGGAACCGGCCTTTGTGATTTCGGCTGGGCCGATCCGTTACTTTGCAGCCTTTTCGGGAGCCTGCGAGGCAGCAGCTTCAGGAGCAGCCGGACCCGCTGCGTCGATCGACGCGGCAGTCTGCGCGGCCGGATCGGGGTCGGTATTTGCATTGGCGTTCGCTTGCCCGCTGTCGCAGGCGCTCAGGCTCAGGCCCAGGGACGCGATGGCAACGATCATCGCGCCCTTCATCAAATTCTTCATCAATACTCCTCCAAAACGACCGCGCCCGTGCCTGTCGGAACTATCCGGCGTCCGCCCATGCCCCCCGGGTGCAGGCCCTGCGATAATCAGCGGGCAACCGTCTGTAAACAGTGAACAACGGCCGGCCGCATCCCGCCACGGCCGATAGGCGGAAACCCGGATATAAATCCGCAGCACCGATCTTCCAGGCACCGCCGCGGCCCGAAACGACATTTCCAAATGGTAATCCGGCGCTCACGGCGCGGTCGTATTCGCCTGGTTAACAGGGCTCTCGACGGCCCGGGACGCTGAACTGGCAATCGCCCTGTCATCCCCCACTGGCACCGGGTCGTCAACTTTCCTCCTGAACGGATTTTACCGTTGACGCGTCCAGTGTTTTACGACCCGTCGGGCCGGCGCCGGCGATGGGTCCGGCGGGCCATGTTCGCCATCGTCCTGACCATCCTGGGGGCGAGCCTCGTATTCGCCTCCACGGTCGTTTCCGTGCCGGTGCCATCGCCGCTGCCGATCGGTTTCGAGCGGATGAGCCCCCTGCCTTTCCGCACCCAGGTCAGCCGCTTCAAGCATCGCCTCGCACATCTCGCCCGGGGAAGCCGTCATGTCCCCGCTGCTGGCTCTCCCGGCAAGCCGCTGACCATAGCCTTCTACACATCCTGGACCGACCAAAGCGCGCCGGCGCTCGAGCACCACATCGATCAGATCGATTGGGTTGCGCCGACGCTGCTGGCGATCGACAAGTCGGGCCATCTCGCCGTGACCGAGGACGCGCCGCTGCGTCGGGTCATTGCGAACAGCATCCACCGCCCGCTGATCGTTCCCGTGCTGCAAAACACTTTCGCGGGGGGCTGGGACGGCAAGGGTACTGCCGCGCTTATGCACGACCCCCGGCGCCGGGCGCGGTTGATCGGCGAAGTCTCGCGCTATCTCGATCGCACCGGCGACGGCGGCGTGATGTTCGACTTCGAGAACCTGCCGGCAAACAGCATGGGCGATCTCGCCCGGTTGGTCGGCGAAACCCGGGCAGTGCTGCATCCCCGGGGCGGGGTAGTCGCAATAACCATGCCGATCGACAATCCCGCCTGGTCCGCGCGCGATCTCGCCAAAGTCGCCGATCGGGTGGTCCTGATGGCCTATGATGAACACTGGCAGGGCGGAACGCCCGGCCCCATCGCCTCGGATGCCTGGTTCAACAGGCACTTGCAGACTACGCTTCGGAACCTGCCCCCCGGCAAGGCTGTCGTGGCTTTGGGCAACTACGGCTATGACTGGCACGATGGCCACGCCGACAGCATGACCGTGGAAGAAGCCTGGCAGGCAGCACACGACAGCGACGCGAAGCCGGTGTTCGATCATGCCAGCGGCAATGTCGGATTTTCCTTCCTCGACAACGGCCACCGCCACGACGTCTGGATGCTCGATGCGGCAGTGAGCTGGAATGAAATGCGAGCGCTCTCACGGTTCGGGATCGGCAATGTCGCGATCTGGCGGCTCGGCTCCGAGGATCCGGGCTTCTGGCCGGCACTGGCAGCCTGGCGCGGCGGTCGCGCCCGGCCCGACCTCCAGGCCATCGCCAGGCAGGAAAATGCCGATGTCGAAGGCCAGGGCGAGATTCTCAGAGTCACCGCGACACCGCAACCGGGCCGCCGGGCGGTGACGTTCGATCCGGGCAGCAATCTCATTCTCGACGAAAGCTATGACAGGCTGCCGACGCCTTTCGTCGTCCAGCGCACCGGCGCGCGGCCCAGGCTCGTCTCGCTTACGTTCGATGACGGCCCCGATCCGGTATGGACGCCGCAGATCCTTTCGATCCTCGAGCAATATCACGTTCCGGCCACTTTCTTCATCGTCGGCGAGAACGGCGTCGCCAATCGCGGCCTGCTCCAGCGCATGATCGCCGATGGCGACGAGATCGGCAACCACAGCTACACCCATCCCAACATGGCCGACGAACCCGAGACGGGCATCGACCTGGAACTCAACGCCACCCAGCGGCTGATCGAAGCCTTCACCGGCCGCTCGACCCGCCTTTTCCGCGCGCCCTATTTCGGCGACGCCGAGCCGACCACGGCCGACGAACTGCTTCCCGCGCTGGCCGCACAGAAGCAGGGCTATGTCGTCGTCGGCATGCATGACGATCCGGGCGACTGGAAGCGTCCCGGCACGCAAGCCATCATCGACAGCACATTGCAGCAGATCGAAAGCGCCACGCCGGACCGCACCACCAATGTCGTCCTACTGCATGACGGCGGCGGCGATCGGGCGCAGACGGTCGCCGCGCTTCCCGCCATCATTTCCGGGCTGGAACATGCCGGCTATCGCATCGTGCCGACCGCCACACTTGCCGGTCTCGATCACGACCAGGTCATGCCGCGAGTGGAGGGCATCGACCTGGCTGCGGTCAGGGCCGACGTGTTCGCCTTCACCGCACTGGGCGCGATCATCATTGCGCTCAACTGGATATTCTTCTTCGCCATCTCGCTCGGCACGCTGCGTGCGATCGGCATGACAGTGCTGGCCCTGCTGCCGCAACGGCGCCGACCGAAGGAAGCCGCCGGCCGGTTTGCCCCGCTCGTCAGCGTGATCATTCCTGCCTACAACGAGGAGCAGGTGATCGAGGCTTCGGTCGCACGCATTCTCGATAGCGACTATCCGCATATCGAGGTCATCGTCGCCGACGACGGATCGAAGGACCGGACGAGCCGGATCATCGCCGAGGCATTCGGCAATCACCCCAAGGTGACGCTGCTGAATTTGGCCAACGGCGGCAAGGCCGCGGCGCTCAACCGCGCCTTGGCCATAGCCAGGGGCGAAGTCATCGTCGCGCTCGACGCCGACACGCAGTTCGAGCACGAGACCATCCCGCGCCTCGTCCGCTGGTTCACCGACGATCGCATCGGCGCGGTTGCGGGCAATGCCAAGGTCGGCAACCGGGTGAACCTGGTCAGCCGCTGGCAGGCTGTCGAATACGTTACCGCGCAGAACATCGAACGGCGCGCGCTGGCCCGGTTCGACGCGATCATGGTCGTCCCCGGCGCGGTCGGCGCCTGGCGGCGCAAGGCACTGGACGATGTCGGCGGCTACCCGGAGGATACGCTCGCCGAGGACCAGGATCTTACCATCGCCATCCAGCGCCACGGCTGGCGCGTTGCCTATGACGAGGATGCGGTCGCCTGGACCGAGGCACCCGAGACGTTCAAGGCCCTTTCCAGGCAGCGTTTCCGCTGGTCCTTCGGCACGCTCCAGTGCTTGTGGAAGCACCGCCGCATACTCGGGCACGGGCAGCCGGGCGGCATCGGCCTGGTGGGTATGCCGCAGGCCTGGCTGTTCCAGATCGTCTTTGCGGTGATTTCCCCGGCGATCGACCTTGCCTTGCTGGTCGCGATCGCTGGCACCGCCCTGCGTGTCAGCCAGCATGGCTGGGCACAGACCCAGACCGACGTGCTGCGCATGAGCGGCTACTGGATCGCCTTCACTGCAATCGACCTCATATGCGGCTTTGTCGCCTATCGGCTGGACCTGCGCGAAAAGCGTTTCCCGGCCTTGCTGCTGCTGGCGCAGCGCTTCATCTACCGGCAACTGATGTACGGCGTGGTCATCCGCGCGGTGAATTCGGCACTTGCGGGGCTGGGCATCGGCTGGGGCAAGCTCGAACGCACCGGCCGGGTCACTGCCCCGAAGCTAACCGCAGGGCAGGCGGATCGTTGCTGTCAGTCCGCCGGGATCGGACACGTCACCGCCTGAAAGCTCCAGGGCGCCGCCATGCAACTGCGCCACGGCGGAAACCATGGCGAGGCCGAGCCCGGCGCCGGGGCGCGTCCGCGCATTGTCGAGCCTGGTGAAGCGGTCGACAGCGCGGGCACGGTCCCCGGCAGGGATGCCTGCGCCGTTGTCCGCCACTTCCACGACAGCCCACGGCCCCTCTACCCTGCAATCGAGCGCGATACGGTCGCCGCCGTATTTGAACGCATTGTCGATGAGGTTGGCAAGCGCACGCGACAATAATTCGCGGTCGCCGAAGACGTGGGCCGGCTCGACCTGCCATGTGAGCGCGATGCCCGATTGTTCGGCCAGCGGCTCGTAAAGTTCGGTCAGATCCTCGACCACTTCGCCAAGCGCGATCTTCCTCCGCCGGTCCTCGATCGTGCCGCTTTCAAGCCGCTCCAGTTCAAGCGCCGCGGTAAGCATGAGTTGCAGCGCCTCGGCATCGGTGCGGGCAAGTTGCAGCGCTTCCGCCGCCGGCTCGCTGGTTTCGACAGCGAGCGCCGTGTCGAGCGAGGCCCGCAGCCGTGCCACCGGCGATTGCAGGTCATGGGCCAGCGCGCCCGAAACGGTGTGCAACTGCTTGACCAGCATGTCGATCCGCTCGGCCATCAGGTTCATCTGGCGGCGCAGGTGATCGAAGCCGTCGCCGATGTCCTCGCTCGGGAAGCGCGCCGCGAAATTGCCCGAGCCGAGCGCCTCCGCGGTATCGGCAATGGCGCGAACCCGCCGGCTGATGACCGTGCCGAGCAGAAGCGCGCTCAACAGGGCGAGCACCACGGTCAGAGTCAGCGTCAATCCGATCGCCTCGGCGAAAGCGAGGTCGAAGCCGCGCTCGGTCACGGTCATCACGCCGACGATCAGTTCCTTGCCCTGCGGCAGCTTCGTCCCCAGCGCCAGGGCGTCGTGCGGCTCACCGCCGGCCTGCGGCAGATGCACGATGCCCGGCCGGTCGAAAGGCACGCCGCGCGGCCTGGCCGGGACATTGCTGAACAGCGTTCCGTCCGGCCCGGTCAGTACAACGAAAATCGACGGGTTGGAGACGGAGCCACGCCTCTCGGCGATGAACCTGTGCAGCCCTTCGTAGCCATTGTCGTAATAGGCGGCGAGGAGATCGTCGCGCAGGTCATGGACCTGCCGGGTCCGATCGGCATGGACGATACCCTGCATCTGCGTGCGCAGGAGATAGATCGCAGCACCGCTCGACAGCAGTTGCAGCAGGAAGATCGCGATGCCGAGACCGGCGATAGTGGAGGAGAACAGCCGTCGCACGGTCAATCGTCGGCGGACAGCCGGTATCCCGCTCCGCGCACGGTGTGGAGCAGCGGCTGCGCCTCATCGTCATCGATCTTGCGCCGCAACCGGCTGATATGCACGTCGATGACATTGGTGCCCGGATCGAAGTGGTAATCCCACACCGCCTCCAGCAGCATCGTGCGGGTAATGACTTCACCTTCGTGCAGCATCAGATATTCGAGCAGGCGGAACTCGCGCGGCTGCATCGGAATCTTGCGCTTGCCGCGGCGCACCTGACGCGAAAGGCGGTCTAGCTCCAGATCGGCGCAACGCAGCACCGAAAGCCGCTGCGCGCCCCCGTTCGTCCCGCGGCGCATCAGCGCCTGCACCCGCGCGAGCAGTTCGGCGAAAGCGAAGGGCTTGCCGAGATAGTCGTCGGCGCCTGCGGTCAGCCCCTCCACCCGGTCATCGGTCTGGCCAAGCGCCGAGAGCATCAGCACCGGCGTAGCGATACCCGCAGCGCGAAACGCCTTGAGCACGGAAAGCCCGTCCATGCCGGGCAGCATGCGATCGAGGATAACGACATCGAAATCGCTGTCGGTCGCAAGGAACAGGCCGTCGCGTCCGTTCCCGGCACGGTCGACGGTGAAATTGGCTTCCGCCAGCCCCTTGCCGACATAGTGCGCCAGCCGGTCGTCGTCCTCGACGAGCAGGATGCGTCCGGACATCGCCGCTTTCTCCCCAGGATGGCGAACCGACGGAAGGGGTGTCACCTTCGCGGCGACACTCCTTCCTCGCTTCCGGCTACCTCATCCCCCGCGAAAGGAGAGAGGCGCGATCAGACGATCTCGCCGATCTCGGTGCCGACATCGTAAGTCTCGCCCGCAGGCGCCTTGTGGACGAGCTTGCCCGAGGCCGGCGCCTCGATATCGCGCGAGGTCTTGTTGGTTTCGAGGATGTAGATCACATCGCCTTCCTTCACCTCGGCACCGTCTTCCGCTTTCCATTCGGCAAGCGTTCCCTCGCTCATCGACATTTCGAGCTTGGGAATGGTCAAAGTCGTCGACATCGATTCACCTTCCGTTGATCAGGATTTACGCTGTTGGTCAGGATTTGACCGCGGCGCGGGCGCGCGCAGCGATAGAGTTGATGTTCGGCACCTGGTTCATCTCGATCGCATTGGAATAGGCGATCGGGGCATATTCGGCGCCGAGACGGATAGCGGGAGCCTTGAGCTTGCCCCATAGTTCCTCGTTGATCGTCGCGCAGATCTCGGCGCCCAGGCCGCAGAACTCGACCGCGGCATGCACGACCAGCGCCCGGCCGGTCTTCTTCACCGATTCAAGGATGCGGTGATAGTCGATCGGCACCAGCGAACGCAGGTCGATGACTTCGGCGCTGATGCCTTCCTTGGCCAGTTCCTCGGCCGCGGCAAGGCAGTTGTTGAGTTCCCAGCCATAGGAGATCAGCGTGATATCGCTGCCTTCGCGCTTCACCTTGGCGACGCCGAGCGGGATCTTGTATTCGCCGGTCGGGACTTCGCCCTTCTGGGTGAAAAGCAGCATCATCGATTCGAACGACACGACCGGATCGGGGTCATCGATTGCCGAAAGCAGCAGGCCCTTCGCATCGAAGGGATTGCTCGGATAGACCACCTTGATGCCCGGCGTGTGGAGCAGCCAGGCCTCGGTCGACTGCGAGTGCTGCGCGCCGAAGCCGCCCATGCCGCCGCCGGCCTGGACGCGAATCGTCATCGGCGCGTGCGTTGCCGAACCCGACATATAGCGCTGCTTGGCCGCATGGTTGGCGATCTGATCGAGGCAGACACCGAAGAAATCGGTGAACATGATCTCGGCGATCGGGCGCATGCCGGCAATCGACGAACCGACGGCGGCGCCGATGATCGCCTGTTCGGCAATCGGGGTCGGGCGGACGCGGGTATTGCCGAATTCGTCCTGCAAGCCCTTGTTGGTGCCGAACACGCCACCATGGGGATCGCCCACATCCTCGCCGAGAATGAAGACTTCCTTGTTCTTGCTCATGGCGATGTGCTGGGCGTCGCGGATGGCTTCGACCATCGACATCGTCCTGGTTTCGCCGGTCGGCTCTGTTTCCGCCGCACGCGCCGGGTAGCTGCCGCGCTTCGGCACGCTGTTTACATCGGCGAAGACATCGATGATCGTCTCGCTCTCGGGCGTGACCGGGCTTTCCAGCGCCCTGGCGATCGCGTCCTCGACTTCCTTGCGCGCCGCTTCCTCGAGCGCGCCGAGTTCATCCTCGCTGCAAATGCCCGCGTCGATCAGCAGCGCGCGGGTCTTCTCGACCGGCGCCCGCTCCTTGCCCGCGGCCAGTTCTTCCTTGGTGGCGTTGTAGTTCTCGCCGACGCCCGCGTGCGGCCCGATGCGGTAGGTCACGGCTTCGACGAAAACCGGGCCTTTGCCGGCACGCACGCTTTCGATCACGTCCTTCATGCCGGCATAGAACGCCGCGGGATCGTTGCCGTCGAGCCGGACGCCACGGAAGCCCAGCGCCTCGGCGCGGCCGTAGAAATTGGGACTGGCGGTGTAAGTGGGAATCCGGGTGTATTCGCCCCACTGGTTGTTCTGGCACATGAAGATCACCGGCAGCTTCCATGCGCCGGCCAGGTTCATCGCCTCGTGTACCGCGCCGATCGATGTGGCGCCGTCACCGAAGTTGACGATCGTGACGCGATCCTCGCCGCGTTCCTTGGCCGAGATGGCCAGGCCGTTGGCGATCGGCGCGCCTGCGCCGACGATCGCGGTCGTGACCATCGAGCCCGAGGACGGGTCCGAGATGTGCGGCGAGCCGCCCTTACCCTTGTTGACACCGTCCTGACGGCCGAGTGCTTCGGCGAACATGCCGTAGAGGTCGACGCCCTTGGCGACCTGATCGTGGATGCCGCGATAGGTGGTGACCATGTAATCGCGCGCCGTGATCAGTTGCGAAATCGTTGCCGGGATGCACTCCTGGCCGGTCATCGGCCAGTAGGTGAACATGAACTTGCCTTGCGAAAGCCCCGCCTGGATCGCCTTGTCGACAGCGCGGATGCGCGCCATCTGACCATAGATCGCCTTGAGGACTTCGGGTTCGATACCAAGATTTCCCTGCGCCATGTCGTCTTTCCCGAAAGTGATTCCGACTGCGCATATCCATGGTCAGGGCGCTCTGCACAATGGAAACTTGCGTCAGCCGGTGCGCAAATTCCATAGTCGGGCGATTTTGCCGCCGGCAGGAGGGGAGAGGCACGATGGGAAAGCTCGATGGCCGCGTTGCCGTCGTCACCGGCGGGGGGAGAGGCATCGGCCGGGCGATTGCCCGCGCTCTCGCGCACGAGGGCGCGACAATCGTGGTTTCCTCGCGCAGCGAATCCGAACTGAACGCGGTGGTCGCCGAGGCCGAGGCGCTGGGCGGCCGCGGACTGGCAGTGATCGCCGACGCGATGGACCGGACCGCGGCAAGGCGCCCGGTCGAACAGGCGCTCGCCCGCTTCGGCCGGATCGACATCCTCGTTCCCCAGGTGGGCGGCGTGGCCGGCATGCACATGCGAAAGCTCATCATCACCGCAAACGCCCTGCTCAAAGCCAAACGCTCGTGGGTCAAATCTCTCGCTTGACCAGCACGGATATTCTAAGATTGTGCTTAATGCGCATCAGGCGGCATCCCGTACCGGGCAAGCCGGTGGAGAGGACAACAAGACATGGCAGACGCACCCGGCGAACCGGCATTGCTCGAACGCACGATCGATGTCGACGGGCATGAATTCGCGCCGCCGCACCTGTGGGGCGGCATCTTCGGCCCGGTTGCCGCGCGGCTGGCCGAAGTCTGTGCGCCGATGATCA
This sequence comes from Novosphingobium sp., assembly GCA_031285165.1. Classification (GTDB taxonomy): domain Bacteria; phylum Pseudomonadota; class Alphaproteobacteria; order Sphingomonadales; family Sphingomonadaceae; genus Novosphingobium. The sequence continues at coordinate 13,854 of JAITWR010000146.1, forward strand.
AGGCCATGGGCGAGGATTATATCGAGCGCCCGGGGCAGACCGCCGACGATGCGCCGATGACCGTGGAGAACGTCTGGACGCTGCGCCACACCGGGGCGCCGGGCGCTTTCGACATGAAACGCCGCCTGGAAGCGATGGACCTCATGGGAGTGGAAAGGCAGCTCGTCTTTCCCAGCTATGGGCTGTGGGGCCAGATCCTTTCGACCCCGGAAGGCGGCGGACCCATTGCCGCCAGCCTCAGCCGGATCATGGGCAGCCTGCCGGTAGAGGAAATGCGCGCGATCGGCTTTGCCGCGACCGACGAATGGAACGACTGGTGCGTGCGCACCGCCGCCCTCGCCCCCGACCGGCTGCGCCCCGTCGGCATGCTCAAGGCGCCCCGCGACCCGGACGACCTGCTTTTTCAGACACGCAGCCTGATCGATCGCGGCCTCAAGGGCATATTGATCAATACGGGCTCACCGCTCGCCGGCCTGTCGCCGGCTTCGGAACTGCTGGACCCGTTCTGGGCGCTGCTGGCCGGACGCAATGTGCCGGTGTTCGCGCATGTCGGCAGCGACCTGGGCTTCCTCAGCACTCCCGAATGGAGCAAGGCCGCCGCTTTCGCGCCGAACAAGATATCACTCGAGCTGGGATTCGAGCCCTATTCGCTCGCATCGACTCATCTCGCGGTCGAGCATTTCCTGATGGTGACAGTGCTGGGCGGCGTGTTCGAGCGGCATCCGGCGCTGCGCTTCGGCGCGATCGAACTGGGTGCGCACTGGCTGGGGCCGCTGGCGGATAATCTGGATATGTGGATCGAGAAGGTTTTCGCGCGGCGGACGAAGGATATCCTGTCGCTGAAACCCTCGGAATATCTTGCCCGCAACGTGCGCGTGACACCGCACAATATCGTCGAGCCGGTGGACCTCTGGTTCAGCCGCTATCCCCGGCTGGCAAGCTGCTACTGCTATTCGACGGACTACCCGCACATCGAGGGCGGCACCCATGTCAATCGCAGGATGTACGATCTGCTCGCCCCGCTGGGCGGCGACATCCTGCGCAAGTATTTCGTCGAGAACGGCAAATGGCTGCTGCCCTGAGGGACAGGCGCTAATGGAAAACTCCATGGAAGCGATGATCTGCGGGCTCCCATTATCTTGACCATATCATTGAAAATAATATCTTTACAGGCACAATTTATGCACATGGCGCATAACGGCACCCGCCCCTCGGAACATGCGCCTCCAGCCTCTCCGATGGAGCGGCCACTCGCATGCGCATCGCCTGCAAGCGCGTGCCGGCTCATCACGCGAGCTGCGCGAAACGGTCGACCCGGTGCGGTATCGGAATGGGGGGATAGCCTGCCACTCTTTCATCGGTGAACCACAGCAGCCGCCCGAACGCCTGCGCCGGATCGATTGCAAAGCGCCTGTCCCTGTCGCCGATCAGCGCGAATCCTTTGGCTGCGAGACAGGCCGCCGCCGCTGACGCCGAGCGCACCTGAAACGTCAGGCACCAGATGCCGCGCACCGCCCGGGCATGGTCTGCCAGCGGAGACTGCGGATCGACCGGCTCCATGGCTTCCACCACCGCATCGCCGACGAGGAAGGAAGCGCAGCGCGCTTCGGGCAGCGTCCGTGTCGCTATCTCGCGCCAGCCGAGCTTCTCGCCGAAGATCGCGCGCGCGGCGGCAAGACTGCCCGTCGACACGCCGATCGATTGCAGCCCTTCCAGCCCCAGCGGATGCGCGTCACGCCACCACAAGGGATCCCATCCGGCCTTGAGGCGGGGATCGTTATCGAGCGCCCCGGCCAGGAATTCGAGCCGCATGCCCAGCGTCTCGCTCCGGTCGAGCAGGAAATAGCGGTCCTCCAGCAACGGATAGGACTGCGACAGCCAGCCGCGCTCGCGGACCCAGGCCCGCGCGGTATCGAGATCGGCGACGCCGATCGCGATCCCGATCCAGGCGTTTTGGGAAGCCAGCGCCCGCAGCATATTGCCGATCGCGGAGTCGGTCGAAAGCCCCGCCCCCGCCGGCGCGGCCGCGTAAACTACGGTATTGCCGATCGCGAGCAGCGTCTGGTGACGGTGCAGGCCCAGCCGCTCCGCATCCGGGGTCGTCAGCACCTCGTACATCGTCACGGGCGCGAAGACATCACGCACGAAAGCATCCCAGCCCCGCCGCTCGGCCTCCCCGGCCAGCGCGAAACTCACATGGATGAACGGAAATGCCGTCACAAGCCCCTCCCCGCGACTCCGCGCCGCATCCGCTCATCATGGCAGAAAAAGAGCCCGGCAGGCGACAGCCATGTGAGAATCGGCGCGGCCCATCGGGACGGCGCAGCGGATCACCGCCGAACTCGATTTTCTGACAGCAGCCGCCGCGATTCCGGCCACCGGCCTTACCAGTGTCCAGCGTTGCTCCCTCTTGCCCGAATCGAACAAATCTGGAACTCCGCTGTGCCATGAATCTCGCTCACATTATTCGGCACAGGCATTCCGTATGCTGACCCACATCACCGTGCGCGGGGCGCGCGAGCATAACCTCAAGGGCATCGACGTCTCGCTGCCGCGTGAGAAGCTGATCGTCATCACAGGGCTTTCGGGCAGCGGCAAGTCGAGCCTTGCTTTCGACACGATCTATGCCGAGGGGCAGCGGCGCTATGTCGAAAGCCTCAGCGCCTATGCGCGCCAGTTCCTCGAGATGATGCAGAAGCCCGATGTCGAGCACATCGACGGGCTCAGTCCGGCGATCTCGATCGAGCAGAAGACCACCAGCCGCAACCCGCGTTCGACTGTCGCCACGGTGACCGAGATCTACGATTACATGCGCCTGCTCTGGGCGCGCGTCGGCGTGCCCTATTCGCCCGCGACGGGGCTGCCGATCACTGCACAGACCGTCAGCCAGATGGTCGACCGCGTCATGGTGCTCCCCGAAGGCACGCGGTTCTATCTGCTCGCGCCGGTCGTGCGCGGGCGCAAGGGCGAGTATCGCAAGGAACTCGCCGAGTGGCAGAGGGCGGGCTATACCCGCGTGCGCATCGACGGCGAGATGTATGCCATCGAAGAGGCCCCGGCGCTCGACAAGAAGTACAAACACGACATCGAGGTGGTGGTCGATCGCCTGGCGGTGCGCGAGGGCATAGAAACGCGGCTGGCGGACTCGTTCGAACAGGCGCTGAAGCTGGCCGAAGGGCTGGCCTATGTGGACCTCGCCGACACGACCGTTGCCGAAGCTGCCAAGCAACAGTCGAGCGCAGTCGAGACACCGGTGCGGGGCGTCTCGAC
>JAITWR010000157.1 GCA_031285165.1 Novosphingobium sp.
GGGGGCCAGGCGATGTCTTCCTGGCCAACGACCCCGATCACGGCGGCGGCCACTTGCCCGATTATTGCGTTTACGGCCCGGTTTACGATGCGAAGGGCGAATTGATCTGCATCCAGACGTTGCAGGCGCACCAGGGGGATACCGGCGGCAAGGATCCGGGCGGCTTCACGCTCGAAGCGACCGATATCTTCACCGAAGGCGTAATCTACCCCTGCCTCAAACTGGTCCACCGCGGCCAGTTGCGCCAGGACGTGTTCGATTTCGTGGTCCGCAACAACCGCTTCGCCACGTTTGCCGGTGATATCGCGGCCATGATCGGCGGCGTGCAATATGCCGCCCGCATGCTTGAGGATCTCATCGCCCGGTGGGGTTCGGACACGATCAAGGCGGCGATCAACCATTCGATCGAACACACCGAGCGCCGCGTGCGCGAGGAAGTGGCGAAATGGAAGGACGGCAGCTATCAGGCCACCGTCCTGATCGACCACGACACCGCCGGCACCAGGGACATCAAGGTCCACGCCACCTGCACGATCGCGGGCGACCGGCTGACTGTCGACCTTACCGGCACCGACGACCGGCCCGACCTCGTCGGCGTGTGGAACACCTTCGCCAACAGCCGCAGCTATGTGATGTGCCAGGTGGTCGCCGCGATGGACCCGACGATCGTGAAGAACGAGGGCTATTTCAACGCCGTCGACATCATCATCCCCGAAGGCTGCATCGCCCAGCCGCCACCGAACAAGCCGGCCGCGCTCGGTTCGTTCCACCCGGCTTGCGAGATCACCGAGGCGGTGTGCCTGGCACTCAGCGCCGTCGCGCCCGAACGCTCGCAGCCGCAGCTTTACAAGATCGGCATGCCCAACGCCGTCATCGGCTTCGACGACAGCGGCATGATGTGGATGGACCAGGGCGTCGACTGCCGTTCGATGGACGTTTCGGCGGTGCAGGGCATCGACGGCTGGGGCTCGTGCCCCAACGCGCTCGGCAACCTGATCCTGTCCGAGGCCGAAGATGCGGAAAGCCGCTTCCCGATCCTCAATATCAGCCGTGAGATGACGACCGACGGCGGCGGCGCCGGCCGGTGGCGCGGCGCGCCGGGCAGCCTCAACGTCAAGCAGGTGCTGAAGCCCACCACGGCGATGGCCTGGATGGTTTCGGCTGATCACCCGCTCTCGGGCGTCTGCGGCGGCGACGACGCAATCCCCTATTCGAACCATTTCGAAGTCGGATCGGAGAACGAGCGCAAGATCGAACACACGGCCCAGGCGCTGCTGCCGTCGGGCGCGGTGATCGCCTATCAGCACGGCGGCGGAGCCGGCTTCGGCCACCCGCTGCTGCGCGATCCCGAGGCGGTGAAGGAGGACGTGCTCGACGAGTATGTCAGCCCCGAGGCGGCGCTCGGCAAGTACGGCGTGGTGCTCAGGGGCTCGCTTGCGGAATACGACCTAGAGGTTGACCGGGAAGCGACCGAGGCGCTGCGCCGCGACATGGGTGTCGACGCGCTGCTGCGGGAAGCTGCGGAATAAGCCTCCCCTCCCCGTCAGGGGAGCCATCCTTCCCCCTCCCGCCAGGGGAGGGATGCCTGAATGCGGGATCGAGGAACCGGAATGAACTATCGCGTTGGTATCGACATCGGCGGCACTTTCACCGATTTCGCTTTGCTCAAGGGTTCGGAAGTCAAACTCCACAAGAACCTTTCGACTCCGCAGGATCGCTCACTCGGCGTGATGGAAGGGCTCGGCAAGCTGGCCGGGATGGAGGGCCTTGCCCTGGCCGACTTCCTCGACCGGTGCGACGCAATCGTCCACGGCACCACGATTGCCGACAACACGCTGATCGAGATGAACGGCGCGCTGACCGGCCTCATCACCACCGAGGGTTTCCGCGACGAGATCGAGTACCGCCGCGGCTTCAAGGAGGACATCTGGGATGTCCGCCTGGAAGCGCCCAAGCAGATCACCCCGCGCCGCCGCCGCCTGACCGTGCCCGAGCGCATCCTGCACGACGGCTCGGTGCATCGGCAGCTCGACGAAGCGGCACTGCGCGAAGTCTGCCGCCGCCTGCGCCTGCAAGGCGTCGAATCGGTCGCGATTTCGTTCCTCTTCTCCTTCGTGAACCCGGCGCACGAAAAGCGCGCCAGGGAGATCGTCACCCAGGAAATGCAGAACGCGCACATTTCGGTCAGCCACGAAGTGCTGCCGCGCGCGCCCGAATACGACCGCACCTCGACAACGGTTGTCAACGCCTATGTCGGCCCGCGCGTCACATCCTATCTTGAGCGGCTGGTCAGCCGGCTCAAGGAAGCGGGCTACAGGAATCAGCTCATGGTCATGCAGGCCTCGGGCGGCGTGATGACCAAGGAATATATCGACGGGGCACCGATCCGCGTGCTCGCTTCGGGGCCGGCCGGCGGCGTGGTCGGCTCGGCCCATGTCGGCACGGCCAAGGGCTACCCGGACCTGCTCTGCGTCGACATGGGCGGCACGTCCTACGATATGTCGCTGGTGATCCGCGGCAGTGCCCCGGCCGAAGCCGGCTGGAACATGCACCACCGTTACATCATCGGCGTGCCGATGGTGAAAGTGGAAACGCTGGGCGCCGGCGGCGGCTCGATCTGCCACGTCAACAACGGGCAGTTGCAAGTAGGCCCGCAGTCGGCCGGCTCCGAGCCCGGCCCGATCTGCTACGGCCGCGGCGGCACCCGGCCGACCGTCACCGATGCGCTGGTCATGCTCGGCATCCTCTCGACCGACGAGGGCTTTGCCGGCGGCAGCTTCCGCCTGACGCGCAACGGCGTCGAGGAAGCTTTCGCCGCGATCGGCAATGCCATGGGCACCAGCGCGGAACAGGCCGCTTTCGATTGCTGGCGCGTGGTCAATGCCAACATGAGCCAGGGCGTGCGCCGCACCACCGCGGGCAAGGGCATCAATCCCAAGGATCTCGTCATGCTGGCCTATGGCGGCAACGGCCCGGCCTTCGCCGCGATCCAGGCCGAGGATCTGGGTATTGCCAGAGTCCTGGTTCCCAAGGCATCGCCGACGTTCTCGGCGCTGGGCACGCTGGTCGCCAATCCGATGATCGACGAGGAGCGATCCTATTTCGTCAAGGCGACCGAGATCGATCTCGACAAGGTCAAGCGGCTGTGGACCGAACTGGCCGACCGTTCATGCAAGTATTTCACCGACGCCGGCTTCAAGGCCGAGGACGTGGTCGCGCATTACCAGCTCAACATGCGCTATCCGGGCCAGAACTTCTCGCTGACTTTCAACGTGCCGTCGAACGGCAGGCTGCACGATTTCGCTTTCGTCGAAAGCGGGCTGCGCGACCAGGCGATCGCGCTGTTCAACCAGCGGCACATGGAGGAATACAACCACATCCGCGAGAACGAGATTCCCGAGATTTCGGGCGTCCGCCTGGCCAGCCATGTCGTCACCGCCTCGCCTTCGGTCGCCGCCGGGTTCACCCGTTCGGGCGAGGCCCCGCGCCCCGCCAAGACCCGCCGCGCCAATCTCGGCCAGGGCTTCGCCGAAACGCCTGTCTATAAGGGCAACGATCTGTCGCCGGGCGCCGAAATCACCGGGCCGGCAATCGTCGAGGAAACTTTCACGACGATCGTAGTCTATCCGGGCTGGAAGGCACTGGTCGACGACGCGGGGGATTACGAACTGGTGAGAGGCTGATACGCGCGGGAGGTGCGCTGTCCGGCCCGACAGCGCATCACCGAACGGCCTTTCAGGGCAGGTACACCGCTTCGAACCGGGCCAGGGGCGCCATGCGCGCGCGATTGAGAGTCAGGCGGTCGCCGGACAGCGAATAGTTGTCGGTATTGCGCAACACCTCGTGAAGCGCAGCTTCCTCCTCCATCCCGGCAATACAGGCCATGGAAGTGGTCGCGATCCGGCTGAAGCCGATGCGTGAGGCGGTTTCGTCGAGCGTGACGGCGCCGGTGAAACGGTTGCAGCCGCCAAAACCGCTTGCCTGCCCGTCCGGGCCGAGCATCAGCCAGGGCTGGCGGTGAAGTTGCGGCAAAGGCTGTCCGTTCAATTCGACGAGCCTCCAGTAGCGTCCCGCGATACCGCTGTCGGGAACTCTGGCGAGGACATAGCGATCCGCCAGGGCTCCGGTGATGCGCGAGCCGTCAGCCGCCAGGCGCGTGAGGCGGCCCTCGCCCACGAAATACTGCGCGTCACCCTCGAGCGACACGGCACTGCCCGCGGCATTCCAGGTGAAACGCCCCTCCCGGGAAAAGACCTCGCCGTCGCCCTTGCCCAGATACCGGGAGAGCGCGGTGAAGCGCCCCTCGGGCCGCAGGACGACGACGGTTTCGATCCCTTCGCAATCCGCGCAGGGAATGACCCCGCGATAAACCCCGGCCCAGTCAAGCGCGTTTTGCGACGTGTGGGCCATATCCGCACCGACAGCGATCCGCCGCGGCTCCTGCATACATCCGCTTGCCAGCATGGCGAGCGCGGCGATGGCGATGAACGATGCTTGCTTCATAAGCTGCCTTCTCCTGCGAAGATGAGCGGCCTTTCCCCCCGGTCCGAATAACGGGCGCTCGGATGCCGCTGCATCGTACCGGCATTCGCACGCGAAAAACAGAGCTACTCCGCCCCCCGGAGGCCAGCCATATGGCCGGGCAGAGCGAACGGCGGCGCCCCTCTGACCGGCTGCAAGCCGGTGCTCCTCGAACTACGCGATCTACCGCACCCACGCACAGACCATGATCGCCACCTGTCGCCTCAACGAGTTCGATCCCGGGGCATGACTGGCCAGCGTCCTCGCCGGTGTCGCCAACTTGTCGGGAACCCGCTGTGCGAGCGTGTCAACGCAGCCGGATCCCATCATCTCAGCATAACCCCACGCGCGGTACACCCGCGCGGTGATTTCGCATTGCGCCATTGCTTCACGCTGATCGGGTTGACGATTCCGGCCTGCGTCTCATCACTGGCAGGCTAGGCATTCCTCATAGTCGGTCTGTTTGACGCCGAGTTCAAACCTGGGCGCTTCGGACGTATTGTCCGCTTCCACCCCGCCGGCGAAGCCCGCGCGCTGCACCGACTTCGAGCGCAGGTAATAGAGCGACTTGATGCCCTTCTCCCAGGCCTGGAAGTGCAGCATCATCAGATCCCACTTGTCGACATCGGCGGGAATGTAGAGGTTCAGCGACTGCGCCTGATCGATATAGGGCGTACGGTCGGCGGCGAATTCCAGCAGCCAGCGCTGGTCGATCTCGAAGCTGGTCTTGTAAACCGCCTTCTCCTCGGGGCTGAGGAAATCGAGGTGCTGGACCGAGCCCCCCTGTTCGAGAATCGCGTTCCAGACGTTGACGGAATCCTTGCTCTTCGCCGCGAGCAGTTTCTGGAGGTAGGGATTCTTCACGACGAAGCTGCCCGAAAGCGTCTTGTGCGTGTAGATATTCGCCGGGATCGGCTCGATGCAGGCGCTCGTGCCGCCGCAGATGATACTGATCGAAGCGGTCGGCGCGATCGCCATCTTGCAGGAAAAGCGCTGCATCGCGCCCATCTCCGCCGCATCGGGGCACGGCCCGCGTTCCTGCGCGAGCAGCAGCGAGGCCTCGTCGGCCCGGGCCGAGATGTGCCTGAACATCTTGAGGTTCCAGGCCTTGGCCATGGCGCTTTCGAAAGCGATGCCCTTCTGTTGCAGGAACGAATGGAAGCCCATCACGCCCATGCCGACCGAACGCTCGCGCATGGCCGAATACTTGGCGCGAGCCATCTCGCCCGGCGCGCGATCGATGTAATCCTGCAACACGTTGTCGAGGAAACGCATGACATCCTCGACAAACAGCTTGTCGCCGTTCCACTCGTCCCAGGTTTCGAGGTTGAGCGAGGACAGGCAGCAGACCGCGGTGCGATCGTTGCCGAGGTGGTCGGGGCCGGTCGGCAGCGTGATCTCCGAGCAGAGGTTCGAGGTCGAGACCTTGAGCCCCAGTTCGCGATGATGCTGGGGCATCATCCGGTTCACCGTGTCGGAAAAGACAATATAGGGCTCACCCGTCGCAAGCCGCGTCTCGACCAGCTTCTGAAACAGCGCGCGCGCATCGACCGTGCCGCGCACCGAGCCGTCCTTGGGACTGCGCAGGCTGAATTCGGCACCCCCGCTCACGGCCTGCATGAACTCATCGGTGACGAGCACGCCGTGGTGGAGATTGAGCGCCTTGCGGTTGAAGTCGCCGGAAGGCTTGCGGATTTCGAGGAACTCCTCAATCTCCGGGTGCGAGATATCCAGATAGCAGGCGGCCGAGCCGCGCCGCAGCGAGCCCTGGCTGATCGCCAGCGTCAGCGAATCCATGACCCGCACGAAAGGGATGATGCCGCTGGTCTTGCCGTTGAGGCCCACCGGCTCGCCGATGCCGCGCACTTTGCCCCAATAGGTGCCGATGCCGCCGCCGCGCGAAGCGAGCCAGACATTCTCGTTCCAGGTGCCGACAATGCCTTCCAGGCTGTCGTCGACCGAATTCAGATAGCACGAAATCGGCAGGCCGCGGCCGGTGCCGCCATTCGACAGCACGGGCGTCGCCGGCATGAACCACAGCCTGGCGATATAGTCGTAGAGCCGCTGGGCATGGCCCTGGTCATCGGCATAGGCATCGGCGACGCGGGCGAAGAGATCCTGATAGGCCTCACCCGGCAGCAGATAGCGATCGTCGAGCGTGTCCTTGCCGAATTCGGTAAGCCGCGCATCATGGGCGGGATCGGTGACGATGGCAAAGCGGCGCGCCTGGATCGATCTGGAATCCTCGCGCCCCGGCGCGGCCGCTACCGTCGCCGCGCCGGCCAGCGCCTCGGCGCCGAGTCGGGCAACGAGGTCGGCCGAGCCGCTATCGGTCTTCTGCGTCATCGCCACTGCCGGGCTATCGCCCGCCTCCTTCACTGCGTCGCGCGCCGGTTTCTCCGCCCCGAACAGGCCGGGTTCCGCGCCGCTCATTTCCGTCTCGTTTCCGTTCCTGAATTCCACTTCGCGGCCCCTTAACCCTGCCGATCGACACATCTGCGGGCCGCAGCCCTTGATTCTGCATTCGTTCAACTCAACGGGACAAGCACCCAGCCTGGCGGAACATCATGCGAAAGCAAGACGGCTTATCCCCTTTTGTTCTCCGGCACGCAACGTGCGGCGGGCTGCGGACACTCGAATCAGGGGGTGGAGCCGAGGTGGCCCCGTCTTCCCCCGGAATTCAAGGTCTAGCTGCCCCCTGCTGGCCGGACCGCTAGGTATAGTGGCGTATTCCTGATCCGGCGCAAGAGGGGCAGCCCCGCGGAAAGCTGTGCGCAAGGCGGGGGGCAGCGCCAATACTCACGCGGCCGCCAGGCGACGCGCGGAAAACTCACGATTGGCGAGACGCGCAAGAGTCAAAGTAAATCTGTGCAAAAATTTTTGCGGATGAAACAACGGGCATGGACAGGCCCGCTCCATCCCGAACTGAAAAGCCCGGAGCAACGGCAGTGCGCCCGTCCCTGCCGGGCGTTTCGTCATCGCATCGCTTCTGCCGGGATCGTCGCCTGACAGGCCGGCGCGGTTTTCGCCGGTCTGCGCGGCACAGGCACCACGGCTGCGGCGAACGCATTGCGGGGGAGATGGCAAAAAGGGAGACGGACTGCCCCCTCTCCCTCGTCCGGCCGGGCTGCCGGCCCGGCGGGGGCCATTCCCTCGGAATGACCCCGGATAGGCCGTGCGGCCTATTCGGCGGCTGCCGCCATGTCGACCGACACGTATTTGCGGCCGAGCTTGCCCTGGTGGAAACGCACGCGGCCCCCGGCAAGCGCGAAAAGGGTGTGATCCTTGCCCATGCCGACGTTGACACCCGGATAGACCCGGGTGCCGCGCTGGCGCACGATGATGTTGCCGCCGACGACCTGCTCGCCGCCGAACTTCTTCACGCCGAGGCGACGACCGGCCGAATCGCGTCCATTGCGCGAGGAGCCGCCAGCTTTCTTGTGTGCCATCTCGATCTACTCCGAATCTTACTCGGCCGCGGGCGCTGCGGGCGCGGCAGCTTCAGCCTTGGGGGCAGCCTTCTTCGCAGCCGCCTTCTTCTCCTCGCCGCCCACGGCGAGAATGCGCAGCAGCGTCATCTGCTGGCGATGGCCGTTGCGGCGGCGATAGTTGTGCCGGCGGCGCTTCTTGAAGACGATCACCTTCTCCGACCTGGCCTGGGCGATGATCTCCGCCGAAACCGTGACCTTGGCCGCATCGGCCAGCTCGCCGTCGTTGCCGGCCAGCAGGACATCGCCCAGAGTGATCTTGTCGCCGGCTTCGCCAGCGAGCTTTTCGACCGCGATCTTGTCTCCGGCGGCAACCCGGTACTGCTTGCCGCCGGTACGCACTACTGCGAACATGGTGCCCTTACCTGTCTATCTGTCTGGCCGCCCGGGCGCACCATACTCGAACAAGCTCCGTGCTCGAACAAGCCTGAGTGCGACGCAAACGACATGCCGGACACCCCGCCGCATGACGGGGGCCGGAAAGAGAGGTGCGGTTAGTCGAAGCGCTTGCCAGTGTCAACCGGGTCGAGCGGCGGTTCGCTTCCCGCGATGCGCGCCGGGCATGCCGGAGCCGGCTCCAGGTTTTTGTCGGCGCATCGTGCGCAAAAGCGGTTCCCACTTTTGCGCACGATGCTCTATGGCGTCGCCATGCGCCGCATTCCCGCATCGTTTCCGGCCCTGGCCCTGCTGCTCCCGCTCACCGCCTGTGCCGCGGGCCGGGACTACCCCTCGCTCGAACCGCGGCCGGCCGAGCGCGCCGGCGGAACCGCCCGGCCAGTCGCGCCCGAGGCACCGCCCGCACCACCACCGCCGCCGAGCCCGCAATTCACCGCGCGGCTGTCGCAACTGCTGGAACAGGCCCGGACCGGGCATGAGCGTTTCACAGGCAAGCGGACGGCCGCCGAAAAGGCAGTTGCAGCAGGCGGCAGCGATGCGCCGGGCAGCGAAGGCTGGGCCGTCGCGACAGCCACGCTGTCCGCTCTCGAATCGGCCCGCAGCGATACCGGCATGGCGATGGCCGAACTCGACCAGCTCTACGCCGCCGAAACCATCGCGGCTTCCGAAACCGGCGATTACGGCAAAGTCACGGCAATCGTCGCGGCGCGCGAGCATGTGACTGCGCTGATCGTGCAGCAGGACGATATCCTCGCCCGGCTGCGCGGCAGGATGCGCGATTGACTTTGCGCTGCGGGGCCTTTTGGCCGCGCTTACCCGTTCCAGCGCCGGGCATCCTCGAAGTCGACCGGGCGCGGCTCGATCCAGTTCCAGACGCCGCCTGCCTTCTCGCGCTTCCAGAACCAGCTTTCGCTCTTGAGATGGTCCATGGCGAATTCGGCTGCGGCGAAGGCATCCCGGCGATGGCGGGCGGCGGCAACCACAAGCACAATCGGCTCGCCGGGAAGCATCAGCCCGCTGCGGTGGATGACGAGCAGCCCGTCGAGCGGCCAGCGCTGCAAGGCATCGCCTGCCAGAGCCCGCATGCCCGGTAGCGTCAGCGGTTCGTAATGGCGCAGTTCCAGCGTTTCGACACCGCCGCCGGCGCGCACCTGGCCGAGAAAGCTGACCACGCCGCCGGCGGCTTCCTGCGCGGCGGCAAAAGCCGCGAATTCGGCTGCCGGATCGAACGGTGCGGCAAGCAGGCGGACATCGGCGCCCACCTCAGCCGCCGCTGACCGGAGGCAGAAAGGCAAGCTCGTCATCCTCGCCCAGCACGACCGCGGCCCGGTCGGCCACCAGAATGCCGTTGACCGCCAGGCGGATACGGTCGGCGGTCAGGGCCGCCGCGAGATCGCCGTCGAGCGCCGCGAGGATATCGGCCAGCGTGCCGGCGGGCACTTCCCGCCCGGCGGTGCCGGCCATGTCTTCCAGCCGTCCGAGGAAAATGAGCCTGGCCACCGGCCGCTAACCGCCCGTCATGGACATATGACGCGTGAGCGCGGGCGCACGGCCGGGCCGGTCGATGGCGAAGCCATGCCGCGCCGGCTTGATCTTCATCGCGATGTCGAGCGCCGCGGCCAGCGCCGCCTCGGGCTCGGCCGCGCGCAGTGCCGCGCGCAGGTCCACCCGCTCATTGCCGCCGAGGCAGGCGTAGAGCTGGCCGGTCGCGGTGACGCGAACGCGGTTGCAGCCGTCGCAGAAATTGTTCGTCAACGGCGTGATCAGGCCGAGCCGGCCGCCGGTTTCGGCGACATCGAAATAGCGCGCCGGGCCGCCGGTGCGATGATCGCTCGGCGCCAGCGTCCACATCTTCTCCAGCCGTTCACGCACGACGGAAAGCGGCAGGTAGTGGCCGAAGCGGTCTTCCCCGACTTCGCCCAGCGGCATGACCTCGATCAGCGTGATATCGCAGCCTTGGCCGTGCACCCAGGCGATCAGTTCGGGAAGCTCGTCCTCGTTGACGCCTTTCAGCGCCACGGTGTTGAGCTTTACCCGAAGCCCAGCCGCTTGCGCCGCGGCGATGCCGGCAAGCACCTGCGGCAGCGAATCGCGGCGGGCGAGCCGCGCGAACCTGCCGCGATCGCGCGTGTCGAGCGAGATGTTGACCCGGCGAACCCCGGCCGCGGCGATATCGCCGGCACATTCGGCCAGCCGCGTCGCGTTGGTCGTCATCGTCAGTTCGTCGAGCCCGTCACCCACCTTGCGGCCAAGCGCGCGGACCAGGTCGATCGCATCGCGCCGCACCAGCGGCTCCCCGCCGGTCAGGCGCAATCTGGTGACGCCCCGGTCGATGAAGCCCAGAGCCAGCGTGTAAAGCTCCTCGAGAGTCAGCACCTCGGCCCTGGGCAGGAAAGTCTGCCGCTCGGGCATGCAATAGGCGCAGCGCAAATCGCAGCGATCGGTCAGCGACAGGCGCAGATAGGTGATGCGCCGGGCAAACTGATCGATCAAGGGTGCGCTGCTGGTCATTCGGCCGGAGACTGTACCTCAGCCGGCGAGCGGCAGCAATTGCCCCGTGACGCCCTTGGCCGAAGCAAGATAGCGCGCCGCCGCGGCGATCGCCGCCTCATCATCGCCGGCCACGGCATTGACCCGCACCGGCGCGTACCGCCGCGCGAGACCCTGTACCGCCGCCAGCCGCCAGCCGCGATGAGTGTGATCGGCGGGCGCGAAAACCAGAACCACGGATTCGCCGCGCTCCAGCTCCGCAACCACGCGCGGCAGCATGACCGCATGGAACTGCGCCGATGCCGCCAGGGCATCGGCTGGCAGTGCGCCCGCGCGCAACAGCGCCATCAGCGGCGCTCGCGCGTCAGCGTGATGCCGATCTTCTCGCCCGCCTCGCTGATCGCCAGCTTGACGATCCGGACAGTCACCGCCTCCACTCGCGAGTCCTGAAGGAACAGCGTCTCGCAGATATGATCGGCGACGGCCTCGATCAGCTTGAAGTGCAGGCCCGGCGGCAATGCCTCGGACGCGGCGAACTTCAGGTCCATGTAATTCTTGCTGGCACCGAGCGGCGTGTCGGGCGCATAGTGCTCGATCGGCTTCATCCGCACCCGGATGGCGATACGCAGCGGCTGGGGCTTGCCGGTCTCCTCGGAATAGATTCCGGTGAGAACGTCGGTTTCGAAATCGGCGACTTCAAGGATCAGGCTGTCGGCCAATGGCTGTTTCCCGCGCAAATACGGCCTGTGCCGATGGCATTTCGCCGCCTGGCTGTCCACCCCCGCGCCGGCCCGGTGATCCCGCCCGTCTGTGGCCTTGATGGCAAGCGGCGATTTGATAGCCTGTGCCGGAAATCACCGAAGCGGAGACGTATCATCATGGCACAGTTTTTGAAGGCGGGCGCGGCCGGGCTGCTTCTGCTCGGGGTTCCCGCCCTCGCGGCGACGCAGCCGGGAGTCAGCGCTTTCGCCGAAGCCGTGGCCGGCGCCGACCGGCCCGATGCCGACAAGGCGCGCGACGCCGACCGCAAGCCGGCCGGGATGCTCGCCTTCGCCGGCGTCCGGCCGGGCTTGAAAGTGGTCGAGCTGGCGCCGGGCGGCGGCTACTTTACCCGGCTGCTGAGTCTTGCCGTCGGCAGCAACGGGCATGTCTATGCAGTCTCGTCGCGGCCCGTGCCGGCCGTCGACGCCTGGGCGGCGGCGCACTCCAATGTCAGCGTGCAGGTGGCCCCGCCGGGCGGGAGCCTGGCGCCCGAGCCGGTGGACCTTGTCTGGACCACGCAGAATTATCACGATTTCAAGAATGCCAGAGCAGGCGATACCGATGCCGCGACGGCGACCAATGCCGCCGCTTTCGCCGCTCTGAAGCCCGGCGGCATCTATCTGATCAGCGATCACCAGGGCGCGCCCGGCACCGGCGCGACGCAGACCGCAACGCTGCACCGGATCAAGGACGCAGCAGTGATCCGCGAGGTGGAAGCGGCCGGCTTCAAATTCGACAAGCGCAGCAATATCCTGCGCCACCCGGCCGACGACCACACGCAGAAAGTGTTCGAGACCGGCCTGCGCGGCAAGACCGACCAGTTCGTGCTGCGCTTCAGGAAGCCGGCGGCAAGGCGGTAGACTTTCCGTTTCCAGAGCAGGCTGCGGATAACCGGAACCGTTTCGTCCTCCTTCATCGCCACCTGCACCCGTCACCCTGAACTTGTTTCAGGGTGACAAGGAGAGATGAGAAGGCGGTGCAGGGCAAGTGGTGCCGATATTATGCACGACGCTCTGGAGCATCGTACGCAAAAAACGATGCGGCAACAAAACCTGAAGCAAGCTTGCGTGATTCACAATCAGCCGTTCCGCCAACGGGCGAAAATCGCGGTGGGGAGCAGGCGGCCGCCTGCCCCTTCCTCGCGCACCGCAAGCTCACCGTGCTCGATCGTGCCGGGAAGATCGGCAAAAAGCTCGGCCAGCAGGCCCGCGATGGCGAGCGAGGACATACGCACCGCGTAAACGGTGAGAAACAGGAAGCGGCTCTCGGCATCGAGCAGCTTGCGGCAATCGGCGACGAGGCCCGGCAGATGCTCCTCGAGCCGCCACACTTCGCCCTCCGGCCCGCGGCCGAACTTGGGCGGATCGAGGATCACGCCATCATAGCGCCGCCCGCGCCGCACCTCGCGCGCGGTGAATCTGGCCGCATCGTCGACGATCCAGCGCACCGGCCGCTCACTCATGCCCGACACTGCGGCATTGGCGCGCGCCTGGGCGACCGACTTCTTCGAAGCATCGACATGGGTGACGGCGCCGAAGCCGGACAGGGCCAGCGTGCCGACGCCGGTATAGCCGAACAGGTTGAGCGTCGAAAACTCCGCATCCCCGCCTTCGCGGAAACGCAGTTGCCCGCCCATCCAGTCCCACACGGGCGCCATGTCCGGAAAGAAGCCGAGATGCCGGAACGGTGTACACTGCGCGGTAAAGCGCACATCCCGCCAGGCCAGTTCCCAGCCGTCATGCGGCACCGGCCTGTCGAAGCGCCAGCGCCCGCCGCCGTCCTCGTCCGAACCGGGAACGAATTCGCCATGGGCATCCCATTGCGCGACGCGCGGCGTCCACAGCGCTTGCGGCTCCGGCCGGACGAAGCGGTACGGGCCATAGCGTTCCAGCTTGCGGCCGTGGCCGGAATCGACAAGGCCGTAGTCGTGCCAGCCCTCGCCCGCCAGGATCAGGGGATCGGGCGCCAGTTCCGCCATCGGCCCGTTTCCGCCTCTCAGCCCCTGGGAACGGCGTGCCGGGCGACGTGGTCCGCCACTGCCGCATAGTCGCCCGGCAAGTGGGCGCAGCGTTCCTCACGGTCGAACAGGTCGCCGACGCGCGCGGGCAAATGCGGGCGCTGGCCGGTGGCACGCTCGACCGCATCGGGGAACTTGGCCGGATGCGCGGTCGCCAGAGTCACGACGGGCACGTTTTTCGGCAAGGCCGCGGCGCGCGCGGCGTGAAGGCCGATTGCGGTGTGCGGATCGATCAGCGCGCCGCAATGCTCCCAGGCCCAACGGATCGCCTGCCTCATATCGTCGGCATCGGCGCGGGCGCTGGCGAACAGCACCGCCGCGCCTTCGCGCTGGGCGTTGGTCAGGCGCATCGTTTTCGACGCTTCGAAAGCCGCCATCTGCGCGGCCAGCGCGGCGCCGTCACGGCCATTGAGATCGAACAGCAGCCGCTCGAAATTGGACGAAACCTGGATATCCATCGACGGTGCCGCGGTCGGCGTCACCGTGCCGGCGGAATAGTCGCCGCTGGTGAGCGCGCGGTGGAGGATGTCGTTGACATTGGTGGCAACGATCAGTCTGGCGACGGGCAGGCCCATCTTCGCGGCGACGTAACCGGCAAAGACATCGCCGAAATTGCCGGTCGGCACGGCGAAAGCCACCTCACGATGCGGTGCGCCGAGTTGCAGGGCTGCGGCGAAATAATAGACGACCTGGGCCATCAGCCGCGCCCAGTTGATCGAATTGACCGCGCCGATGCTGAACCGCCCGGTCATGGCCGGATCGTTGAACATGCGCTTCACCATCGCCTGGGCATCGTCGAACGTGCCGTCGATGGCGATGTTGTGGACGTTGGGCGCAAGTACCGTCGTCATCTGGCGGCGCTGAACGTCGCTCACCCGGCCTCTGGGGTGAAGCATGAAAATGTCGACCTTGGCCCGCCCCGCGACCGCGTCGATCGCCGCCGAGCCGGTATCGCCCGAAGTGGCGCCAACGATCGTCAGGTTCTCGTCCCCGCGTGAGAGGAACTCCTCGAACAGCAGGCCGAGCAGTTGCAGCGCGACATCCTTGAAAGCCAGAGTCGGCCCGTGGAACAATTCGAGCAGCCAGTGCTGTTCGTCGAACTGGACCAGCGGCGTCACCGCGGCATGGGCAAAGCGGCCATAGGCGGCGCGGGTGAGCGCAAGCAGGCGATCCGGCGTCAGGCTGTCGCCGACGAAAGGCTGCATGATGCGCCGGGCCAGCTCGGCATAAGGCAGCCCGGCCATGGCGGCGATCTCCGCCTCGCTGAAGCGCGGCCATTCGCGCGGGACATAGAGCCCGCCATCGGAAGCCAGGCCGGCAAGCGTGGCCCCGGCGAAATCGAGCGCCGGAGCGCTGCCTCTGGTGCTGATGTAGTCCATGGGGCTCGGCGGTTAGCGGCGCGGAGGCTCCCCGGCAAGGCGCTTCCGCAGCGCCAGCGCATAGATG
>JAITWR010000024.1 GCA_031285165.1 Novosphingobium sp.
ACAGCATGGCCTGGATAACCTATGATCCGAACGGTCATAACGCGGTCGATCGGCGGGGCAGGCCCGTGCCGGCCACTTACGAAATCGACTGGACCGCCGATGACGTTCCCTGCCTGTCGCCATGGGCCATGGACAAGTCTGCGTCGGGGGTGGATCTTGAAGAAACGAATAACGGGAAAAACTGAATGAACGTCACCAGACTATCGCTGCTCGCCTTGTCGATGCTGGCCGGCGCTTGCCCGGCCTTTGCGAAACCCGCTTCCGTTCCCGTTGCTGCCACACCGATCGGTTCACCCGGGGACTGGATCGGTTCAGGCGATTATCCGGCGGCGGCGTTGCGCTTCGATATGACCGGAGTGACTGTTTTCAGGCTGGGCGTGGATACGGACGGCAAGCCCGGTCGCTGCGAGATCGTCGAGAGCAGCGGCTTCGATGTGCTCGACAGGGCAACCTGCCAGCGCCTGATGGCCAGGGCGCGCTTCACTCCTGCGCGCGACCGGGCGGGCGGGCCGACGGAGGGGGCCTATTCCAACCGCGTGCGCTGGGCCTTGCCCGATAGTCGCAGGATCCCCGACAGCGAACGCTTCTTTTCGATGCTGCTGTCGATCGACCAGACGGGGAAAGTCACGTCGTGCCGGATCGTGTTTCACGTTCCGGCCGAAGCTGCGCAGTCCGCCGAAAGGGTGCAGGCTGCCGAATATGAGTGCAAGCGGACGCTGAATGCACAATCACTAGCCGCAGGTCTGGAGATGCGGGGAAACTTTCAGGGTCCGTCGGCGGATGTCGAAATTCAGATGGCGATTGTCTTCACGCCAGCTTTGCGCGCGCGCGTCCTGTCTCCGAAGCCCGGTTATGAGCAGCGCGCGCTCAATATTCATCGCTTCACGGTAACCAGGGACGGCAAGCTGGCCCGATGCAGTTATGCAGAGCAGCGCGGCAGCGATCTCTTCGCGGCGGATGTCTGTATTCAGGCCAGCCGCGACATTTTCGACCCGCCTTTCTCCGCGTTCGACAAGGACGGCACTGCAAGCGGGTGGCGTATTTCGCGGGTGCTGCTGAAAACCGGCCAATAGAGTTGTTCCGTTTCGGATCGAACCGGAACAACTCTGGCATCTCCATAACCATAACCGCGGCGTGGCAAGCTGAGGGCGGCGAAGCGCATCAGCACTTCATGCCGTTATCTGCCGCTCCGTCGCGCGCTGTGGGTTCCTGGTCGTCCGGCGGTGGCGAGGGGGAGAGCCACCAGCGGTTTGCCGCCAGCAGCGCGGCGAAAGCGAGAACGCACAGGAAGATGTCCATGACGCCCAGATCGGGCTTGAGCATCTTGCGCGCGACGACGAAGGCCAGCAGTTCCAGAATGGCTCTCAGGTCGTGCGTGACCAGGGTGCGGACGAGTTCAACGGCGATCACCACCAGCAGCACGCGGTAAATCAGTTCGTAGAACGTCTCCGTCCCCCGCCAGTCCATCGCCGCCAGAGTCTGCGCGCTGCCCAGGCTGAACACCACGACTCCGCCCAGAATCACAAGCGCGAGCGTGCGTTCGATCCATGTCGCTATCGTCTTGTAGCTGCCCGCTATGCGATGGTCCGGTTTCATCAGGGGTTTCCCGAAGCATGGTGCGAAAGAGCGGCTTGGCGCAATGCCGGAATCGCGCGGATGACGGATTTCTCGAACTCCACCGCGAGGAACAGCACGATCCCTCCGGCGAAAAGCGTGAGCCAGGCGGCGGGGGGCATGGCCGCGGTATCGAAGATGGCATGGAACACGGGTGCATAAGTGAACAGAAGTTGCAGCAGCGCAACCGTGGCGATGCCGTACCAGAGATAGGGATTGCCCCTGTGGGCGCGCAGCGACAGCGAGGAATCGATCAGGTAGCGGCTGTTGAACAGGTAGAAGATCTGCCCCAGCGTTATCGCGTTGACTGCGGCCGTGCGCGCCAGCGGGTCCGGGGCGCCCTGTCCTTTCATCCAGAAGAAGGCCGCCAGCGTATAGAGCACCAGCGCCACGCCGACAAAGCAGATGCGCCATATGCCGAAGCCGGTGACGATCGGCCGGTCGATCGCGCGCGGCGGGCGCCGCATCACGTCCGGCTCGTGCGGCTCGAAGGAAATGGCAAGGCCGAGCGCGACCGAGGAAACCATGTTCACCCACAGCACTTGCGGTGCGGTGATCGGCAGGGTGAAAGCCAGCAGGATCGCCACGGCAATCACTGCGCCTTGGGCGATGTTGGTCGGCAACAGGAAAAGCATGGCCTTTTCGATATTGTTGTAAACCGTGCGCCCTTCCTTCACTGCCGCCGAGATCGAGGCGAAATTGTCGTCGGCGAGGATCATCCCCGCCGCCTCCTTCGTCACTTCGGTGCCCTTGATGCCCATGGCGACACCGATGTCGGCCTTCTTGAGCGCGGGCGCATCGTTCACGCCGTCGCCGGTCATGGCGACGATCTGCCGGTTGGCCTGGATCGCCTTGACCAGCCGCAGCTTGTGTTCGGGGCTGGCACGGGCGAAAACGTCCACCTCGCGGACGCATTCCTGGAGCGCGGCGTCGTTCATCGCCTCGATCTCGCTGCCCGTCACGGCGGTCCGGCCGTCACCGATGCCGAGCATTCTGGCGATGGCGGCGGCGGTGATCTTGTGATCGCCGGTGATCATCGTCACGCGGATACCGCCGTCGCGGCATTCCCCGACGGCATCGATCGCCTCCTTGCGCGGCGGGTCCATCAGGCCGACGAGGCCGAGCAGCACGAGAGTTTCGGGCAAGTGCTGCGGCGTGAGGCTGCCCGCTTCCAGTTCCGGGTCCGGCAGCCATGCCAGGGCCAGCACCCGCTCTCCCTGCGCGGCGAGCCGGTCGCCTTCCCGAATGAAGCGGCCGCGGTCGAGCGGCGCCGGGCCGTTCGCGGTCTGCTGGCGATCGCAGTGGTCGAGGATCACTTCCGGCGCGCCTTTCACCAGCAGCATCTCGCCGTCTGCCGCCCGGTTCAGGGTGGCCATGAACTTGTGTTCGGATTCGAAGGGAATGGCGTCGATCCGCGGCGCAGCGGCCGCTTCCGCCGCGCGGTCCAGGCCGAGTTTGGCGGCGAAAGGATAGAGCGCGCCTTCGGTCGGGTCGCCTTCCACCTGCCACTTGCCGTCCTCCTCGAAAAGCGCGGCATCGTTGCACAGCATGGCCACGCGCCCCATCAGCACAAGCGTTTCGGGTACGGCGCCGATCGGCCGGGCATCGGCCCTGACCTCTCCCTCGGGCGCATAGCCATCGCCGGTGATCTCATAGACCGCGTCCGCCACGACGGCCGAAGTCACCATCATCTCCATCAGGGTCAGGGTGCCGGTCTTGTCCGAGCAGATCCGCGAGACGGCGCCCAGCGTCTCCACCGCGGGCAGGCGGCGGATGATCGCGTGGCGCTGCGCCATGCGCTGCACGCCGATCGCGAGCGTAATGGTGATCAGAGCCGGCAACCCTTCCGGGATCAGCGACACGATGATGCCGACGACCGCCTGGAACAGCTCCACGAAAGTCATGTTCCCGAGCCAGTGGCCCCAGGCAAAGAGCAGCACGCTGAGGATCACGATGACGGCGGTGATGACATAACCGAACGTCCTGATCTGGCGCAGCAGCGGCGTTTCGAACGCTTTCACTTCGGCCAGCATCCGGTTGATGCGGCCAAGCTCGGTCGCGCTGCCCGTTGCGACGACCACGCCGGTTGCCCGGCCGGAGACTGCCATCGTGCCCGAAAAGGCCATGTTGTGACGGTCGCCGACCGTGGCCCTGGCGGGCACCGGCGCGCTGCTTTTCCCGGCAGGGACGGATTCGCCGGTCAGCGCCGCTTCTTCCGTGCGCAGGTTGCGGGCCTCGATGAGCCGCAGGTCCGCCGGGATCCTGTCACCCGATTCCAGCAGTACGATGTCGCCCGGAACGAGATCCTCGGCCGCGATCAGCCGCGTTTCCCCGTCGCGCAACGCGCGCGCCTGGGTGGAAAGCATCCCGCGGATGGCATCGAGCGCCTGTTCGGCCCGCCCTTCCTGAACGAAACCGAGGAGCGCGTTGAGCACGACCACCGCGAAAATGATCGATGCGTCGAGCCACAGGCTCAACATGAGTTTGATGAAGCCTGCCACCAGCAGCACATGGATGAGCACGTTGTTGAACTGGGCGAGGAAGCGCATGAGCGGCCCCGGCCGCTTGCCTTGCGGCAGGCGGTTGGGGCCGTGAATCCGCAGCCGGTCGGCGGCTTCATCGGCATCGAGACCGCGGGCGGGATCGACGCCAGACCGTTTCCCGACTTCCTCCGGCGGCAGGGCATGCCACGGGTCCGTTGCCGATGCGGCGGTTTCAGCGGGGTTCATGCTCGTTCCCTCCGGGCTGCGGCCCTCTGGTTGAGAAAGGCGCTCATTCGGCGCGGCCGAGAAGATGCGCCGCCGAACGCCAGATGTGATAGGCGATCACTTCCATTCTTCGCGCGGCATCGATCCGCGTGAACGCTTCCGCTGCCGTCAGCCGCCCCGGCGCGACGGAGGCGAGGATGGCGGCGCGCTGATCCCGCTGCCGGGCGGCAAGCTCACGCGCTGCGCCTTCCGCCTCGGCCAGCGCCGCGGCGATCTCGGCCGACACGTTCCAGCCGATCGCTTCGGCTCGCTGGCTGAGAGCGGTTTCCGCCGTGATGGAGCCGCCGACCGTCCGGGCAGCGCCTATGGCCTTTCGGCACAGCGCGGCGGCAGCGGGAGCGTGGGCGGCTGCGGCCGCCGGTTCGGGCAGATCGCCGCCTTTCAGGTTCTCTGCAAGGCGCATGACATGATCGAGCGCGTAGAGCGTGCTGGTCATGCGGAAGCGCTCCATCTCCGTTTCGGGCGGCTCATGCAGATCGGACAGGAAATCGCGGACTTCCTCCAGCGTGGCGGCGGCCGTCGCCGCTTCCGGCGCCGTGCCGCCCGGCGCTCCCGAGAGCGAGCCGGAAAGCGAAACCGCGATCGTCCTGAGCACGTCCGCCACGACGCGCCGGGCGGCTTCGACCGCGATCACCGGATTGCCGAGCGCGCTGGGATCGAGCACGCGCTGCGCTGCCGTCTCCCGCGCGGGCAGCAGCCGCTCCACGACGCGGGTGAACCACCCCGTCGCCGGCAGCAGCACCGCGACACCGACGGCGTTATAGGCGGTGTGGTAGGCGGCCAGCAGCGTTGTCCCGTCGACCGAGGGCAGCAGCGCCTTCATCAGTTCCGCGGTGAACGGAAAGGCGATGATCGCAATCAGCGCCGCGATCACCTTGAACAGCATATAGGCAAGGGCGAGCCGCTTGGCGGTGGTGCTGGCGCCGATTGCGGCCAGGGCCGAACTCGTCGCCGTGCCGATGTTCTGCCCGATGATCAGGGCGGCGCCTTGCTCCAGGCTCACCGCGCCCGCGAAATAGGCCGAGATCGTCACCGCGATGGCGGCAGTGGAGGATTGCATAACCGCGGTCATGGCCAGGCCGACCGCGATCAGTGCGAAAAGGCCGCAGGTGCCGGACCACCAGCCGACTCCCGGCGTGCCGAGCACGGCGGGCAGGTCGGCCGGGGGCCGGCGCTCCGCCCGCCCGCCCCTGCCCGGCTGCCGCGGGGCGCGCCCGGCGACCACGCGCGCCCCCCCGCCCACCCCGCTTCCCGCCGCCGCGGTCCGCCCGGTCGTCAGCAATTTCGCCAGCGCGCCGGCGAAGATCATCGGCAGCGCATAGACCGCCAGCGAGACGCGCACACCGATCAGCGCCACCAGCCAGCCCGTGCCGGTCGTCCGCAGATTGGCGCCGAAGACGAGGCCGAGCCCCTGGGGAAAGGTGAGCATGCCGGCGCTGACAAGGCCGATGGTCGTCATCGTCACCGCGCTCGACGACTGCACCAGCAGCGTGACGATCGCCCCCCACAAGGCACCGGAAGCGGGCGTCGCGGTCGCCTTGCCGAGTACGGCGCGCAGCACCGATCCGGCCAGTGCTTTCAGGCCGTCGGTCATGATGGCCATGCCGAGCAGAAACAGCCCGACGCCGCCCAGAACTGCGATTACGGTCGACATGGACGCCTGGCCCCTCGTTTATTTCTGCCGTTCAAGCTCCTCTCGCGCCGCCGCCAGTTCCTTCCTTTGTTCGGGCGTGACGCCGGGATATCGCAGATCGAGCTTTTCCACGGCCTCGACGATGGCCGCTGCGACGACGAGGCGGGTGAACCACTTGTTGTCGGCCGGCACGATGAACCATGGCGCGGCCCTGGACGCGGTGGCGCGGATCGCCTCCTCATAGGCTTTCATGTAATCGCCCCAGTGCCGGCGTTCGTGTACGTCGGCCGCCGAGAATTTCCAGTTCTTCTCGGGCTTGTCGAGACGCTCCAGAAAGCGCTTCTTCTGCTTTTCGTAAGACAGGTTCAGATAAAACTTGAGAATGACCACGCCCTGACGCGTGAGGTAGTCCTCGAAGCGGGCGATGTCGGCAAGGCGCTCGTCCCATATGCGCTCCCCGACGAGGGCCGGAGGGATCTTCTGCGGCTTGAGCAGTTCCTGGTGGACCCGCACCACCAGCACTTCCTCGTAATAGGAGCGGTTGAAAATACCGATGCGGCCGCGCTCGGGCACTTTCGTCGCGTAGCGCCACAGGAAATCGTGCGAAAGCTCCTCGTCGGACGGCTGCTTGAACGAGACGACATCGCAGCCCTGCGGATTGACGCGCGACATGACGTGTTTGATCGTGCCGTCCTTGCCCGCCGCATCCATGGCCTGAAATACCAGCAGCAGCGACCAGGAATCCTGCGCGTAAAGGATGTCCTGCTCCATCGCCAGCCATTCCGAGCCGCGCTCGAGCAGATGCGCCGCCTCCTGCTTGTCCATCTTGAGCCCCAGCGTATCGCCGGGGTCGAAGTTCTTCAGTTGAAAATCCTCGCCGCCCGTCACCCGGAACGGGCGCGTATATTTTCCCAGAGCGTCGATTATGTCCTGACGAGGCATTCCTGTCCGCTTCCGTGAGATGGGCCGGGAGGGGCGAGTAGATTCGCGTTCGAAAGCGGTGTCAACAGCCTGTTTCGCAACGCACTTTCAGCGCGGGGCGGCCCGCAGGCATTCACGGGACTCCCTCGCCGGGAAGCCGCGGCTCATACATCACCTGCACGCGATTGGCGTAAAGGAACTCCGTGGATGCGATCCCGCCGCCTTCGCCCTTGGCGATCGTCTCGCGCCAGATTTCGTTGTGCCGCACCCAGCCGGATTCCTGCTGAATGAATCCCGGCATCCGCTCGACGATGCGATATCTGTGCGGCAGGTGCTTTTCGCAGCGGATTTCGCCTTTCAGAAATGTATCCGTCAGCCACAGCCTGATCTGGAAAGCCTGGTCGGTCGGATTGTAAATCCAAAGGTCGATATAGTTATAGAACAGCGCCGCGCCCGTGCCGTAAGGGATGATACGCCCCTGGTCCGGAAATGGGTCGAAGCTGTGATTTGCCCGCCTGGTTATTTGCAGGGGGGAATGCAGCGCCAGCCAGTGCAGCAGATTGCCGATCTGGCACAAGCCCCCGCCGATTCCGCCGCGTGCCCGCCCTTGCGACAGTTCCATGCCCTCGACGAAGCCCCTTGCCGCGCTTGGCCGCCCCACCAGCCGCCAGAAAGAGAACGTCTCGCCCGGACGGATCACAATGCCGTCCAGATGCGGCAGGGCCAGGGCATGATTGCGCACCTTGTTGATCTGCCACAGGTGCTCCTGCGGGTCTTCGGAAAGGTGGCGTGAAAGTTTCGACTGGTGGCGATAGACATTGCACGGCAACAGGTGGCCGCTGCGCTGCGTGGCGAAGCGTTCGGGGCCGAAGTGCCAGCGCAGCCACCGGAATGCCTGCCGCTGACGCACCCGGAACGGGTAGAGCCAGGGCAGGCGGGTGGTCAGCGGGAGGCGGTGCATCTGAAGGCTGAAGTCCATCTGCCGGGGTGTGCAGGGCAACCGGGCGCCCGGCTACCCTGCGGATACCCGCGCGGTATCATATCCGGTTCAATTGCCAATAGATGATCGGAACGAATCCACGCGATATGCCGGTCGATGCGGATCGATTTCCTTGCGGGGCGGCGCTGCTTGCGCGGCGATGGCAGCGACCGGGACCGGCACCGGCACCGGGAAGGGAGGCGCCCTTTTCCGGGGCGCCCGTTACTTCCCTGCTGTTGCGGCCTTGCGTGCTTCCGAGCGGATGTACTGGCGGATCGCCTCGATCTTCGGGCGGTCGAAGAACGTAAAGCGCGGCATGCCGCGTTCCATCAGCGCGCCTTCGGAAACCACCTGATAGAAGGCATCGGGATCGAGCGGGATCGGTGATTCCCGAAGGTCGGGCGCCGGGCCGCCGGCCGAGGCGACCGACTTGCCGTGACAGGCGGCGCAGGCCATGAAAATCGCCTTGCCCCCGGCGATCGCTGCCGGGTCGAGCTTTTCGTCGGGGTTGTCGAGCGCGTTGACCTGCATCGTCGGCGCCGGGGATTCGGGCAGGGTGCCCCTGGCGTCGAGCGCGAATGTCAGCAGGCGGCGCGGTCCGGTGTATTTCCAGCCGACGTTCATCTCGCGATACATGCCGGCGGTGCCGCCGTAGCCGGCCAGCACGGAAACGTACTGCCTGCCATCGATGCTGTAGGTCATCGGCGCCCCGATAATGCCCATGCCGGCCTGGCTGCGCCACAGCAGCCGGCCGTCGCGCGCGTCATAAGCGGTGAACCAGCCGTCGGCCGTGCCCTGAAACACGACATTGCCCGCTGTCACCGCGACACCGCCGTTCCACACGGTCGGGTTCGCCACGCTCCAGCGCGCTTTCTGCGCGACCGGATCCCAGGCGACCAGCTTGCCGGTGCCGTCGCCCGGCTCCCTGTGGTTGCCGATGACCAGGCCGCCCACCGCGACTTCGTCGTCTGCCGGTTCCCCCCGGAAATAGCGCCCGCCGAGTTGCATCGTCGGCACATAGACCAGGCCCGTCGCCGGGCTGTAGGCCATGCGCATCCAGCCGTGCGCGCCGACGCCGGACGGGTAGATGATCACCGGACCTTTTTCATAGCGGATATCGGGCTGTTCGATCGGGCGGCCGGTCTTGAGGTCGATGCCCCTGGCCCAGTTCTGCTTGCCGATCTGGCCGGCCGACAGCACTTTGCCGGTCTGGCGGTCGATCACATAGAAGAAGCCGTTCTTTGGCGCCTGCATCAGCACCCGACGGGGCTTGCCGTCGATGGTGAGCGTCGCCAGCGTCATCTGCTGGGTCGTATCGAAGTCCCAGGCATCGCGCGGGTTTACCTGGTAGTGCCAGATATATTTGCCGGTATCGGCGTCGAGCGCGACGATCGATGCGGTATAGAGATTGTCACCGCCGCCCGGGCTGCGCTTCTCGGGGTCGTAATCGTAGGCATTGGCCGTGCCGACATAGATGCGGTTCAGTTCGGCGTCGAAAGTGATGTTGTCCCAGGGGCCGCCGCCGCCGCCGTTGGTTTTCCAGAATTCACCGTTCCAGGTCTTCGCGGCCGCTTCCATTGCCGGGTCGCCCCGGTTCTGTTCGGGGCTGCCCGGAACGACGTAGAAGCGCCAGGCCTGGCTGCCGGTCTGCTGGTCGTAGGCAGTGACATAGCCGCGCATGCCGAAATCCGCGCCGCCCTGGCCGATGATGACCTTGCCGTTGAACACGCGCGGTGCGCCGGTGATCGTGCGGCCGTCTTTGGGATCGGTCGTCTCGACGCTCCACAGCATCCGGCCGGTCCTGGCGTCGAGTGCGAACAGGCGGCCGTCCTGCGCGGCCGAGAATATCCTGCCGTCGGCATAGGCCGCGCCGCGGTTGGCGCCGAAGCCGAAGTTCATTTTCGAGGGATTGTGCTGCCAGGTCTTCGGTTCGAACTTCCAGACCAGTTCGCCGGTCACGCCATTGACCGCATAGACCGTCGCATAGGCGCCGGTGAAATAGACCATGCCGTCGACCATGATCGGCGAAGCCTCGAGGCTGGCTTCGCCCGGCAGTTCGAGCGTCCAGGCGAGGCCGAGGCGATCGGCATTGGCGGCAGTGATCTGGTCGAGCGTGCTGAAGCCGGTTTCGGCGCTGTCGGCGTTGATGCCGCGCCATTCCGTGCCGGCGCCGATCGGCGCGCCGTCCGGCGCCGCGGCCGGAGCCGGCGATCCCGTCAGAAACTGGCTGGTGAACACCAGCCCGGCGAATGCGGCTGCGCCGAGCAGCATGTTCTTCCTCATCGTTTTCTCCCTGAATGCCGCACATATGAGACAGTATAAATCATATTCTGGCAAGAGGGGGAATGTGAGCAAAGTGTGCCGGGCCGGGCAATAAGCCGCTGGCCAAGCCGCTCTCTTGTTGTATCAACTCTGTTCTATCAGGGAAGGGCGGTGCGCGCCCGAGGGGAGAGATATCCGGTGACACATCCAGGTTCCGCAGCGGCGCAGGACGCCCCCAACCACCCGCTTGCGAGACGTATGGGGCTGATCGCCTGGCTGTCGCACAATGTCATCATCGGCTCGGTTTTCGGTACGCCCGCCGTGCTGCTGCGGCCGATGCAGGAACGCATGAACGTGTCGGCCGAACTCGCCTCGGCCGGCGTGCCGCTGGTCATGATCGGTTCGGCGGTGCTGGCCTCGGTGGCGGGCGTGCTCGCCGGGCGCTTTTCGCTGCGCAGCCTGATGGCGGGCAGCGCCCTGGCGGCGGCGGCAGCCTGGCTGCTGCTTGCTTTCAGCACCAGTTTCGTCGCCTATATCGCCGCCTATGGCCTGCTGCTCGGCCCCGCCATGTCGCTGGCCGGGGTGGTCGTCCCGCCGACGCTGGTGACACGCTGGTTCAACCGCAACCGCGGCCTTGCCATCGGCGTCGTCCATCTGCCGGTGATCGTGGCGATCATGCCGCTCGGCGGCAACTGGGTGATCGAGACTTACGGCGTGGAGACGCTGTTCCTTGGCCTTGCCGCGCTGTCCGGCCTGGTGCTGCTGCCGGCCGCGCTGCTCGTGATCGATCACCCGCCGGGCGAAACCGCCGTGACCGCGATGCAGATCGCCGACGACACCCCGGCCCACTCCGGCAGCCTTTCCGTGCCCCAGCTTTTCAGGAACCGCCATTTCTGGGGCCTGGCCCTGGCCGTCAGCGCCATGAACACCAGCGTCACCCTGCTTGGCGTGCATCTTGTCGCAATGGCCGAATCCTGGCACTTCCCGAGCGAACGCGGGGCATTGCTGGCCTCGACGATGTCGCTGTGCGGCATGGCCGGCTCGATCCTGTTCGGCATCATCGTCGATCGTATCGGCGGCGGGCGCACGGTTGCGCTGGTGGTGTTCAACGGCATGGTGCTGTGGCTGCTGCTCCTGCTGGGCCTGCCGTTCCCGGCGCTGATGGCGGTGATCGGCATCATGGGCATGCACGGCGCTGCGGGCATCCCCGCCGCCAGCCGCGCCTATGCCGATGTGCTGGGGGCGGCAAGCTTCAGCCGCGCCTACGGCCTTTCGGCCACGATCACGCTGCCGCTGACCATCGCCTGCATCATCGGCGCCGGCACGGTTTACCGGATCACCGGGCAATATACCGTGATGCTGCTGGTGATGGCCGTCTATTGCGCGATCGCCATCCCGCTGGCGCTGTTCGGCGCGCGGGGCCGGCCGCAGGCGGCGCTCAACCTCGCCTGACGGTCGCCATGTTCTGGCTCGTCACCGGATAGCCGTGGCCTTCCGGGATGGTGAGCCAGCGCTCGCCGTCGCGCTCGACCGCACGGGGCGTGATCATCCGCACGGGGATCGCCTCCGCCTGCGTGCAGGCCGCGGCGAAGCTGTCGAACAGCGCCAGCCGCTCAAGATTGCGGCGGGTGGGGAAAATGATCTCGATCTCGCCCGCGTCGGCAAGCCGCAGCGCCTCCGTGGCGCTGGCCCAGAACAGCCGGGTGTTCTCGGTGGCGTCCACCGCCACCTCGACCGCGCCGGTGCCCAGGTCGGTCAGGAAAAAGCGCGCATCGAAAGCCCGGTCGACCATCGGGCACCAGCGCGCGAAAGGCACCAGCCGATCGAGATCGAGGCTCCAGCCGAAACGCTCAAGCACCGGGGCAAGCGCCCCTTCCGCGATCAGCCGCCGCCGCGCCTCGGCCGCCTCGGCCGCGGAGACGGGCGAGCGCAGGGCGATGGCGAGGCCGGTTTCCTCCAGCGTCTCGCGGATGCCGGCAATGCGCGCGGCGGTGATATCGGGATCGGCTCCGGGCGCCACGATCCCGGCAAGCACATGGTCGGCCGGATCGATGCGGCCGCCGGGAAAAACCGCAGCGCCGCCCGCAAAGCGCATTTCCCTGGCACGCTGCACCATCAGCAGTTCCGGCGGGCCACCGTGCGGACCATGGC
>JAITWR010000030.1 GCA_031285165.1 Novosphingobium sp.
GGCGGGAGTCGTGCAACTGCTCTACCTGGCCTGGGCGACGCGCCGTGCGGGCGTGCGCCTCAAGGTCACGCTGCCGCGGCTGACGCCCGAAGTGAAGAAGCTCGGTCTGCTGATCCTGCCCGCGACATTCGGCGCAGGCATTTACCAGATCAGCCAGTTCGTCGACACGTTCTTTGCAACGCAGTTGCCCCAGGGCTCGCTGACGCTCCTGAAGCTGGCCGACCGGCTGAACCAGATGCCGCTCGGCATCGTCGGCATCGCGCTCGGCACGGCGATCCTGCCGATGCTGTCGCGCCACATCGAATCGGGCGCAGCGGCCGAGGTGCAGCGGTTGCAGGCCCAGGCTTTCGAGATGGCAACACTGCTGACGCTGCCCGCCGCGGCCGCGCTGGCGGTCTGCGCGCCGGCGTTCACCACCGCTTTCTTCGTCGGTGGCAAGTTCACGCCGGCCGATGGCGCGATCATGGCCTGGATCGTCGTCGCGCTGGTGGCCGGGCTGCCGGCCTATGTCATCGTCAAGATACTCAATCCCGGCTTTTTCGCCCGCGAGGACACGCGCACGCCGGTATGGACCGCACTTGCGGCGCTGGTGTTCAATATCGTGCTCAATGTTTTCGTCGTGCGCCGTTTCGGCATCGTCGGCCTTGCCGCGGCGACCGCCTGCTCGGCCAGCCTCAACTGCCTGCTGCTCTATGTGATTCTGCACGTCCGCGGCTGGTTCCACTTCACCCTGCCGCTCGCGCTTACGATCGCGCGCCAGCTCGTCGCCACCGGCGCAATGGCGGCGGTGCTGTGGTGGACGATGCCGCTGATGGCCGCGCGCTATCACGGCAGCGTGGCCGAACGCGTCCTCTCGCTCTCGGTGCTGGTCGGGCTGGGCATGGCGGTGTTCTTCGCGATCGCTTTTGCCATCGGCGCGGTCGACAAGCGGATGCTTGGCCAGCTAAGGCGCCGGCCTCGGCCCCGCGTGCAGGCCGGCGATGAAATATCGGAGGTTCAATAGTTCTTATGCGTATCGTTTCCGGCATCCAGCCGACCGGCAATCTCCACCTCGGAAATTACCTCGGCGCGATTCGGAACTGGGTGCGCATGCAGGATGATGTCGGGAGCAGCGGGGGGGAATGCCTGTTCTTCCTGGCCGACCTCCACGCCATCTCGATGCCGCACGTCCCTGCCGACCTTGCCGCCAACACGCGCGAGATGGTCGCGGCGCTGGTCGCCTGCGGCATCGATCCGGCCCGCTCGACGCTGTTCAACCAGGCCCAGATCCCCGCCCATGCCGAATTGCAATGGTTGCTGAACGGCACCGCGCGGATGGGCTGGCTGAACCGTATGACGCAGTTCAAGGACAAGTCGGGCAAGAACCGCGAAGGCGCCTCGATCGCGCTGTTCACCTATCCGGTGCTGCAAGCTGCCGACGTGCTGCTCTACCAGGCCACACATGTCCCCGTCGGCGAGGATCAGAAGCAGCATCTCGAACTTGCCCGCGATATCGCCCAGAAGTTCAACAACGACTTCGGCAACGGTGCCGGGATATTCACTCTGCCCGACCCGATCATTCCGCCCGACGCTGCGCGGATCATGAGCCTGCGCGACGGCAGCGCCAAGATGAGCAAGTCCGATCCTTCGGACATGAGCCGCATCAACCTCACCGACGATGCCGACACGATCATGCAGAAAGTGAAGAAGGCCAGGACCGATCCCGAGCCGCTGCCGGCCGAGGCCAGCGGGCTGGCAGGCCGGCCCGAAGCGGCGAATCTCGTCGGCATCTATGCGGTGCTGGCGGACAGCAGCGTGGAAGCTGTGCTCGCCGACTATGCCGGCAAGGGCTTCGGTGCGTTCAAGCCGGCGCTGGGCGAACTACTGGTTGACAGGCTGGCGCCGATCAACGCGCGTTTCGTCGAGCTGCGGCAGGACCGCGCCGCGCTTGACGCGATTCTGAAGGCAGGTGCCGGGAAAGCGCGCGCATTGGCCGCGCCGACGCTTGCGGCGGCTTGCGACGCGCTGGGGCTGGTGCGAGGCTGACGTTACCGGATCATTCGACGCGATCCGTCTTGCGCAAACCGCGTTTTATCCCCAAGTATCCAGGCGCTATGAAGTCAGCGGGCTGCGCCGGGGAGGAGGCGGCACGGTCCGCAGGTTCGGAGAACCGTCAATGTCAGTCAATCCGCAATCCCGCTTCGGCCAGGCGAAACTGGCGGCTGTCACGCTGCTGCTGTTCGCTCTCGCTGCCTGCGCCTCGCCTTTCAATGCCAGGGTTTCGCGCTTCCAGTCGCAGTTGCCGCCCCCGGCCGGGCAGACTTTCGCTGTCGTCGCCGTCGATCCGGCGCTCGCCGGCGGTATCGAGTTCGCGCAATATGCCCGCATCGTCGAAGGCAAGCTGACGCAGCTCGGCTACACTGCGGTTTCCGACCCTGCCGAGGCAACGCTGCTGGTCCGTTTCGACTATGGTGTCGATCAGGGCCGTGAGCGCATCCGCTCGACCGGCTTCGCCCGCGACCCTTTCTGGGGTTCGTGGTACGGCTATGGCCGCTTCGGCGCCGGTCCCTGGCGCCGCGGGCCATGGGGGTTCGGCTGGTATGATCCCTGGTTCGGCAACAATATCGAAAGCTACACGATCTTCACCAGCGGCATCGACCTGAAGATCGACCGGCGCGTCGATGGTCAGCGGCTGTTCGAAGGCAGGGCCGAAGCGGTTTCGACTTCCAACCGGCTGCAATACCTGGTGCCCAATCTGATCGAGGCGATGTTCACCAACTTCCCGGGCAATTCGGGTGAGACGGTGCGCATCAGCGTCGCTCCCGAACAAAAGCGCTGACAGACAGCCTCCCTCCGAGAGACGGGGAGGCACCGAGGGGCGGGGCCGGCAACGGCCCCGCCTTTTCGCTTGCCCGCTTCCGGCTGGCTCGGGGCCGCCCGAAGGCGGCGTTGGTTTTGTCGGATGACGAGCGCGCTTGTCTGGAGCGTCAGGTTCGGCGGCAACGGGTCGCGCGTTCGCTGTCGGAGTGTTGCCGGATCGTGCTGGAGTGCGGCCAGGGCTTGCCACCAGACATAATAGTAATTGGTGTCGGTATAAAGATGGGCGCTGCTGCCTGTCCGGGGCGTCGTGCCTGTTTGCAAACTCCTTTTCGGATCGTGCGGTTGTGCAATCACGAGCGCTGCGGGCAGACCTCCCGAACTTCCCGAACCTCACCCATAACGGCCACGGCGAACTTTTTGCCGTGGCCGGAAATATGACCGACAATCAACGGCTTCGACGGTGAGAAAGAACCCGGCCTTTTTCGCGCTTGCGGCCCGTGTAGGAAAGCGGATTCTGCCGTGTCCGCAAGCGAATCCTCCGACTCTGCGTAAGCCCGCCACGCCGACAGTCCCCGCTCGGCCGCCGCGATCGTGATGCCAACTGGAATAGTCGCGGAAACCATCGGCATCCATTGTTGGCGGTCGGGCCGCCTCACTCGCGAGGGCGGCGGGAAAAATCCCTCCGGCACCAGCCATTCGGCATCCGTCATATCGCTCGGCAAAGCCAGCCCATCTCGCGCATGCTGCGCGCGAGTGGTGTCGGTCCACATCGTTGTCTCTCCCAGGTTCTCGAAATTCCCGGGAATCAGCGATCAGGGCAGCCGTC
>JAITWR010000084.1 GCA_031285165.1 Novosphingobium sp.
GGACTTGAGAATGCCGGCGTGAACGCCCGCATCATGGGTCCGCACGATGACATATTTGCCGATCCACGGATCGGTTGCAGTATCAGCCATGGTTTTCTCCTGTCTGGCTGGTTGGGAAAGAGGTTGCGTCACGCTCAGCCCTCCCCGCCGGTGAGCGCGCGGCGCCTGTCGCGGATCAGGCCCTCGATCTCGGCCACGGCTTCTTCCGGGAAAGCGGCCATGGCGTTGATGAAATCCCTTTCGACCGAGGCGAGGAAAGGCAGGCTGTCGGCTTCCGCGATCTGCTTCCTGATCTTTCGTTCGACCTTTTCCGCCAGCGGCGTGTCGAGGGCGGGGGCGGCAGCGGGATAGGCGGCGGCGTCGAGCTGGCGGGCGGTTTCCTCATCAACCTGGCTGAACCCGCGTTCGTCGCGGTTCTGGACCTCGCCCGTTGCAGCATCGACGATCCCGGCAGGTTCATCCCACTGCTGCGCGGGCGGCAGGCTGACGGGGCCGCGATCGGCATAGCTGCCCTCGATCGCGGTATCGTCCTCGACATAGATCCCGGCGAAGCCGAAAGCGATGCGCGCGCCCTGCATCAGCGCACGGTGGCGCAACATGCGGCGGGGCGATTTCTTCCACGGTTCGCTGTCGCGCCGGCATTCCACCATGAATTCGGTGGTGTGGATCGGATGGGCGCGCCGCTTGTGGTGGATGATGGATTCGATCGCCTCGATCTCGCCCTGCGCATCCGCGTGATAGACGAATTCGATCCCGTCGAAATCGGGATGTTCATTCATGATGCGGATCCAGCCATCGACCGAAACCATCGGCACGATGCCCTGGCCCCTGGCCGGGAAGGCGTAGATTTCCTTGAGCAGCGGGTTCAGCTTGTATTCGTTGGCGACGACGACGAGCGCGTTGAATTCCGCCTCGCTGCGGGCGGCGGAAAAGACGGTAGCGCGCAGGGTATCGACCAGCTTGCCGGCCGACATGCCGTAGCGTTCGCTGATTGCCTGAAGCGCGTTTCTGGGCCTGTCGCGCTGTTCGGCGGCGGCAAGGGCGCGGCTGGTGCTTTCGTCGATCTGGCGGCTTTCGCTGGCGACGGCGGCAGCACGGGCGGTTTGCATGGGGGGTTCTCCTTAGAAGGGTAGGCATTCACAGGTGTTGATCGGCAGGCCGCATTCGAAGCACTTGCCGTTAGAGGCGGCCTTGAGGTTCTTTTTCATGATCCGGTCCCATCGGTCCTGATCAGCCTGGGCCATCGTCTTCGCGCCCATCTCGATCAGTTCCCAGTCCACCAGGGCTTCCGCCAATTCGCGGCGCGGGCCAGACAACATTGACACCTGCGCATGGAGACCGCGCAGCCTGAAGATGCGGAAGTTCCGGGCGGTGGCCTTCTCCTGCGCAGATGTCCGGGTGCCTTTGCAGGCCTGATCGAATGGACGCATCTTGAAGGTCACCGGAACGATGCTTTCGCCACGGGCCAGATGCGCGTGCCGGGAATCTCGCGCTTGCCGGCGCGGACCAGCGCGGCGACGGCCTTGTCGATCGCCGCCCGGACATGCGCGTTGTCCTCCACCGCAATGAAGGCGAGCTGGTAATCGGTGACCTCGCTTTTCCATTCCTGCTTGCCGGAGACGGTGGCACCGGCATCGGAGCGGACGGGTTCGCTGCGCGACGGTGCGGCGGGGGCGAGCGCGGCGGCTTTCATCGCTTCCTCCGCCTCACGCGCGGCCTTGGCGGCGCGCTGTTCGGCGGCGATACGCTCTTCCTCGCCGGCGGCGCTGCGCGCGGCTTCGGCGGCAAGCTGTTCGGCCCGGATGCGTTCGCGCTCCGCGGCGGCGGCGCGTTCGGCCGCTGCGCGTTCCTCGGCAGCGATGCGTTCCCGCTCCGCCCGCGCGGCGGCCTCGCGCCGGGCGATGAAGGCATTCGCCTTGTCCTCGACCTTGCGCTTCGCGGTGGCCAACTGTTCGGCCAGCGCATTCTTTTCCGCATCGCAGAGCCGGCCGGCAAGCAGGTGCGGTTCCTTCACCGCCTTGTGCGTGGCGGTGACATGGGCATCCATGGCGCGACAGATCTTCACGAGATCGCCGCAGCGGCCGAGCGTTTCATCGTCGATGGCTTCGGCACGATCGGCCGCGGCAATCACATCGGCGAAGCGGGTCAGGAAATCGGGCCGCTCGCGCAGCAGTTCGGCGCGGAACTCGGCCGGGATCAGCTCATCGAGCGGGGCGCGGTTATGGCCGGTGTGAGCCGGTGCGGGATCGGCGGCGGCTGGGGCAGCGGGACGGCGAATGGACATGGGAAACTCCTTCAGAATGGCAGCGGGGATGTGGTGGAAAGGGGATCGAGGCGGCGGCCGGGCCGGGCGTAAGCGCTGTCCGGCGCCTGATCGCGCGCCCAGTCCTGGCGGGCGCAGTAGCGGCGGTATTCCTGTTCGCTGATCGGTTCGCCGGCGCAGGCGGGCCAGATGCGGTCAAAGTCCGCAAAGGGCTCGCCATTGACATCGGCCATCCAGCGCCATGACCGATCCAGCACCTCGCCGGTGACCGGATCGAGCGGCGGGCCATGGTGCAGCCGCACGCCGACGCGGACGGAACCACGGGTGAGGCGGGTGCGGTAGAAGCCGGCCTGCGGCGTAGTGACATCGATCCCGCCCATCATTCCCCTCCCCCGTTGCCGCCGGCCTGATCCTCGACAGGGCCGGCGGCGGGAGATTGCGCATCGAGGCTGCGCGGCGGAACGAAAGCGAAGACGATCAGCACGGCAATGAAGCCGGCCAGCGCGCCGGCGGCGATGGCGAAGAACGCGCAGAGCCATGTCGGCATGTCATCGGGATAGTGGGGCATCAGGCGTATCCTGCCGAGAGGGTGCA